>NZ_CP098325.1:3600000-3965144 GCF_023639785.1 Leclercia adecarboxylata
AAACCCGCCTGTCGCCGCGGGATATCGCCTTTATCCACCCCGGCCAGAAGGCGCTGGTGAAGATCACCGCCTACGACTACGCCATCTATGGCGGGCTGGACGGCGTGGTGGAAACCATCTCCCCGGACACCATTCAGGATGAAGCCAAGCCGGAAGTGTTCTACTACCGGGTGTTTATCCGCACCAGTCAGGATTACCTGGTGAATAAGGCGGGCAGGCACTTCTCCATTGTGCCGGGGATGATTGCCACGGTGGATATCAAAACCGGCGAGAAATCGGTGATGGATTATATGATCAAGCCGTTTAACCGGGCGAAAGAGGCGTTAAGGGAGCGGTAGCGGAGGTAAATGCAAAACGGCAACCAGGTTGCCGTTTTTAGTATTTGCTCCCTCTCCCCGTGGGAGAGGGTCGGGGTGAGGGCATCAGGCCGCAACGCTGTGGTATCGCCGGGTGGCGGCTGCGCCTTACCCGGCCTACAAGACCTTGCCTTTGACCCGGTAGGCCCGGCAAGCGCAGCGCCGCCGGGCAATCCGCAGCACCGCCGGGTGGTGGCTGCGCCTTACCCGGCCTACAAATCCTGCCTTTGACCTGGCAGGCCCGGCAAGCGTAGCGCCGCCGGGCAATCCACGGCACCGCCGGGTGGCGGCTGCGCCTTACCCGGCCTACAAACCCTGCCTTTGACCTGGCAGGCCCGGCAAGCGCAGCGCCGCCGGGCAATTCACAGCACCGCCGGGTGGCGGCTGCGCCTTACCCGGCTTAAGCCACGAGCCTGTGTTGTAGATCCCTGCTGTGGACTGTGCCGTCTCCAAATCTGCCAATAGCGCCACGGTAATGGAGTGACCTTTATTGTTCAGATAACGGGGGATTACTTCAGCGATATCCGCCGCGACGACGATCAAGACTCCTTTCATCACTTATCGCCCCGCATCCATGTCACAGCGCATACGATCCCAGCCGGTATAGTTTTTCACTTCGGGGACTTTGTCGGGCAGGCCCTGATAGTTTTGTTCATGGCTTACAACTTTTCCTTCGAGCCATCCCTTCGTGAAGTACACCATTCCCCATTTCCAACCCGGAAATTCTGGGCTAATTGACTGGACGGTTCCATCTTCAAGGGTATATGTGATACCCGGACCACCAGCAACAACGCGTGGATCTTCAAACGGCTTTGATGACATGTAGAGCCGGTGTCTGGTCTGCAGAAAACCCTGATCGTTGACGACGGTAAAAGATAGCACGTCTTCAGCAGGCGCTCTGTTATCACCATTCGGTTCATTATGTCCGGGAGCAAAGCCGACGGACCTCCATGTTTGACCATAATCTTTCGAAACAAGGAAGCCATCCACTTGCCAGTTGGTAATTGCTATATATTTCTCAGAAGGATGGATAAATTTCCGCGTAAAAATTCGATAGAACTGACTGGCAGGTGTGGTGTGAATACCTCGTTTGGTATCCGTATACCAGAGTTCCCCTTCACAGTCCCAGCCCTTAAGCTCCAGATAGCGATGGTCATCAAACCGATAAACCACCTGTGTTGGTGGCTCTTTTCCCAGGCAATCAGCAGCCAGCACAACGGCGACTACTGCGAAAACAGTAAATAATCCTTTCATTACTTATCGCCCCGCATCCATGTCACAGCGCATACGATCCCAGCCCGCATAGTTCTTCACTTCGGGGACTTTGTCGGGCAGGCCCTGATAGTTTTGTTCATGGCTTACAACTTTTCCTTCAAGCCATCCCTTCGTGAAGTACACCATTCCCCATTTCCAACCGGGAAAATCTGGGCTAATTGATTGAACGGTTCCATCTTCAAGAGTGTAAGTGATACCTGGACCACCCGGCAGAATGCGCGGATCATCAAACGGCTTTGAAGACATATAGAGCCGGTGTCTGGTCTGCAAAAAACCCTGATCGTTGACAACGGTAAATGATAATACGTCTTCAGCGGGAGCGTAATCATCACCATTAGGTTCATTATGCCCGGGAGCGAAACCAACCGCTCTCCAGGTTTCGCCGTAATCTTTTGAAATCAGGAAGCCATCAACCTCCCAATTTGGAATTGAAATATAACGTTCTGAAGGGTGAATAAATTGGCGGGTGAATATTCGGTAAAACTGAAAATAAGGCTGTGAATGAATACCCCGCTTTGTATCGGTATACCATAACTCTCCCTGGCAATCCCAACCTTTTAACTCAAGGTAGCGGTGGTCATCAAACCGATAAACTATCTGTGTAGGTGGCTCTTTCGCGAAACTATTCGCAGTCAGTAAAATAGTGGCTACAGCGAAAACAATACATAATTCTTTCATGCTTAATCCTTAAGCCAACTGGCTGTCACTTTTAGGTTTTGGCATTTCCCACTGCAATAACTTTCTTTCCTGAAAGTCTTCTGCCTTGAAAACGCCCATATCGACATACTTAGAGTTACGAACATTAGGTCGGATACCTGCGTAACCATTCTCCACACCGTATTGGCCTTTAGGCAGCACTTCGTCTGGCTTATTCATGTGAAATTTGGTAAGTATTTCTGGCAACCTACCTTTCCGGTAGTACTCTTTCACGTCACTATTCTTATTCAATGGATCTCGCCAGTCCGCCAGATGTAACAGCTCCTCCCAGAACTTCCCTGCCTTATAATCAAACGATTTGCACTGTCCAATCGCCAGGTCAAAGGCCATCGCCTGAGACGGCGCAAACTCGCTCATCACAATGGAAGAGTGCTGGCTGTACCCTACCGGGTCGGTTTTCTGCCACTCTTTTTCCAGCTCTTCACGGGTTTTCAGCCAGGTAATTGACAGTACCGGGTACTCTTTTGAACCAATAATTTTCCCTTGAATGACCGTGTGTTTCCGGGCAGTACTTTCAATATTAAGTTCATCAGGCGTTAAAACATGCCCCGGTTTCCAGCTGATACGCTGATAGCTGTTAAGCATATACATTGCAGAGTCCGTGCGCTTAATAGCGCTGGCTTTGGCTGAATAAGAGATATAAGCGTCCGGACTTTCCGGATCGATATAATAGGTATAGGGTTTGTCACTGGTTTTAGGTTCGTTATCAGAACGGTTATCCTGTCCCTGAAGTTTAAAAATAAACGGCTCCGGTAATTCCTCGCCGTTAATCACCACATCACGAAAGTCATAACTGCTGTTCGTCAGGAAGGCGTACTCTGCATCTCCCTCCTTTCGCGGCGGTAACGAAAAAGGTTTTGCATCCGGGGCTTTTCCCACCTCCCCGTGCTGATAAAACACGCGCTGATACAGATTAGGAATATCACCGGCTATTTTCTGAGGGATACCCCGCCAGCCGAACCCCTGCACATTCTCCAGCGACACGACACCGTCGTTCGGGCAAAAGTAGTTGTACACCTTGCCGTCATTGCTCCGGCCATAACGGTCATCGGTCCGCAGCGGGTTATCGGAAGGTTTACGCAGGGTGCAGGAGGCTTCCAGAGCCAGTATTTCACTCTCCGACATTTTTCCGCCCCCTTTCCATTGCGTATACATCAGGCTGCAGAAGTTTTTGAAGGTGTTCTGCCTGGCCGCGTTGGTCTGCTGGTATCCGGGCTGAATATTTTCAGCCACGCGTGATTCCAGTGAATAGGGGGAATGGTTAAGAATGACACAATTTACCGGAGCATATCCGGCTTGTTTAACCAGCATATTCGCCAGCATGGTTATGATAGTTCCCTGGCTATGGGCAACCACATTAATCACATCATTCTTAGTTATATCTTCTACCCTGATCTGAATAATCAAATCCGCCAGTCGTTGAGCGGCAAAAAACTGATATATGCGGTGCGGGTTTTCATAGATGGGATGCGTGAAGTCCCCTCCATTGAAGTGCAACGAAGCAAAGCCCGCAGCCGCCACGCCGAATCCACCGGCACCCGGCCCTAACATATCCGGGATAGTGGTGGTGGCATTAGCGAAAGTCCCGCCATTTTTGGCAAAGTGCATATCGAGCACATTTTTGAAGTTATCGTTCTGGTACTTAAAGGGGCCTTTTCCGTCATTACCCAGCGCCTTTTTATTCTCCGGGTTATGTTCCTGATACGCATCATAGGGCAGATGCGCTTTGTCACTCAGCTTGCCGACCTCTTCCCGGTAGCGCTTCTGGTCTGCCCGGTAGTCATCATAGGTAACCGGTTTATAGCCCCAGTAAAACGGGATAATGGGCGAACGGCCGGGCGTGGTGATTCGGTAATCTTTCCATTCATGGGGATAAAAATCCTGCCGGTTAAGCCGTTTCCCCAGTCCTTTGAGAATTCCCTTCTCCTGATTCTGGTAGGCTTCCCCCACGTCGTTTACCCCGTGAACCAGAATCACAATACCCGGCATCGGGCGCGGCACTCCGACATTTCGAGTCTGGGCCACTTCGCCCAGACTTTTATGTACCGGAATATCGCCCTCAGAAACCACCCTCGGGGCGTAGGGTCTGGTCTTCGTCTCCTTCATTCCATTAGCTCCATTTTGTAACAATAGTTTCTGTCCAGCGAAGGCTCGCTTAACCCTTCTGTTCGAGTAAATAAATAAACATCAGGAATAATTTTTTTGTTATGGCGTACATGTAAAAAATATCGGTTTGAGGTGGTCTTTTTTTGTATCGATTCGGTTTCCCCTGCCATAGTCGAACATCCTTTAATAAATGATGAGGTAACTATAAATAATAAACCCACGCCTTTTATTAAAATATGATTTAGCTAAGCAGAATCAGATATTCTCGAGATAAACTTATTCACTCAATGAATTTAAGATAAAGAATTAATTGCGTGAATATAAAAATAAGCGCCTTCACACTCAATTTAAATAACAAAATGACGAATAGATTATTTAATCGGCAGCTTCGTGCGCCGGGTGCGGCTACACCGCATCCGGCCAGGGAAATCAACGAAACATCAACGGCAGGGTTTCACTCAACTGCTGCGGTCGGGATGCCCCTGCCTTTGAGGGATGGTCGATAAAATCAGGGTGATGAACAATATGATTTGTCGCCAGGTTAAGGGCGCAGTTCATTTCATACAGCATCCTTTCCTGTTCCGGGCCACTGCGCCCCGCCAGGTTTTGCGCGTAGCCTTTCACCTGCAGCAAATTTTCCGTCATGCGCAGATTCGCCAGCTTGTACTCCTCTGCCTGCTGGCCGGCAGACTTCAGCTGTCCCCGGCTCTCTTCCAGCGCCGTTTCAAGCTTATCAACCTCGTTGGTGAGTCGGGTAACCATTATGAAGAGGATGGCGACGCCTGCCAGGACCGGAACGATTAACCACCATGACACAAACATGTGAATCACCCTGAAAGATAATTAGCGTAGTTACAGTCTTAATAGCAGGGTGAGTTAGAGCAATAAGAGGAATTCATTAGAAAGGCCCGCGCGCCTTTACTTATTCACTTCAGATTGCCAGTACAGCGGCGTGCCGAAAAATTTCACGTAGTAATCAATAACCGCCCTGACGTTCAACGGCGGGTGCCGCGCATTGGGGTAGATCGCCGAGATGTTCTGCGGTTCCGTGTTGATAGCGGCCTCCCAGCCTGGCAGCAGTTTTACCAGCTCCCCGCTCCTGCACCGGTCGCCGATGAGCCAGTCCGGGAACAGCACTATCCCCATCCCGCCCAGCGCCGAGGTCAGCAGGGTTTCCGCATTATTGGATGACAGCTGCGGCGACACGGGATAGTGAACCCACTCCCCGCCCGGCTCGCGCAGCAGCCAGCGGTTTGGGCCGGACGAACCGCGATAGACCAGGCATTTATGACGGTTAATGTCGTCCGGCACCTCAGGCGCCCCGTATTTGCGCAGGTAAGCAGGCGCGGCGGCCAGGTGATAAAACTGCGGCCCGAAAACCCGGGCGTGGAAAGAGGAGTCGGTCAGCATACCGATGCGAAAGATCAGGTCGGCGGCATCCCGGTGGGGATCGATATAGTCGTCCGTCAGCGTCAGCTCAATGCTGAGCCGGGGGTAGCGCTCCGCCAGGCCCGCCAGCCCGGGGGCGATATGCCGCTGGCCGAAAAAGACCGGGGCATTGATGCGCAGCACACCGGACGGCGCCTGCTTGCGCTCGTCCAGCTCCCGCCGCGCCTCCTCAAGATTACCGAGCATCAGGCGGGCATAGCGGATAAAGAGATGCCCGCTTTCGGTGGGGATGATCGCCCGCGTGTTGCGGTAGAAAAGCTGCTGGCCAAGGGCATCCTCAAGCTGATGGATAACCCGCGACACCTGGGACGCGGCAATCCCTTCCCGGCGCGCCACCACTGAAAAATTGAGGGACTCATAGACATCTTTAAAGATAAGCAGCCAGCGCATGCTGATGTTGGCGGTATCGCGCATTGATGCATTTCCTGCACAAGTGTTTAGTGCATTATGGCATTTTTCTCACGGATGTTCAGGGGTACGCTTCTCCGCCTGGATAAAAGAGATGAGTCACTATGCAACATTTATTGATTTTACTGGTTATTGCCGGCGGGATGGGCCTCTCCGTCGAGGCTGGCTTATTGGGGCCACTGGGCAGTGAAGTGGGCGATCTGTGGGCAACGTTCAGCATATTCGGCGTCGGGGCCGCCCTGACGTTTCTGCTGATGCTGTTTTTCAGCCCCCGCAACAGCCCGTCGTTTTTCTCCCAGCCTGCATGGCAGCTGCTGGGCGGCGTCCTCGGCCCGGTCTACGTGGTGATCCTCACCGTGGTGACACCGGCGATTGGCATCGCCATGACGATGATTGGCATCCTCGCAGGCCAGGTGTTTAAGAGCCTGATCATCGATCACTATGGCCTGCTGGGCACGCCACACCGAAAAATTGACGCCAGACGTATCATCGCGCTGATATTTATCATTGCCGCGCTGGTTCTGGTTGCACAGGGGTAACAGTATGACATTTATCATGATTATTCTGGCAGTCATCGGCGGTGCCACGCTGAGCATTCAGGCTGCCATTAACGGCCAGCTGGGCAGCAAGGTGGGCGTGTTCAAAAGCGCATTCCTGACCTTTTCCGTCGGTGCGCTCATCACCGCCCTGCTGATTGTCTTCTTTGAACCTCAACATGCCGTCACGCTGATGGACGTGCCGAAATGGCAGCTCCTTGGCGCCCTGCTTGGCGTGCCCTATATCGTGATTATGGTGCTGGCCGTGCAGCGGATCGGCACTGCGGTCGCCACGGTGGCGGTGATTTTCGGCCAGCTGACCATGAGCATGCTGATCGACAATTTTGGCTGGCTGGGCAATGCGTCTATCCCCTTCTCGATGAGCCGCCTGGGGGCCGTGGTCTGTCTGGGGATTGCGCTGTGGTTTATCTACTCCAGCAGCACAGACAAAGCTCAAGAGAAGAGGCCAGCGAAAACGCGGAGTTAAGCTGATGGCGATGAGGGGAGATACAGGCAGGTGTTTTTGCCCCTGAGGTCATTTATAGTACTTCCCCTCATCCCGAAACCATTAACCCAATGAAAACCGATAATAAACGCGTTCGTGCTTTTCACTTTTCCGCCTTTCGCCATCTTTTTGCGGCGCGTTTTCTCACCGTACTCGGCAACGGTATTGCCCCCATCGCGCTGGCGTTCGCAGTGCTGGATATTGGCGGCTCAGCTTCCGATCTGGGGATCGTCGTGGCGGCCCGCTCTCTCTTTAATGTCCTGTTCCTGCTGCTGGGCGGCGTCTTAGCGGACCGCTATTCCCGCAGCCGGGTGCTGGTTTCATCTTCGTTGGTGGCTGCCCTCTCGCAGGCTATTGTGGCCTGGTCGGTACTGGACGGTTCCGCCTCGGTGCTCAGCCTGGCCCTGCTTGGCGCGGTGAACGGCGCCGCCGCCGGTATCACCCTACCGGCCTCCTCTGCCCTGGTGCCCCAGACGGTGCCCGGCAAGAGCCTGCGGGAAGCCAACGCCTTTATTCAGCTCGGTGTTTACAGCGGGACGGTGATCGGCGCGTCGCTGGGCGGGGTGCTGATCGGCTCCGTCGGGCCGGGCTGGGGGCTCGCCATTGATGCGCTGGGGTTCGCCGCCGCAGCACCGCTCTACCTGCTGATTCGCGTCACCGCCGTCGAGGCTGACGCCCCTCAAAGCAACATGCTCCAGGATCTCAAAGAGGGATGGAAAGAGTTCATCAGCCGGGCGTGGGTGTGGTCGATCGTCGTGCAGTTCACCATTATTAACGCCGCCTTTAGCGGGGTGATGATGGTGCTCGGGCCGGTGATTGCGGATACCTCTTTTGGCCGCGCGCACTGGGGGATCATTGTTGCGGCGCAGAGCATTGGCCTGATGGTCGGATCGTCGCTTGCCCTGCGCTGGCGTCCGCGCCGGGATCTCTTCATCGGCGTGATGCTGGTGTCATTCTGCGCCCTGCCCATCTTCATGCTGAGCCAGCTCCCATCCACGCCCTGGCTGATTGCCGCATTCTTTATCGCCGGGGTAACCTTTGGCCTCTTTGGCGTCGCCTGGGCCCACTCCCTGCAAACGCACATTCCGCAGGATAAGCTGGCACGCGTGTATGCCTACGATGCGGTGGGTTCCTTTGTGGCGATCCCCTTCGGAGAGCTGATCGCCGGGCCGCTGGCGCACCAGTACGGCACCAGCAAGGTGCTGCTGGTTGCGGCCTGTGCGGTGGTTCTTGCCACCCTGGCCGCCAGCCTGGTGCCTGCCATCAGACGGCTTGATAACACGTCACAGATTAAATCGCATACGTAATGGGTTATCATCCGCTTCCCCCTTTGTTTTTGCGGTCAGCCTGATGTCAGTCATTATCGATAATTTTATTGCCCCGCCCTGCCATGAAGCGATAGAGACGCTCTGGCAGGACGAGCACCTGGTGCTGATCAATAAGCCCAGCGGGCTGCTCAGCCTGTCGGGCAAAAACCCGCAAAATCTCGATTCCGTGCATCACCGGCTGGTGCAGCGCTTCCCCGGCTGTACCCTGGTGCATCGCCTCGATTTTGGCACTTCCGGCGTGATGGTGATTGCCCGCAACAAGGCGATCAATGCCGCCCTCTGCCAGCAGTTCAGCCAGCGCAGCGTGACGAAAATCTACACTGCCCTGCTCTGCGGGCATCTGTCTGAAGATGAGGGGTTGATAGACGCGCCGATTGCCAAAGATCCGGCGCTGTTCCCGCGGATGTCGGTTTGCCCCCTTCACGGCAAGCCCGCCCGCTCCCGTTATCGGGTGACTGAACGCTTTTATCATCAGGGAGGCGTGCCGGTAACGCGGGTGGAACTGACGCCTGAGACCGGGCGCACCCACCAGCTGCGTATTCACTGCCAGCAGCTGGGCCACCCGATTTTAGGCTGCGACCTGTACGGCGGCTTGCTGATGCCCGGCACAGAGCACACGCCGCGCCTGATGCTGCACGCCAGCGAGCTGCGGTTTGCGCATCCGGTGAGCGGGGAGCCGGTTTGCATCCACAATGCGAGTCCGTTCTGATATCCGTCATGATCGACGAAGGTGCATCCGTTTACGTCCCAGTACGGGTTAAACGACGCTGACTGGGTGAACCCGGCGTCACGCATTCTTCCGCAGGCCTGTTCCCATTCCGCTTTATCGGGATAATACAGAATCATCGGATCGTCTTCCCTGTTTACCCCGTTTGAAGTAGCCCTTTCTGTGAGTAACTGTAATCCATACATAATATACACAGCCGCTTCGCATGATTATTTTTCACCCAAATAAATACGCGCAAATAATATATAAAACCAATTGAGATTAATCCCACGTACATTAAGTTTATCTGCACTATAGGCTCTCAGCCAAAATGTAAATTTTCGTAAAGAGCCCCGCCACGCCTGGACTCGCCCGTTTCAGCGAAACATAAAAACAGCGAAAAAGCAGAACTGCCGGAAGGTCGTTTGTTTACATAATCTTGTCGCCGAATATCTGTGAAACAAGCGAAGCGTTATTTTTACCCAGGGTTAAAAGTGACAAGATATTTATTTCAGAAAGTCAGTTTGACTCCTCGCAAACAGGGTCTAAATTTAATCCTGAACGACAACGGATACGAAT
Source organism: Leclercia adecarboxylata (assembly GCF_023639785.1). NCBI lineage: Bacteria > Pseudomonadati > Pseudomonadota > Gammaproteobacteria > Enterobacterales > Enterobacteriaceae > Leclercia > Leclercia adecarboxylata. Next base: position 3,609,966 of record NZ_CP098325.1, read on the forward strand.
AAAAACGTATCTCAACTGACATAAACAATGTACACGAGGAAACATAATATGGCAGATCAACGTGGTGGTTCAGGTAATTTCTCTCAGGATCGTGAAAAGGCTTCTGAAGCAGGGAAAAAAGGTGGACAGCAGAGCGGCGGTAATTTCAAAAACGATCCGCAGCGTGCATCCGAAGCAGGTAAAAAGGGTGGTCAGCATAGCCATGGCGGCGGACGCAAGTCTGACAATTCTTAATTCATCTCAATATTAAAGCCTGTTCTTCACTTTAACCGAAAATCTGCGAGTCCGCGGGCTCGCAGAATTTCGACGTCACTGGAGATAATATATGAATATGAAAAGTGTTGAGGATGTATTTATTCATTTACTATCCGATACCTATAGTGCAGAAAAACAGCTTACCCGCGCGCTGGCTAAATTGTCCCGCGAAGCCTCCAGCCCTGAATTAAGCGCTGCGTTTAAAGCGCACCTGGAAGAGACGCACGGCCAGATTGAACGTATCGATCAGGTTGTAGAGAAAACGCCCAATATCAAACTGAAAAGAATGAAGTGTGTGGCGATGGAAGGCTTAATCGAAGAAGCCAATGAAGTCATTGAAAGCACAGAAAAAAATGAAGTTCGCGATGCGGCCCTGATCGCCGCGGCGCAAAAGGTCGAGCACTATGAGATTGCCAGCTACGGCACCCTCGCCACCCTGGCGGAGCAATTAGGCTATACCCAAGCAGTAAAATTATTAGCCGAGACGCTGGAAGAAGAGAAATCCACCGATTTTAAACTCACCGATCTGGCCGTCGGTAATATTAACCAGAAAGCAGAAAAGTAAGCCTGTATTAACCGAACCCGAGGAAGAAAATATGAATCACGTAGAACACTACCACGACTGGCTACGCGATGCTCACGCCATGGAAAAGCAAGCTGAATCTATGCTCGAATCAATGGCGAGCCGCATCGATAATTATCCTGATGTCCGTGCCCGCATCGAGCAGCATATTTCTGAAACCAAACACCAGATTACCCTGCTGGAAGAGATTCTTGATCGTAACGATATTTCCCGCTCGGTTATTAAAGACTCCATGAGCAAAATGATGGCGTTCGGTCAGTCTATGGGCGGCATGATGACGTCAGATGAAATTGTGAAGGGCTCTATTAGCGGCTACGTTTTCGAGCAGTTCGAAATTGCCTGCTATACCTCCCTGCTGGCCGCGGCGAAAAAAGCCGGGGACGTGGCGTCGATACCTGCGATTGAATCCATTCTCGCGGAAGAGCAGCGCATGGCCGACTGGCTGATCCAGCATATCCCTGACACCACTGAGCAGTTCCTGCTGCGTTCAGATGCAGACGGCGTGGAAGCGAAAAAATAACTCAGGAGTGAGCCTATGTTTCGACATGTAAAGCAGCTGCAGTACACCGTCCGCGTCGCCGAGCCTAATCCCGGCCTGGCGAACCTTTTGCTTGAACAGTTTGGCGGTCCTCAGGGCGAGCTGGCTGCAGCCTGCCGCTACTTCACGCAGGGGCTGGGCGATGACGATCCGGGCCGCAGAGAGATGCTGATGGATATCGCTACCGAAGAGCTCAGCCACCTTGAGATCATCGGTACGCTGGTCGGCATGCTGAATAAAGGCGCCAAAGGTGAGCTGGCCGAGGGAACGGAAAGCGAAGCGGAACTCTACCGCTCGCTGACGGCCAACGGTAACGACAGCCACATTACCTCTCTGCTGTACGGGGGCGGGCCTTCGCTGACCAACTCCGCTGGCGTGCCCTGGACCGCCGCTTACGTCGACACCATTGGGGAAGCCACCGCCGATCTACGCTCGAATATTGCGGCGGAAGCGCGCGCCAAAATCATCTATGAACGCCTGATCAACGTCACTGACGATGTCGGGGTAAAAGATGCCCTTGCGTTCCTGATGACCCGTGAGGCCGCGCACCAGCTCTCGTTTGAGAAAGCATTGCAGTCGATTCGCAATAATTTCCCGCCGGGGAAACTGCCGCCAATCGAACAATATGCAACCACCTACTACAATATGTCTGCAGGTGACGATCTTCGCGGTAGCTGGAACAGCGATGAAAACTTTGAGTACGTTGCCGATCCGCAACCCGCCGTTGACGGTGGAGACGGTAACGCTCAGGTTAAGCTTTCGAAAGAGCAGACCGCTCTGCTCAAAGCGATGGCGAAACGCACCGAGTCGGATCCTAAAGCCGATCCACTCACTGGCGCTGAGCTGGGTGCCGGAAAGAAAAAACCGTAACCCTGCGCCGAAGAAAATGCTGTATCACAATGCCCCGTTTCGTGCGGGGCATTTCGCTGACAGGGGTAGAGTACGATGTTCGAACTCGATGCGTTCCATCTCGCCAGGCTTCAGTTTGCCTTTACTGTCTCATTTCATATTATCTTTCCGGCGTTAACCATCGGTCTTGCCAGTTATCTGGTGGTGCTGGAGGGGATGTGGCTGAGGACGAAAAACGACGTCTGGCGCTCGCTGTATCACTTCTGGTTAAAAATCTTTGCCGTTAACTTCGGGATGGGCGTGGTCTCCGGGCTGGTAATGGCCTACCAGTTCGGTACCAACTGGAGCGGCTTCTCCCAGTTTGCCGGGAGCATTACCGGCCCGCTGCTCACCTATGAAGTGCTGACCGCTTTCTTCCTCGAAGCGGGTTTCCTTGGCGTGATGCTCTTTGGCTGGAATAAGGTCGGGCCCGGCCTGCACTTTTTTGCCACCTGCATGGTGGCGCTCGGCACCCTGATGTCCACCTTCTGGATCCTCGCCTCTAACAGCTGGATGCATACGCCGCAGGGCTTCAGCATTGAGAACGGTCAGGTGATCCCCGAGGACTGGTTCGCCATCATCTTTAATCCCTCCTTCCCCTATCGCCTGATCCACATGTCCATCGCCGCCTTCCTGAGCAGCGCCCTGTTTGTGGGTGCCTCCGGGGCATGGCATCTGCTGCGGGGTAACGACACCCCGGCGGTGCGCAAGATGTTCTCGATGGCGCTGTGGATGGCCCTGCTGGTCGCGCCCATTCAGGCCTTTGTCGGGGATATGCATGGCCTGAACACCCTCGAACACCAGCCGGCAAAAATTGCCGCTATCGAAGGCCACTGGGAAAATCCGCCCGGCGAGGCCACGCCGCTGCTGCTGTTTGGCGTGCCGGATATGGAGGAGGAGCGTACCAAATACGGGCTGGAGATCCCGGCGCTTGGCAGCCTGATCCTCACCCACAGTCTGGATAAGCAGGTTCCGGCGCTGAAGGATTTCCCGAAAGACGAGCGGCCCAACTCGCTGATTGTCTTCTGGTCGTTCCGCGTGATGGTGGGGCTGGGAATGCTGATGATCCTGATGGGGGTCACCAGCCTGTGGCTGCGCCGCCGTCGCCGGCTTTACCACTCCCGCCCGTTCCACTGGTTCGCCCTCAGCATGGGGCCCGCTGGCGTGGTGGCGATCCTGGCGGGCTGGATCACGACCGAAGTGGGCCGCCAGCCGTGGGTGGTGTATGGCTATCTGCGCACCATTGACGCGGTGTCCCTGCACAGCACGTTACAAATGAGCATCAGCCTGCTGGCGTTTATCGTTGTCTACTGCTCGGTGTTCGGCGTGGGGCTCGTCTATCTGGTGCGGTTGATTAAAAAGGGGCCGCAGCCTGTCGACAACCTTTCAGTGAAGACCGACGGCAGACCTGCACGTCCGCTCTCGGCGGCAGAGCCGGTACCGGAAGAGGAGAAACTGTAATGGGCGTCGATATCTCAGTCATCTGGTTTGCCATCATCGTTTTCGCCACCCTGATGTACATCATCATGGATGGCTTCGATTTGGGTATCGGCATGCTCTTTTACTTTGAGCGTGACCCCCAGGCGCGCGACGTGATGGTCAACAGCGTCGCCCCGGTATGGGACGGCAATGAAACCTGGCTGGTGCTGGGGGGCGCAGGGCTGTTTGGCGCCTTCCCGCTGGCCTATGCGGTGATCATCGACGCTCTGACGATCCCCCTCACCGCCATGCTGATCGGCCTGATCTTCCGCGGCGTGGCGTTTGAGTTTCGGTTTAAGGCCACGCCGTCGCACCGCGCCTTCTGGGATTACTCCTTCGCTGGCGGTTCGCTGCTGGCGACCTTCAGCCAGGGCATTGTGGTGGGGGCGATGATCAACGGCTTTGATGTCGAAGGCCGTCGCTTCGCCGGTTCGTCGCTGGACTGGCTGACGCCGTTTAATCTCTTCTGCGGCCTGGGGCTGATGGTGGCCTATACCCTGCTGGGCACCACCTGGCTCATCATGAAAAGCGAAGGTGCGTTGCAGAACCATATGCGCGATCTGACCCGCCGCGTGCTTCTGGTGCTGCTGGGCGTGGTGGCGGTGGTGAGCGTCTGGACGCCGCTCGGCTGGCAGTTTGTGGCCGACCGCTGGTTCACGTTGCCGAACTTCTTCTACTTCCTGCCGGTGCCGCTGCTGGTGGGGATTTTCGGGCTGTGGATCTGGCGGCTGACCCGCAACCCGCACAGCCACACCCGACCCTTTATTCTGACCCTCGGGCTGATCTTCCTCGGCTTTAGCGGGCTGGGCATCAGCCTGTGGCCGAATATTATTCCGCCGCGCATCACCATCTGGGACGCCGCCGCACCGCCGTCCAGCCAGCTGTTTATGCTGGTGGGAACGCTGCTGATCATCCCGTTGATCCTGGTCTACACCGCCTGGAGCTACTACGTGTTTCGTGGGAAGGTGACGGATACCGAGGGGTATCATTAAGCGCAGCGGCAGTGCCGGGTGGCGGAGGTAAATGCAAAACGGCAACTCAGGTTGCCGTTTTTAGTGTTTGCACCCTCTCTCTTGAGGGAGAGGGCTGGGGTGAGGGGGAACATGCGACAGAGGTGGTGGTTCCGTTCACCTTACGTTCTGCACTTATCTGTCAGCCGGACCAGGGAGCCGCTGTAAGCCCTTTATAATCATGTAGTAATTTCATTGCGTTAAAGGCAAGAAAGTTACCGGGGATTTTTCAGCCCTGGGGATAAGACCGATGTGAGGGCATCAGGCCACATCCGGCCTATATGCTATTTCCGCCTGGCGATCAATTTCCCCACCAGCAGCAGCCCCGCCAGCGCGGCGGAGCCCAGCAGCACCTTCCCCGGTACGCCGGAGGTGATGGCCGTGGCCCGGGTTCTGGCCTCGCTGGAGAACCGCCCGTGGACCTGGTGCATACCGCTGACCGGGGCGGAGAGATCGTCCTGCCGCTCGGGGGGATTCAGCTCGCTGGTCATCTGCCCTTCCCACGCCTTTTTGACCATCAGGCGGTCGAGCAGGCCGGGGAAAAGAAACTGGCCGATAATGGCCTGCATGGTGCTGCATCCCACCCACAGCTCCCGCACCGGACGTCGGGTGACGTTGAATATCGCCTCGGCGGCGACCTCCGGTTCGTAGACCGGCGCGACCGGGCGCATGGCGAAGGCAAACTTATTCCGCGCCCAGTTAAACTGCGGCGTGTTAAGCCCCGGCATCTGCACCATCGACAGATGAACGTTGATTCTCTCGTGGATGAGCTCGGTGCGCACGGCGTCGGTGAAGCCGCGGATCGCCGCTTTGGCACCACAGTAGGCCGACTGGAGCGGGATGGAGCGATAGGCCAGCGCGGAGCCGACCTGAATAATCTGCCCGGCATCGCGCGGGGTCATCACGGCCAGTGCCGCCCGGGTGCCGTTAACGTAACCGAGATAGGTAACGTCCGTGACCCGACGAAACTCCTCGTCATCCATGGTGCGAAACGGCGCCAGCACCCCGCACATGGCGTTGTTGATCCACACGTCGATCGCCCCAAGGTGCTGCTCGAACGCGTTTGCCGCCGCCATAATGGCCGGGGCATCAGCCACATCGGCGTTCACCGTGTGGCACTTTACGCCGTAGTGTTCAATTTCGCCCCGCGCCACCTCCAGGCTGTGGTCATCGCGGGCAATAATCCCCACGTCATAACCCGCCTGGGCAAAACGCAGCGCCGTGGCCTTGCCTACGCCTGCCGTCGCGCCTGTGATCACCACTACGCTCATCGTGCTCTCCTTAATGCAGTTGCTTTTTCCAGTGCGGGACCTGCCGCAACAGTTCCGAAAGCGCATAGCGAACCGCTTTCTCAATCACGTCTTCGCACTCGCCGGTGAAGTGCTGCACGGCGGTGGTGACTTCGCCGTGAAAACACCAGCCAAACCAGACGGTGCCTGCCGGAGTGCCATCTTCACCGCCGTCCGGCCCCGCATAACCGCTGATGGCGATACTGATATCCGCGTCGGCAAGCTTCAGCGCCCCTTCGGCCATCTCGCCCACGGTCTGGCTGCTGACGGCGGTGTGTTTTTCGAGGGTGGCATTGCTGACGCCCAGCACCTTGTGCTTGGCTTCGTTGTTAAAGGTGACCACCCCGGTACCAAAAAACGAGGCGGTATCCTCTTCGGCGCACAGCGCCGAGGCCAGATTGCCGCCGGTGCAGGATTCCGCCGTGGTCAGCAACCAGCCCAGGTCGATCAGAACGGTGGCAACCTGGCGGGTAAGCTCCCTGGTGGTTTTAGCCTGGTTCCAGATATTGTCTTTCATGATGCATTCTCTTCAGGAATAATCGAAATATGGCCATTACGTTCAAGTATGGCGTATTTAATTTTTTTCAGTTCTGTTATGCCATGATTCTGACGGGCAGAGACCAGAATATCGTCGCAGGAAACATCCACCTTTTTTAATTTTTCGTTTTGTAATTCGCCGTGTACGACAAGGAAAACCGGGGAGCCATCGAGCATCGACTCCGCGCCGGAAATATATTTTTTCAGCATGCCAAAAAGCATATCCACCACCACCAGCGTAATAATGGTGAGCATGGCGCCGGTGACGGAAAAATCATCCCCCAGCAGCGCCTGCTGTGTGGCTTCACTGATAATTAACAGCAGAATGAGATCGAAGCTGGTCATTTGCAGCAGCGCCCGACGCCCGGCGATTTTAAATACCACCAGCAAAATCAGATAAATCGCCACCGCCCTGAGTATCATTTCCATACTATTGCCTTAGGGATAGATAAATTGCCAGAACGAGAGACCCGGTTGATTATTGACCGTGACGGTGGTGTCCGTTTTACCGGGGCGATGCGGGGTCGTGTAGAGCCAGACGGTAAAATCCCTGCGCGGCGCCTGATAAACCAGCACCATTTCCCCGCCCTCACTGTACATGTTGTCAGGCTGCGGCCAGATATTATCGGTCTGAATACGCGCCATATAGTCGCCGCCGATCCGCAGCGCCAGCGGGGCGGGATCCGCGCCCGGCACGGTGATTTTTAACTCGACGGGGGTCTGTAATCGGCCAAAACGCTGATATTCCACCTGCAGATTATGTGCAGCCGTTGTTTTTGTCGCTTCGCTAAAGTACCCGCCGGAAAAAAGCCCCAGCAACGCAGCGGCAATAATGAGTAATAACAGAACAAAACCGAAGCGGTGGGTGTCGTATTCAAACTTCAGGGCGGCTGGACTTGGTTTCACGCCGGGCAAAGCGGGGGAATTATCTTTTGCTTTTGCCATATATCACCTCACCGTCTCGTTAATTAAAATTATGCAGCCAGATGATTTTTATCGATAAATTTGATTAAGACTGTTCCTGTTTGCAAAATAAAAAATAGCAACCAGGCTTAATCTGTCAAGCTGACTAAACCAAGGAGGCCGTATGAAATTATCCGTCGCACCCTTATTGTGTTGCCTTATAATTCCGGCTGCGTATGCCGATGATAATGGTGGACTGAAAAAAGATACTGCCCCACCACCACCCCATGCGCTGGATGACGGTTATCGCGGCACCGAGGATGCCCGCACCATGACCGTAGAGCAGGCAAAAGAGATGCACGATGGGGCAACGATTTCCCTGCGCGGTAATCTTATTGACGGCGCCGGCGGTGATAAATTTAAATTCCGCGATAAAACCGGCACCATTGATACGATTATTCCTCAGGCGGTATTTGATGGCCGCAAGGTCCAGCCCGATAATATGATCAGCATTAACGGCAGTCTGGACAAAAAATCGTCCCCTCCGGTCGTTCGCGTCGACCGCATTCAAAAATAGCCATAAATTTCACTTAAGTTTCTCGTGGGTATTTCCTGATATCCACGAGAACCCTGCGTTATCTATTTTCCCCGCCTGAACCTACCAGATTTAAGGAGCCTGAAACTCGGATAATTCCGGGCTTTAGGAATAATCCCCCTTTCATTCCCGGCCTAATACTTAAACAATTTTACACAAATTCACATTGACTTCTTTTTTCTTACACAGCATGGATTCGCCGATGATCGCCCGACACAATATCGCCATAATAATAGCGCCAGCCGCTGGCCTGCCTTTAATTCTCCCTGCCCATGCCGCGCCGCCCGATAATCAATTTATTATTCAGCAGCAGCGCCAGAGAGCGCTGGAGCAGCAATTAACCCCGCCGGTACCGGACGTGCGTCTTTCGGAGCCCTCCTCCGGCTTTGGCAGAATTGCCTTTCCTACCGAAACCCCCTGCTTCCCCATTAACCGCGTCGAACTGAGCGGTCAGGAGGCTCTGCCCCACTGGGTGCCGCTGCAGCGTATTGCGGATCAGGCCCGGGGGCGCTGTCTGGGCGGCAAAGGGATTAACCTGCTGATGAGCACGATGCAGAACCGCATCGTCGATCACGGCTGGATCACCACCCGCGTGCTGGCCCCGTCGCAGGATCTGAAAAGCGGCACCCTGAAGCTCGCCATCGTGCCGGGCACTGTGCGCCACGTAAAACTGACCGAAGAGAGCGACGACTACATCCAGCTCTACAGCGCCTTCCCGGCACATGAAGGGGAGCTGCTGGATCTGCGCGATATTGAACAGGGGCTGGAAAACCTGCAGCGCCTGCCGACGGTCGAGGCCAACATGGAGCTGCTGCCGGGGGAAAACCCCGGCGAGACCGACGTGGTGATTACCCGCAAGCAGAGCAAAATGTGGCGCATCGGCCTGTCGCTGGACGATGCCGGAACCGAAACCACCGGGCGTTACCAGGGCGGCGTGACCCTGTCGCTGGATAACCCCTTCTCGCTGAGCGATCTGCTGTATGTCTCCGCCAGCCACGATCTGAACGACAAGGGCGGCAAAGGCAGTAAAAACGTCACCGCCCACTACTCGGTGCCCTTTGGCTACTGGCTGCTGGGCGTGACCGGCAGCGACTACGACTACCACCAGACCGTCGCCGGGCTGAACGAGGACTATCGCTACAGCGGTAAAAGTAAAAACCTCGACGTTCAGCTGAGCCGCGTGCTGCACCGCAGCGGCTCGCAAAAAACCACCTTCACCTGGGACGTGATGGCGCGGGAGACCCGCAACTATATCGACGATACCGAAGTGGGCGTTCAGCACCGGCAGACCGCCGCCTGGCGTATCGGGCTGGATCATCGCCACTACATCGGCCAGGCGACCCTGGACGCGGGCATCAGCTATCAGCGCGGCACCCGCTGGTTCGGCGCGCAGCCTGCGCCGGAAGAGTACTGGGGCGATGCCACGGCGCTCAGCAAAATTACCCTGCTCAGCGCCCAGCTCGATCTGCCGTTTGCTCTCGGCACGCAAAACTTCCGCTACAACGTGCAGTACCTGCGCCAGATAAGCAACACGCCGCTGACGCCGCAGGATCAGTTCGCCATCGGCAACCGCTGGACGGTGCGCGGCTTTGACGGCGAGCGCACCCTGAGCGCCAGCCACGGCTGGTACGTGCGTAACGATGTGGCCTGGCGCACGCCGCTGCCAAATCAGGAGTTCTACCTGGGTGCCGATTACGGCGAAGTGGGCGGTTACAGTTCCGACCTGCAGGTAGGCAAACACCTGGCGGGCGGCGTGGCGGGCCTGCGCGGCAACGCCTTTAACACCGGTTACGACCTGTTCGCCGGAACGCCGTTCTCGAAGCCAGACGGCTTTGAAACCAGCGATCTGACCCTCGGCTTTAATCTCAACTGGAGCTGGTGATGCGCGTCGGCAATCTGGATATCAAAGCGCCGCTGATCCTCGGCGGAGAAGAGAGCGAGGCCGAGGTGCTGGGCGCCACCGTCTGGCTGTGGATGCACTCCCCGATGCACCGGGATGCCCCCCTTCACGCCCTGCCCACCCTGCTGCTGCCGATCATCAAGCGCGGACAGTACGTGCTGGTGAGCGAAAACGGGCGTCCCGTCTTTTTCATGAGCTGGGCCTGGCTGAACGAGGAGGCGGAAGCCCGCTACCTCACCCGCCCGGCTATCGAGATGAAAGAGGCGGACTGGGACTGCGGGGACAGGATCTGGTTCTGCGACTGGATCGCCCCCTTCGGCCATACCGCCGCGATGTACAACCTGATGCGCCGCGACATCTTCCCCGACCACGTCTGCCGCGCGCTCTATCACCGGGGCGCGGAGCGTGGCAAGCGCGTGATGCTGTTCCACGGCAGCCACGTCAGCCGTCAACATGCCCGAGAATGGCAACAGAATCACCCGCTCACTGTGCCCCTGCCGGAAGCGTTTAAAGGAATGAACCATGAATAAGAACCTGTACCGAATTGTCTTTAACAAAGCGCGCGGCATGCTGATGGTGGTGGCGGATATCGCCCGCTCCGGCCGCGCCGGTTCGTCCCGTTCTTCCGGCATCGGCCATACCCACAGCCAGCTTATCGGCAAGGTGAGCGCCCTGAGCTTTAGCCTGTGGCTGGCGATGGGAGCCGTACAGACGGCGCAGGCCAACATCGTGGCCGACGCCGGGGCGCCAAAAAACCAGCAGCCAACGGTGGTTAACAGCGCCAACGGCACGCCGCAGGTCAATATCCAGACGCCATCCGCTGCCGGGGTATCGCGCAATAACTACACCCGGTTCGATGTGGATCAGAAAGGGGCGATCCTCAATAACTCGCATAAAAACGTGCAGACTAACCTGGGCGGCATGGTGGCGGGCAACCCGTGGCTGGCGAAAGGCGAAGCCAAAGTGATCCTCAATGAGGTGAGTTCCCGCGATCCGAGCAAGCTGAACGGCATGATCGAAGTGGCCGGTAAAAAAGCCCAGGTGGTGATCGCCAACCCGTCAGGGATCACCTGTAGCGGCTGCGGCTTTATTAACGCCAACCGCGCCACCCTCACCACCGGCCAGCCGCAGATGAAAGACGGCGCGCTGACCGGGTTTAACGTCGAGCGCGGCGAAGTGGTGGTCGAGGGCGCGGGGATGGACACCTCCGGCGCGGATTACACCGATATCATCGCCCGTTCGGTCAAGGTCAACGCCGGGCTGTGGGCTAAGGATCTGAAGGTGACCACCGGGCGCAACACCGTCGATGCCGCCCACGAGGTGATTGAAAAAGGCAGCGACGACCCGGCCACCCGCCCGCAGCTGGCGGTGGACGTGGCCAGCCTTGGCGGCATGTACGCGGGCAAGATCCGCATGGTGGGCACCGAGCGCGGCGTCGGGGTGCGTAACGCCGGGGCTATCGGCGCCCAGGCGGGCAGCGTGACGATCTCCGCCGACGGACGCATCGAAAACAGCGGCACCCTGCGGGCCGCAGAGAGCGCCAGCCTGCAAACCGCGGGCGAACTCAACAACAGCGGCGTGATTACCGCCGCCAGTAACGTCCGGGCGAGCGCGGCCAGCCTCACCGGCAGCCAGCAGAGCGTGCTGGCTGCCGGGGTGAAGAGCGACGGCACCTTCGCCGGGGCGGGCGATCTGGAACTGAGCACCAGCGGCCAGCTGAGCGCCCACGGGCAAACCCTGGCGGGGGGCAATCTCAGCGCCCGCGGCCAGGGGGTGGACGTCAGCGGCAGCCAGACCCAGGCTAAACATGTCCTGCTGGATGGCGGCGCGGAAGATGTGAACACCGCCAGCGCGAAGGTCAACGCCAGCGAACTCACCGTCCGCAGCGGTAAGATGCTTAACAACAGCGGCGGCAGCCTGAGCGCGGAGAAAATCAACCTCAGCGCTCACGACCTCAACAACCAGAAAGGTAAAATCGTCCAGCGCGGCAGCGACGCTTTCGCAGTGAATCTGCCGGGCAAGCTCGATAACCAGCAGGGGCAGATTGGCGCGGCCAACGGCGTGCAGCTCAAGGCTGACAACATCGACAACAGCGCCGGGCAGATTGTGGCGGTGGCGGGCAATACCCGGCTGGACGCCGGGACGGTAAACAACCAGCAGGGGCTGATCTCAGCCAGCGCGGGTGACGGCGAGATCGCCAGCCAGCAGGCGGTGAACAACGTCAAAGGCCGCATCGAGGCGGCCAAAACCCAGCGCATCAGCGCCGGGAGCCTCGACAACCAGCAGGGGGTGATTGTCGCCGACGGCGCAACGCTGGCCCTGAATGAATTTGATAACCGTTCCGGCTCCCTGCTCTCTCAGGGTTCGCTTAGCCTCGAGAGCGGCGCGCTGAATAACCAGAGCGGCTTCCTGGCAAGCGACGGCGACTTTAGCCTCAGCGCGGGTACTATCGACAATACCGACGGGCAGATTGGCGCGAACCGGACGTTAACCGCCGGGTTCGACACCCTCACCAATAACGGCGGCGCGCTGAAATCGGTCGGGGCTATGACCCTCAGCGGCGGCCTGCTGGATAACCGCCAGGGGACTACCTTCTCCGGCAACAGCCTGAATTTCAACGGCGGCACGCTGAACAATACGTCCGGGCAGCTTGCTGCGACAGGGAGCCTGTCGCTGGGCACCTCGCAGCTCATCAACACTCAAGGCGTCCTGCAGGGCGACGGGATCAATCTCACTTCCGGTACCCTCGATAACCGCTCTGGCACCCTGAACAGCCTGGGGGCCCTGAACCTCTCGGCAGACAATCTCAATAACCAGGCGGGCACTCTGGCGGCGAGCGGCGCGGCGGATGTCGCGGCCACAGAGCTCGATAACCGCAGCGGCGGGCGCATCATTGGCGAGGCCGATACCGCCCTGCATACCGATAATCTGCAAAACGGCGGCGGGCAGATCCAGTCGGTGGGGGATCTGCTCCTCGACAGCGCCAGGGGTGCGGTGGATAACGTCTCCGGGCTGATTCGCAGCGGCAAAAACGTGACCCTCAATGCCGTCAAATTTGTGAATACCAGTACGTCTGGTGAAAACCAGGGGCTGGAGGGCCAGAGCCTGACGCTGAACACCGATACCCTGGATAACCAGCGCGGCAGCATCCTGGCGAACAACACCCTGAGTATCAATAACGGCGGCGTGCTGAACAACGGCGCAGGGGTCCTGGCCTCGGGCGATACCCTGGATCTCAGCGGTAGCGCCCTGAATCTGTTGAACGCGGACGGCACCCTTAAGGCAGGTAAAACGCTCAGCCTGGACGCGGCATCGCTGGACGCCAGCGGCCAGCTGCTGTCGCTGGGGGACATGACGCTTCACAGCGGCAGCGGCGTGAACAACAGCGGCACTACCATTGCCAACGGCAACCTGACCTTCACGACCGACGGCGATCTCACCAACAGCGGCCAGCTGATGGCGGGTAGCGCCCTTAACGTGCAGAGCGCGAACCTGAATAACCTCGCCGGGGGTGAAATCAACGCCGGCAGCACCACCCTGACGGCCAGCGGCACGGTACGCAATACCGGCCTGATCGACGGCATCGCTACCCGCATCAACGCCGACACCCTGACCAACACCGGCACCGGGCGGATCTACGGCGATGCGGTGGGGATCAATGTGGATACCTTCAACAACCTCGCCGAAAACGGCACCGCGGCGACGCTCGCCGGTCGTGAGCACGTGAGCCTGGGCGTGCAGACCCTGAACAACGCCGACCACGGCCTGATCTACAGCGCGGGCAGCATGAGTATCGGCGGCGCGCTGGACGACAGCGGCGCCGTGACCGGCCGGGCGGGAACGATCAATAACCACAGCTCCACCATCGAGTCTGCCGAGGATATGGCCATCGCCGCCGGGCAGATCAATAACATCAACGACCACTTCTCCACCGAAGTGGTGCGGGTGTCGCAGGAAGATCTCACCGACTATCAGCACTCCGGCTCCACCAACCGCTGGAGCTCAACTGAGAAAGGCGTCTGGGTGGATGACAACTCCTCCGACGGGCTGCGCAACCTGAATACGCCAGAAGATACCGGCTCAAATAACGACAACTTTAACCAGTACGACTACACCCGCACCATCGACGAAACGCGCATCAAAGAGAGCGACCCGGCGAAGATCCTCGCCGGGGGCAACCTGCTGATGACCGGCGACAAGCTGTTTAACGACAAGAGCCAGGTGATTGCGGGCGGCACCCTGGCAATCGACCAGATGGGTAGCGTGAAGAACGAGGACGTGCCCGGCAAGCGTTACACCACTGATGAGGGCACCGTCACCCACTACTACCGTATTCGCCACAAAGGCGACGATGAACAGGGACGCGATCGCACGGCTTACACGCCGCCAACCACCATTCAGGATATCGCCCTGAAGCCGGGCCAGCTGGTCAGCAACGGCAGCGTGGAGGGCAGCAACCTCAGCCTCTCCCCGCTGGTGTTAACGGGCACCGACGTGACCATTGGTCAGGCCGCGGGCGTGGCCCCTGCCCCGCAGCAGACCGTCTCGCCGGGCGAGCCGGTGACCCCGCCTGCCGGACAGCAGTTTGAAGTGACTCCGGCCGACGGCGCGATCCGCATTATCGGCCCCAACACCACCCTGCCGGACAACAGCCTGTTCAAGGTGAACCCGTCGGCGGAGGTGCCGTACCTGGTGGAGACCGATCCGCGCTTTACCAACGAGCGCCAGTGGCTCGGCAGCGACTATATGCAGGACGCCTTTACCGCCGACGGCGACATGACCCAGAAGCGGCTGGGGGATGGCTACTACGAGCAGCGGCTGATCCGCGAGCAGGTGATCGGCATCACCGGCCAGCGCTATCTGGACGGCTACAGCAACGACGAAGAGCAGTACAAGGCGCTGATGGATCGCGGCATCACCTTCGGCAAGCAGTACGATCTGAAGATTGGCGTGGCGCTGACGCCTGCGCAGATGGCGCTGCTGACCGGGGATATCGTCTGGCTGGTGAACACCCGGGTGAAGATGCCGGACGGCTCAACCGAGAACGTGCTGGTGCCGCAGGTCTACGCCAAAGTGAAACCGGGCGATATCGACGGCTCCGGCGCGCTGATTGCCGGGAACAACGTCTCTATCAAGCTCAACGGCGACCTGTTTAACCGCGGGACCCTTGCCGGGCGCAAAGTGCTGCAGCTGGACGCCGACAACATCACCAACCAGACCGGCACCATTCAGGGGGCGGATGTTAACCTCAACGCGCGCACCGATATCAACAATATCGGCGGTGCCATCGTGGGAGACAGCAGCCTGCTGGCCAGCGCCGGGCGCGACATCAACCTCACCAGCACCACCCTCAGCGCCGAAAGCGTCAACGGCGAGAACCGCTTCGCCCGCACCACCATCGACAGCGTGTCGGGTATTTACGTCCAGGGCGACGACGGCAAACTGGCGCTGCAGTCAGGGCGGGATATTAACCTGACCGGGGCACAGGTTATCGCCAGCGGCGAGAACGGTACCGCCCAGCTGGTGGCCGGGCGGGATATGAACCTCAACGATCTCCAGACCGCCAGCCGCGATAATCTGGTGTGGGATGCCGACAACAGCCTGAAACAGGGCCAGACGAACAGCATCGGCAGCGAAGTGACGGGCAAAGGCGACGTGACCCTGGCCGCCGGGAATGACCTCAACGCCCGCGCCGCTGCCCTCTCCGCCGGGCAGGCGCTGAACGTCAGCGCCGGGAATAACTTGACCCTGACGGCGGGTGAGAATACCCAGGATCTGGACGAACGGCACAAAGTGGTGGGCGGTAACGGCTTCCTGTCGAAAACCACCACCACCACCCGCGACCAGATCGCCCGTCAGACGGTGCAGAGCAGCGAGCTGAACGGCGACACCGTTAACCTCACCGCCGGAAACGATCTCACCGTGCGCGGCAGCAACGTGGCGGGCACCGGGGATGTGGCCCTGCTGGCAGGCAACAACCTGAGCGTGGAGACCCAGGCCGAACGCAATAATGAGCTGCACCAGAAGCAGGAGAAAAAATCGGGTCTGCTGAGCTCGGGCGGCATCGGCTTTAGCGTCGGCACACAGAGCATTAAAACCACCGACACCGGCGCGGACGCGACCCAGGCGGGCAGCACCGTGGGCAGCGTCGACGGCGACCTGACCCTGCGGGCGGGGGATCGCCTGACGGTGAGCGGCTCGGATCTGGTGGCGGGTCAGGACATGACGCTGACCGGTAAAAACGTCGATATCACGGCGGTGAATAACCGCAGCCAGCAGACCCACGAGGTGGAGCAGAAAACCTCCGGCCTGACGCTGGCGCTCTCCGGCACCGTCGGCAGCGCGCTGAACAGCGCCGTTGAAGCCTCCCAGCAGGCGAAATCCTCCGGCAGCGGCCGCTTACAGGCGTTGCAGGGGGTGAAGGCCGCGCTCTCCGGCGTGCAGGCCGCCCAGGCCGCACGTATGGATCAGGCCCAGGGTGCGGACGCGGGCAACACCAATACCGTGGGCATCAGCCTCTCCTACGGCAGCCAGTCGTCGAAATCGACCCAGTACAGCGAGCAGAACACCGCTCAGGGCAGCACCCTCAACGCCGGGCGCGATCTGAGCGTTGTCGCCACCGGCAGCGGCGAGCGCGGCACGGACGGCGACCTGACCGTGGAAGGCAGCCAGCTGAAGGCGGGCAACGATATTACGCTTGCCGCCAACCGCGATCTGTATCTGCGCTCTGCGCAGAACACCCAGCTGCTGGACGGCAAAAACGAGAGCAAGGGCGGCAGCGTCGGGGTTGGGATCGGCGTCGGCTCCGGCGGCTTTGGCCTGAACATCTCCGCCAGCGTCAACCGCGGCAAAGGCAACGAGAGCGGCAATGGCACCACCCACAGCGAGACCACCGTGGACGCGGGCCGCCAGGTGAATCTTCTGACCGGACGTGACGCCACCCTGACCGGGGCGCAGGTAAGCGGCGAGACGGTAAGGGCGGATATTGGCCGCAACCTGACCCTCACCTCCGAGCAGGACAGCGATCGCTACGATTCGAAACAGCAGAACGCCAGCGCGGGGGGCAGCTTCAGCATCGGCTCCATGACCGGCTCGGCCAGCGTCAACCTCAGCCGCGACAAGATGCACAGCAACTACGACTCTGTCGTGGAGCAGACCGGGATCTTCGCCGGCAAAGGCGGCTACGACATCACCGTGGGCGAACATACCCAGCTCAACGGGGCGGTGATTGGCTCGACGGCGACCGCCGATAAAAACCGTCTCGATACCGGCACCATTGGCTTCAGCGATATTGAAAACCGCGCCGATTTCGAAGTGGAACACCAGAGCGTGGGGATGAGCACCGGGGGCAGCATCGGCAGCCAGTTTGCCGGGAATATGGCGAACGGCCTGCTGGTGGGGGCGAACCGCGACGGGCATGACAGCAGCACCACGCACGCCGCAGTATCGGAGGGCACCCTGATTGTCCGCGACCAGGATCGTCAGGCGCAGGATGTCAACCAGCTCAGCCGCGACGTGGAGCACGCCAACCAGACGCTCTCCCCTATCTTCGACAAAGAGAAAGAGCAGGAGCGGCTCCAGCAGGCGCAGCTCATCGGTGAGATTGGTAATCAGGTGGCGGATATTGCCCGCACCGAGGGGAGCATCCGCGCCACCAACGCGGCGAAAGAGAAGCTGAAAAACGTCAACGCCCAGGATCTGCAGGAGGCGAAAGCGGCGTGGGAGAAAGCCAACCCGGGCAAAACCGCGACGCTGGAAGATATTAACGGCCAGATCTACCAGACGGCGTACAACGACGCGCTCAGTGCCTCCGGCTTTGGCACCGGTGGGCAGTATCAGCAGGCGATTCAGGCGGCGACGGCAGCGGTTCAGGGCCTGGCCGGAAGCGATCTCAGTGCCGCTCTCGCGGGCGGTGCTGCGCCATACGTGGCGGAGGTGATTGGTCATTACAGCGGTCTGAACGACGCGGGCAAAGTCGCCGCCCACGCGGTGGTCAACGCCGCGCTGGCCGCCGCTCAGGGGCAGGACGCACTGGCGGGTGCCGCCGGTGCCGCCACGGGCGAACTGGTGGGGATGATCGCTACCGAGATGTACGGCAAATCGGCCGATGAGCTGGATGAAACGCAGAAGCAGACGGTTTCTGCGCTGGCGACGCTGGCTGCGGGGCTTTCCGGCGGTCTGGCGGGCGACAGCTCAGCTTCTGCTGTTGCCGGGGCGCAGGCGGGTAAAACGACGGTTGAGAATAACTATCTGAGTACGGCAGAAGCGCGTCAGCTGGATAAAGAGCTACTGGAGTGTAAAGCTTCCGGCGGTGACTGCATGAAAGTGGTTGAGAAGTATCTGGCAATCAGTAATAAGAAAAGCAAAGAGCTTGCGGATGCCTGTACCGGCGGAGGGGTGACCTGCGTTACCTGGCAGGAGCTGATCCAGGCCTCGACCAACGTGGCCAACGATCCGCAGCCAGGGCAGTTCCGCCTGGATGAAAAACTCAAAGATCCGACGGCAGCGGCACTGGTGAATTACCTGAACGGCGCCGACCTGAAATTCCTTCAGGACAATATCACAACAGGCGATCGTGTACTGTCTGTGGTGATGGATCCTACCTCCTGGCCGGTGATCATCATGGGCGGACGAGCGATTCTGACCAATGCCGTAAACAACAGCAAAGAGCAGCTTATCGCTGTGGGTGTGGGTGTCGGTTTAGGGGCGGGTATTCAGTACAAGACTACGGGTGAAGTCAAACTTGCCGATCTTATTGGATCCGGGGTTATCGGGGCAATCACCGCGGGTAAAGGTTATAACCCAACCGTGACATGGAACGCAGCAGGTGGTTACTATCAAGCTCAAATCAATGGTGACGATCCTATGCTCGCAGCGTTACTGAGTAAGGCGGGTGCTTCTGCTGGTTTCGCTACAGGCAACATGATCAAAGTGCCGTTTGATAAAATATTCAACCCGGTATCAAAACAGTACGAGTGGGTTCCAACAGGCGTCTGGACAATAACCAAACCTGTACCACAACACCCATTACCTTCAATACTGGGTAACGCAGGGGACTCTGCGATGTCGGGTATGGTTTCAGATAAACTGAAAGAGAGCGGTAGTAAGAATGAAAAACAGCACTAAATCGTTTATTAACCTTGTTTACCTGTGCTGCTCGATAGGTCTGGCTGTGTTCATTCTGACGCTCCTTGGCCGTTTAGTCGGTGCGGGATTAGCATGGAATGTGAAGGAGGATTTCCCCTTCTCTTTCAAGGATGTGTTGATATGTCTTGAGTTAACCTGGCTGGGGCTGCCTGCGGGTTTGATCATCTGGTTTTTTTATCACCGATAAAAGACCAGGACAGGTTGCAATGTGAATCACCTCCCGCACTTCCGGCGGGAGGTTGGCTTTATGGCAAAGTAAAATGAGACTCGATAATTCCAAAAAATCCCTTTGGACGCTTTTGGGCATATGTTTTTTGATGTGCATCGCATTGATGATAATTGGTCTTTTTTCTTATCTGGTGAAAGGCTGGCTAATCCGGGACTTTGATAAGCCTTTTCCATTCGGAAAAGAAGAGATAATTACTATTTTAAAAATCAGTGTGTTAGGTTTACCTGCGGGGATAGTGTTCTGGATTTTTGGTATCCGTTAGAAGTATATTCGCGAGGTTCGCTGATATGTTAGTCAATATTAATGAAATACAAAGACAAGCTGATGAGATGATTTTACGAGCAGGCTTTCCAAAACATTCAGTGAATCTGTGTTCTGCTCCCTATGGCGATGGCACCCCCTATATTTCATTCGAAAATGATTTATATAACTATATTTATTCAGAAAGAGGGTATGAGTTCTCCCGAAAAGTCACTCACTCTTTGAATACGCTGCTTTATTGGATTATGTCCGAATTCGCCTGTCAGATTGCCTACCAATATAAGTTAGATCACAGGGTTGAAGAGAGGGATGGACGGCGCATCGCTTTTCCAAAATTTATTGAAATAATGGCGAATATGAACCCAATATGGGAGTTGGAAGCGCGATATGAAATTCAAAAAAATTACGGGAGCCACTCAGTACATCTTCAGTACACGGAGCATAATCATCTGTGTCACGCAACGTTAATTAAAACACATTGATTTGTAAAGATTTTAATAAAATTTTAGCCGAATCGGTGTATAGCGATTACGGGCACAAATATTGCCCTCTTTGAGCAAATTTATCTGTCAGGAGGAATGATGCGTGAATCCCAGAATATTTATAATGACATTGGTTCAGTACTGCTCTCGATCGCACCTGATACTGCGGAAAAAATCATTCTGTGTGCTACGTTAGATCCGGAAAGTGACTGTGGTGAGTTTACTTATGACTATATAGATAAACAGGGTAACCAGCACTGGATCACTGAAACCGCAGATGCCAGTGCAAGACTTTTAGATCTTTTAGTCGAACTAAGAAATTTCTTTGTTGATAACTTTAAATCACAAGAAAAGCCATTCTGGCATGGGTGTGAAGTAACGATAAACATTGAAACACTGAAAATAAATATCGACTTCAAGTATGAGAGTTAACAAACAGTCTCTCGCCCCTGCCGGCGGGATGTTGGGTTTACGTTAGTAATAAGGGGAAAGGGTCTATGACTCACTCGCATCATTTGATTAAAATTATCGCTGATATGGCCATTTTCCTTGAATTCACTGGCGAAGATTCGCTCTGTCCCGATGCCGCTGTGGAAATGCTGGAACATATTGCCGCCGAGCTTCAATTATTAACGGACGATGAGAAAGGGAGCATTATCGATTCCTTTGCAGAAATTGCAAAAGCCTATCGGGGGAATGAGTCCGACTTTGTCAAAGATCTGCCCGATACCTTTGGTTTGCGTTGACCAGTAGTTGTCAGCCAGGCGCTATAAGGAGAAAGAGCAGGAGCGATCCCAGTGCCGCCCTCGCAGGCGGTGCTGCGCCATACGTGGCGGAGGTGATTGGTCATTACAGCGGTCTGAACGACGAGGGCAAAGTTGCCGCGCACGCGGTGGTCAACGCTGCGCTGGCCGCCGCCCAGGGACAAAACGCGCTGGCGGGTGCCGCCGGTGCCGCCACGGGCGAGCTGGTAGGGATGATCGCCCTCGAGATGTACGGCAAATCTGCCGATAAGCTGGACGAAACGCAGAAGCAGACGGTCTCTGCGCTGGCGACACTGGCGGCGGGCTTATCGGGTGGGCTGGTAGGCGACAGTTCTGCTTCCGCTGTGGCGGGGGCGCAGGCGGGTAAAACGACGGTTGAGAATAATTTCCTTGGTTCTACATCTTCAGACAAACTTGACAAAGCCGTTGAGAAAATTAGGAACGGTGATAAGACGCTAGCGACAGCCAGTGAGCTAATTAAGTTGGAAAATTCTGACAAACGCAGTGATGCATTGGTTGCAAAATTTACTAAAGATCCATCACAGATGAGCAGCAATGAACGGGCTGAATTGGCAGGTTACTTACGTGTTTACGCATCAGAGATGGAGAGGGAATACGGTTCTGCTGTTTCGCAAGAACTGGTCAAAGGTTTGCTCTCCGGACAGGATTACATGAAACGTAACCCTGACTCTGAGGCCATGTCTAAGGCTCAGACAATCATGAATACCTGGGGCTACCATAAATCGAATGCCAGCATTGGCGACGCACCTGTCATGTTCGGGGGCAGCGTGCTGGGCATTACTGTGAAAGGTATGGCCGCTAATGCTGCAATTGGTATTGGAGTAAATACGGGTGTGCAACTGGCAGGAAAGGATCCTTTAAGTTATGTGGACGCAATCATGGCGGGAGTAACAGCCGCAGCAACAACGGGGAAAGGTATTCTGGTTTCAACTCCTATAAATATGGGTGGTGCGGCAATAGGTAGTAGTATTAAAGGTGAAGATCCAACTAACTCAACTATTGGCGCCGGAGTTGGCTCTCTATTTGGTGGTGGTATTGGCAAAGTGGCAACCGAGCAGCTAAAACCTGTTATAAAAGAAGGTAGTGCTGAAATAATTGGAGCAGCTACGGGGGCCACTGTGGGAGAGGTTTCCGGCAATAAAGTTAAAGATAAACTTGACAATGCAGGAAAGAAAAATGGAAAAAATTAACATTAAGGATTTGGTTAAACTGGTTTGCATATGTGTAAGCATATTGTTTATTGCGGTAGTCATCGGCTATCTAATCGTTTCAGTAATCGTTTATTTTAAAATAAATGTATTTGAGTTCGATTGGAGAGAAGCTTTCAGTGATGCCTTAAGGAAAGGTATCGCTGGCGGCTTAATACTTGCTTTCGGCATCTGGATTAAAGCCAGGTTACAAGAGCGTAAAAAGAAAAAAAGAAGCAGATAAAAAGACTATGAGGTATTAACGGGCTACCCACTGGCAAACGCGTGGCAGAAGAAGTATGGTTCAATACCAGCGGGCTATCGCCTGGTGCCCAAAATTCCGTTTGTAGTGGGTGGCGAATATGAGCCAGATAATCTTTATTTAGAAAAATCGACAGTAGCAATGCAAGCAAGAGCCAATATTGCATTGCAAATAAGAGACGTTCCTGATGGTAGCAACGTGCAGCTAAGGTTAATTGACAAAGACTAATACAGGGAGTCGCAAATGAAAATATTCCCCATCCTGTTCTGTTTCATGCTCTGCGGCTGTGTTGTTGGCAATATGGATTCAACCGACTATCAATACGTGCGCTATGCGCAAACGTTTCAGAAGCCGGGTGCAGGCGGTTACACCGATAATGAACAGCGTAAAGCCGATCTCTACAGCTGTGGTGTACCTAAAAACGCCAATCTTGACGATGGCAGCTGGAACGGCGGCAGCTCTCGCCCGGAGGAAACGCTTCAGGAGGTGGTGGCAAGAAACGATAAAATCTCAGGCTGCATGAAAAGTAAAGGCTACAAGGTCTACGGATACGATGCGTGCGGCCCGCTTAAAGCGCCGACCGGCCTTTGCCCTAATTAATATGACCAATAACAAAGCGCCATGGACAGGTTGCGAAATGATTGTTGAAATACCCACAGAGAAAATAAGCATCAGCCCTAAATATGATGAATAATTGTGGTGCCCTACCAATATAGGGGAGGCAAATTCCAGGACTATTCCGGTCTTTAAGATTATTCCCTATTTTATCCCCCACCAAAAAAACCAACAATTTTATCGCCTTAATTTGCAGTGGAATATCTCCCGCCTGATGGATGAGGAGATAGGGCATTACACATAAAAAATGACAACAAGGATTACGGAAAATGAAAAAACTCTCTCTGGCGGTATGCGTTGCGGCGAGTCTGGCAAGCGGTACTGCTCTGGCGGATAATCAGACTGTTTCTGTGGGTTATGCGCAGAGTAACGTTGAAGACTTCAAAAATATCCGCGGCGTGAACGTTCAGTATCGCTACGAGTGGGATTCCCCGGTCAGCCTGATGGGTTCATTTACCTATATGAGCGGCGATCAAGACCAGCATTATTATCTGGCGTCCGACTCCATTAAAAACCACGTCGAAGTGAAATATTACTCCCTGATGGCAGGCCCGGCATATCGCCTGAATGATTTCGTTTCCCTGTATGCGCTGGGCGGCGTGGCGCGCGTGAAAGCAGACGGTCACACCACCTGGGTGAACGGCGGCGACAACTATACCCAGCGCGACGGCATCGATGAGAAATCCACCTCTTTCGCTTACGGCGCGGGCGTACAGTTCAACCCAACGCCTGAGCTGGCAATCAATGTCGGTTACGAAGGCACCACGGCCGACCTGGGTGATGATTACGGGATCGACGGCTGGAATGTGGGTGTGGGTTATCGTTTCTGATTGGTGCGGCCTGATGCCCTCACCCCGGCCCTCTCCCACAGCGAGGGGGTGAAAACCACCGCACCATCCCGTAGGCCCGGCAAGCCCAGCGCCGCCGGGCGTTACAGGCCGCACTGAGCCTGCATAATATGCTCAATAAACCGCGTGAGTTTCGGCAACGGGCGTAGATCCTGACGCCATAACAGGTGCACCGGTCGGGGCTGGGGTGTGTAACCTTCTAACACGCGAATCAGCCGTCCATTCGCCAGTTCGTCCGCCACCAGCACCTCCGGTTGTAACAGTAACCCCGCCCCGGCAATCGCCGCCATCCGCAGCCCATACCCGTCGTTACAGCGCAGGATCGCATCGCGCTTCCAGCGCACTTCCCCTTCCACGCCCGGCAGCCGCCACTCGTTGCGCGCGGTCCAGACGGTATGGGAGAGACAAAGATGATCCACCAGATCGTCCGGGGTTTGCGGCGTGCCGTGGCGGGCTAAATAGTCCGGTGCAGCGCAGATCACCATCCGGTACGGGCAGAGGTATTTCGCCACCAGATCCTCGGTATGGATCTCGCCTATGCGGATCGCAAGGTCTACCCCCTCCTCCACCAGATCCACCATCCGGTTGGTCAGATCCAGCTCGACGCGCACCGCCGGGAAGCGCTGCAAAAAGGTGGCGGTCAGCGGGGCGATCACGCATCCGCCGAACGACGTAGGCGCGGTCACCCGCAGCGTGCCCGCCGGTTCGGTGCGTAAGCGCTCCACCGCGCTTTCGGCGATAGCAACCTGCTCCAGCACCCGCTTCGCCTCCTCAAACCAGACCCGCCCGGCGTCGGTCAGGCTCTGGCGGCGGGTGTTGCGCTCCAGCAGACGGGTACCGAGCTGGCTCTCCAGCCAGGCGATGTACTTGCCCACCATCACCGCCGACATCGACAGCCGGGATGCGGCACCGGTGAAACTGCCGCTCTCCACCACGGCGATAAAGGTTTCCATGCCGCGAAACTTATCCATATTGCAAACCTCTGGTTAGTAATGTTCTAACTTTAGCCCAGTTTATCCGGCTTATTGTTTGTTAAACAATGGGGGCTCACATCACAAAGGAGTCGGCTATGAAAATCGTCATTATTGGTGCCAGCGGTACGGTGGGTCGCGCAGTCACAGAAGAGCTGAGTCGTCGTCATGACGTCATTCGCGTGGGTCGCACTCAGGGCGATCATCAGGTGGATATCACCTCCCAGGCCAGCGTGCAGGCGCTGTTCGAGAAGATCGGCCCGGTGGATGCGATTGTCTCCGCCAGCGGCGGGCTGCACTTTGGCCCTCTGTCGACCATGACCGACAGCGAGTTTAACCAGGGATTGCAGGATAAATTGCTGGGCCAGGTGCGGCTGGCGCTCACCGGACAGCACTACCTGAATAAGGGCGGGTCGATCACTTTGATCAGCGGCATCGTTGCCCACGAGCCTATCGCCCAGGGGGTAAACGCCACCACGGTAAACGCCGCGCTGGAAGGCTTTGTCCGCGCCGCCGCCTGCGAGCTGCCGCGCGGGATCCGTATCAACCTGATTAGCCCGACGGTACTCACCGAATCGGCCGACGCCTACGACGGCTTCTTCCCGGGCTTTGCGAGCGTGCCCGCGGCCACCGTGGCGCAGGCCTATCGCCGCAGCGTGGAGGGGGTGCAGAGCGGGCGGGTGTATACGGTGGGATATTGAGGGTGAACGGGGCGAGTCCGTCTCGCCCCGGTTAAGGTCACAGCCTGCGACGGATTTTTTCCACCATCGCCGCGGTAGAAATGCCGTAGCGGTCGTGCAGGGTCGGCAGCGCCCCGGCGTCGAGGAAGGCATCCGGCAGCGCCACGGTATCAAAATCGACGTTAATCCGGTTGCGCATCAGCAGCGACGCCACCGCCTCGCACAGGCCGCCAACGCTGCTGTGGTTTTCCGCCACCACCACCAGCCGTCCTGGCTTCGCGGCCTGCGCCAGAATGGTCGCCTCATCCAGCGGCTTGATGGTAGGCGAGTGGAGCACCGCCACGCTGACGTTGTCCTTACGCAGCTGCTTCGCCGCCTCCAGCGCCCGCATGGTCATCAGCCCTGAGGCGATAATCAGCACATCGCTCCCCTCTTCCAGCAACGCGGCTTTGCCAATTTTGAACTGGTAGTTGTACTGGTCCAGCACCACCGGCACCTTGCCGCGCAGCAGGCGCATATAGACCGGGCCATCGTGCTCTGCCATGGCCGGCACCGCCTGTTCGGTGTCTATCGCGTCACAGGGATCGATAATGGTCATGCCCGGAATGCCGCGCATAATGGCGAGATCTTCAGTCGCCTGATGGCTCGGGCCGTAACCGGTGGTCAGCCCCGGCAGCGCCGCGCAGATCTTCACATTGAGGTGCTCTTCGGCGATCACCTGATGAATAAAGTCGTAGGCGCGGCGGGTGGCAAACACCGCGTAGGTGGTGGCGAAGGGAACAAAGCCCTCTTTCGCCATGCCGCCCGCGGCCCCCATCAGCAGCTGCTCTGCCATGCCCATCTGGAAGAAGCGTTCCGGGTGCGCCTGGGCAAAGATATGCAGGTCGGTGTATTTTGAGAGATCCGCCGTCATGCCGACGATCTCCGGGCGCTGCTCCGCCAGCTTCACCAGCGCGTGGCCGAACGGCGCGGCGCGGGTCTCCTGCCCCTCTTCAGCAATAGAGGCGATCATCGCCGAGGTGGTTAAACGCGGTTTTTGCTCGGTGGTCTGGCTCATCACTGCACTCCTTCCGGTTTGTTCGCGTCCAGCACCGCGAGCGCTTT
Source organism: Leclercia adecarboxylata (assembly GCF_023639785.1). Taxonomy (NCBI): domain Bacteria; kingdom Pseudomonadati; phylum Pseudomonadota; class Gammaproteobacteria; order Enterobacterales; family Enterobacteriaceae; genus Leclercia; species Leclercia adecarboxylata. Next base: position 3,636,514 of record NZ_CP098325.1, read on the forward strand.
TTGCCACTCGTCAGCGTCCACGCGGATAAAATGGTTCTTGTCGCGCTGCTCAAGGAAAGGCACGCCCTTACCCATCAGGGTGTCGCACAAAATCACCCGCGGCTGGTTCTCCGGGTAGCGTTTTGCGTTATCAAAAGCGGTGACCAGCGCCGGGACGTCGTTGCCGTTGACCCGCTGCACGTACCAGCCAAACGAGGTCCACTTATCTTCCAGCGGCTCAAAGCCAAGGATCTTGTGGGAGTTGCCGTCCGCCTGCTGGCGGTTGATGTCCACCAGCACGATCAGGTTCGACAGGCCGTGGTGGGCGGCGGACATCGCCGCTTCCCAGGTTGAGCCTTCGTCCAGCTCGCCGTCGGACATGGAGTTCACCACCCAGGCATTACTCCCCTTGTGCTTCAGCCCAAGCGCCATGCCTACGCCAATGCTCAGGCCCTGCCCCAGCGAGCCGCCGGAGATCTCCATGCCCGGCGTATAGGTGGCCATGCCGGACATCGGCAGGCGGCTGTCGTCGGCGCCGTAGGTCTCCAGCTCCTCTTCGGGAATAATGCCCGCCTCGATCAGCGCCGCGTAACAGGCAATGGCGTAATGACCATGAGAGAGCAGGAAGCGGTCGCGCCCTTCCCACTCCGGCTCATCAGGCCTGAAATTCATGCCGTGGGCAAAAGCGGTGGCCAGCACGTCGGCGTAGCCCAGCGCCTGTCCGATATAGCCCTGCCCCTGTACTTCGCCCATCCGCAGGGCAAAGCGGCGGATGCGCCACGCGGCGGCGGCGACCTGTTGAATCGTGGTATCAGTCATAATCCTGTCTCCTTAGTGGATCAGCATGCCGCCGTTGACGTCGAGGGTGATGCCGGTGGAGTAAGAGGAGAGATCGCTGCCGAGGAACAGCGCGGCGCGGGCGATATCCTGCGCGTCGCCGAGGCGGTTAAGCGGAATGCCTGCCAGAATGGCGGTTTTCATCTCGTCCGAAAGTTTGCCGGCGGTGATGTCGGTCTGGATCAGTCCCGGGGTGATGCAGTTAACCCGCACATTATCCGGCCCCAGCTCGCGGGCCATCGCCTTCGCCAGCCCCAGCACGCCCGCTTTGGCGGCACTGTAGTGCGGCCCGCCGAAGATGCCGCCGCCGCGCTGGGCCGACACCGAGGAGATGCAGACGATGCTGCCGGACTGCTGGCCGCGCATGGTGGGAATAACGGCCTGGGACATTAAGAGCGTGCCGCGCAGGCTGACATCCAGCACCGCATCATAGTTTTCCCGCTTAATATCCATCAGCTTGATGGGCTGGGTGATGCCAGCGTTATTCACCAGAATATCGATGCGGCCATATTTGCCCAGCACCTGCTCAATGGCGGCATTGACCTGCTGCTCGTTGCTGACGTTCGCCGCCAGCCCCAGATGCCCCTCACCCAGGCTTGCCGCCGCCTGCTTACTGGCCTCTGCATCTAAATCAATAATCACCACTTTCGCGCCCTGTTCGGCATAGAGTTTTGCCGTAGCGAACCCCAAACCGCGTACGGAAGCCGCGCCGGTAATAACGGCGACTTTATCTTTCAGTAGCATATAATTACTCCAAAATATTGAGAGGTGTTTAATTTATTATTTAGGCTCTTCCAGCAGCATAATCAGTAATAACCCAATGGCTGCGCAAACGCCGAAATAAATAAAGACGGAATTAAAACTTCCTGTTTTATCCAGCAGATAACCCGCCAGCATCGGTGAAACAAATCCGCCGAGATTACCGCCGCTATTAATAATCGACGCGGCAATCGGATAGGTTTTACTGTCCGCAATCGCCATGCCATAGGCGGTAAAAGCGGGCCAGCCAATATTTAAACAGAGCCCGACAAAAAACAGACCAATACAGACCGCAACGGTGCTTTGCGGAATATTGAGCATAATGACCATCATCAGAACGGTGCTGATGGCGGTAAACATCATGGTCGGTTTACGCCGGCGGCCGAGCAGCTTATCAGAGACGTAGCCGCCAAAAATTGCCCCGATAAACCCACCGATGCACGGCATACTCGCCACCAGCCCCATGCTCATAAAGGTAAAGCCTTTCTCTTTCACCAGGTAGAGCGGGATCCACGTCAGCAGGCCATAGAGCACGCTCACCATCATGAAATAGGCCAGACAGTCGCCAAGAATATTCTTCGAGGTGAACAAGCCTTTCACCGTGCTGACCGGGGCTAAATCCCGCACGCGGATGAGCCGGTCGAGGCGGGTAAACGACGGAGAGATCACGATATTTTCTCGTCTGGTATCGGGGGTCTCCTGTCCGGCGGTAATAGTTTTTAGTTCCGCCTCGGAGACAAAACTGCTCTCAGAGGGCCTCGTACGCACCAGCAGATACCACAGAACGGCAATGACCAGCCCGGGGATGGCGAAGGAGAAGAAGACCCACCGCCAGCCCCAGGTCATGGCGATCCACACCGCCAGCGGCGGCACCAGGATGGGGGCAAACATGGTGGCGGCAATATAGACGCCGGTGGCCGTGGCTTTCTCCTTTGGCGGAAACCAGTTATTGATGGTCGAGGCCAGCCCGACCGGGCACGGCCCTTCCGTCAACCCCAGCCCCAGGCGGATAAACTTCAGCCCCAGAACCGAGGTCGCGGTGCCCATCAGCCAGGTAAAGGCGGAGAAGCCAAATATCGACAGCGCCACCATGCCGCGAATACCCTTTTTGGCGATAAAAAAGCCCGCCGGGATCTGGCTCAGGGCATAGCCCAAAAAGAACATACTGGCAATCGCACCCGCCTCGAAATTATTGATATGAAACTCATCAATGATAAAAGGAAGCACCGCGCCAATATTTGTTCGGTCAGCATAGTTAATGGCATAAACAATAAAAATTAATGCCAGCACAACGAAACGGTAATTAGTTTTTTTAGTGGCTATGTAGGGTACATCTTGTTCTATACGAGACATGTTTTACCTCATTATTCGAACACCGTATGTCGTTTTATTTTTTACGTTCAACGTCAATATATCGGCTCACGAATGAAACGCCATTCAATAAACCTCATTTATTGCTGAGATAAATTTGATTCGCGATACAGCTCAAAAAAATAAGATCGTCCTGAAATTGCCCGCCCCGGCGCTCAATGTTATGTTTTTTATCATTAATCATGAAAGGAGCCGGTTATGACCGCCCAGGATCGCCAGACGCTCGCGCTGCCTTCCCTCAGAAATCTTCAGGCTTTTGTCGCGGTGGCCAACGCGCTGAGCATCCATCAGGCGGCCGAGCAGCTCAATGTCACCCCCTCGGCGGTGAGCCATCAAATCGCGTCCCTGGAGTCGTGGATGGGCAAGAAGTTGTTCATTCGCAGCGGCAAAGGGGTGCAGCTCACCCCAACGGGGGAAAAATATCTGCGGGAGGTGTCAGCGGCATTGAGCGCCATCGGGCGCGCCACCGATCAGATTATTACAGAGAAAGATAACGCCGTGCTGCGCGTCCACTCCTCGCCGACCTTCGGTTTATCCTGGTTATTACGCCGCCTCGGCAAGTTCCGCGCCGAATATCCCGACATCACCATTAATCTCACCTGCTCTTATGAAAACCTGCAGTTCGCCAGAGATAATATTGATATTGATATCCGTCACGGTATCCCGGACTGGGACGCCTACCGGGTGATGACCATAAAAAACGACACCCTGGTGGTGCTGGCCTCACCGGAGTATGCGGCGCAACATCCTGTCGGCACGCCCGCCGATCTGCTACATCAGTCGCTGATCTCCTCCACCAGTACCCTGGTGAACTGGGAAAAGTGGTTTGCCTGGCACAATATCGACAGGCCGTGGCTCAATTTCAGCCTGAGTTTCGACCGCTCCTATATGAGCTTCGAAGCGGCACGCATGGGGCTGGGGTTTATCCTGGAAAGCAAAATGATGGCCACCGATCACCTGCACGATGGCTCTCTGGTTCAGGTGCTGCCGGATGAGATGGGCATCGCCATTAATGCCCATCATCTGGTGATGCCGCACATGAACGAGCGCAGCTGGAAGATCCAGCAGTTTGTCGAGTGGATTGACCGGGAGTTGCGGCTGTCGGGGTATCATCTGTAACGCCGGGTGGCGGCTTCGCCTTACCCGGCCTACAAAATCTGCGGCCTGTTGCCCTCACCCCAACCCTCTCCCACAGGGAGAGGGAGAAATGCACATCACCCCACCGTTCCCCACACCAGGTTCCCGTTATGGAAGGTTGCGGTGCGTGGAGAGATGCGCGCCACCGCCTCGGCGGAACAGGAGGCGTCCACCAGCACAAAGCTGGCGGCATCCTGCGCTTTCGGCCATACGCGCTCACCTTTTTCGTTCAGCGGCAGCACGTCGCCGGTGGCGATACCCAGCGCGCGGGAGAGCGTCTGCTCGTTCGGGCGGATATAGAGCTGGGCATAGAGGTTGGCTTTTTCCAGCATGTCCCCCAGGCCATACGGCGACCAGTGGTCAATGACGCTGTCGGTGCCGGTCATAACAAACACACCCTTATCGCGCAGCTGTTTGAGCGGCATATGCAGGGTGCCAATCGGCACCGTGGAGGCGATAGTCACCTGCTGCGCCGCCATGCGGGTGGCGATCTCATCCACCTGCTGCTCGTTCATCGTCGCCAGCGCAAAGGCGTGGCTGATGGTCAGTTTGCCCTTCAGCGCCGGGGTTTTCTCCACGGTCTGCACCATGTAGTTCACCGCCGCTACGCCCGCCGGGCTGGTTTCGTGCAGGTGAATATCCACCCCTTTGTCGTAATCCAGCGCAATCTGGAACATCAGGTCGAGGGATTTCTCCATCGCGCCGTCGACGCTGGTCGGGTCCAGCCCGCCGACGTAGTGCGCCCCGGCCTGCATCGCCTCGCGCATCAGCTTTTCAGCGTTGGAGAGCAGTAAACCGTGCTGCGGAAAGGCCACGATTTCACAGTCGAAGCCAGGTTTACGCCGGGCCAGAACCGCCTGTAAATTTTCCAGATTCTTCAGACCGGACACCGGTTCGATATTGCAGTGGCTGCGGGCGATCGTGGAGCCCTTCGACTGGATGAGGTCGATCAGCTTTTCTGCCCGCAGCTGGGTGTACGGCTGCAGCTCCGGGAGCAGCTTTTGTTCCAGGCGGATCATGTCCTGAATGGTGGTCCCCGCCGGGCGGTTGAGCGAGCGCCACGGGCCGCCGTAGAAGGTTTTGTCCAGATGGATGTGCATGTCGCGCATCGCCGGTAACAGCAGTTTGCCGCCGCCATCGTAGTGCGACAGAGTGGCGTCGGCGTGGCTGTTGTTGTCGAGCAGCGCGGCGATTTTGCCGTCCTTGATCTCCAGCGTTTTCAGTTCGGTGCGGGTGCTGACGGCCACGTCGCCGTCGAAGCTAAACCCGGCCTCCAGCAGCACGTTATCCAGGTAATAGTGTGTCGCGGTGATGTTCATCGGTTTGCCCGTCTCGCAGGTCGGTTTTGCGGTGTCAGCAGCATACGCGACGGAGCCGGTCGCGCCAAACAGGGCGCAGGCGGTGACCATCTTGCCGCTCTGGCTGATAAACTCGCGACGGCTTTTATTTTCAGGCATCTTAGCTTCCTTCATTAACAATGTGGGTCCCGGTTTCCCCGCGCAGCGCGGCGGGCAGGCAGTCCGGCGAGGTGATGATCACGCGCCTGCCGCCGTGGTGTAAAAATTCCAGCGAGGCGACGATTTTCGGCAGCATACTGCCCGCCGGGAAGTGCCCCTCCTCCCTGTAGCGCATCATCTGCGCCACGTTGACCGTCTCCAGCGCCTGCTGGTTCGGCTTGCCGAAGTTAATGCACACTTTCTCCACCCCGGTGGTGATCACCAGCACATCGGCGCGGATCTCCCGGGCCAGCAGCGCGGTGGAGAGATCTTTGTCGATCACCGCGTCCACGCTCTGGTAGTCGCCCTGTTCGGTACGCACCACCGGAATGCCGCCGCCGCCCGCGCCGATCACCACAAAGCCTTTTTGCGTCAGGGCTTTAATGGCATCAGCTTCGACAATGCGTACCGGCTGCGGCGAGGCCACCACCCGGCGGTATCCGCGACCGGAATCCTCAACGAAATGCCAGTCGGGATGGGCCTGTTGCAGCTCATCGCGCTGGGCCTCGCTGAAGAACGCCCCGATGGGTTTGGTGGGATGGGTAAAGCCAGGGTCGTTTTTATCCACCTCCACCTGCGTCACCACCGTCACCGCCTTTTGCTCGCCGCGGGCGGCCAGGCGGTTATTCAGCGCCTGCTGGATCAGGTAGCCGATGCCGCCCTGGGTATCGGCCACGCAGTTGGCCAGCGGGGTGAGCGGCAGCCCTTCCCGCTCGTGGGCAATCTCCGCCCGGCGCAGATCCAGCCCCACCTGAGGGCCGTTGCCGTGGGTGAGCACGATGTCATAGTCCGATGCCAACATCTCCAGCACGGACTCGGCCACCGCTTTTACCGCCTGGGCCTGATGTTCAATCGACTGGCTGGCGTTATCTTTGATAATGCTGTTGCCGCCGATGGCGACGACCATGAGTTCTTTCATAGGTTTTCCTTCGCAACGGTGCGGTATGTTTCCCCTCACCCCTGCCCTCTCCCCAAAGGGGCGAGGGAGTTAACGTCCCCTCTCCCCTTTGGGGAGAGGGTTAGGGTGAGGGGTCGCTTTTAAGCTTCAGAAACCGGTGCCGCAGCGCTCGCGGCTTCCCGGCTATCCAGCACGTGCTTCACCACAAACATGCCGCTCATCATCAGGTAGGCCAGCACGAAGGTCAGGGAGCTGCCTTCCGCGAAGCCCACCACCGGCGCGTGGATCACCCCGAACAGCGCCAGCAACGCACCGACGGCGGCGGCAACGGCGCCGCGCAGCGGTTTGTTGACGATGGCGAAGATAGCGATACAGCCCCACAGCATGCTGGCGAGCGGCGCGCCGTTACCCAGATGCATCAGCCCTTCGTAGTAAATCCCTTTGCTGTGCAGCACGTCGGTGCCGATCTTCGCCGCATTAGTTCCCGCCGCCCCCATCACGCTGTTCATCATGGTCAGCGCCCAGTTGGCGATCCACGGGAACAGACAGATAAAGATGACGGGCACCTCCACTTTGGGAGTTTCCCTCACCACCTGGTTGGCGGTGACCACGCCGATAAAGACCAGGATCGGCACGATGGCGGTCATCGGGATGATGGCGAGCATAAAGGCCCCCAGCCCGAACAGCGGCACGATGAACATGGTGACGCCGGACGCCAGGGTATAGCCGATGCTCGCCCCCATCGCTTTCCAGCCCGCGTGGCCGACGTAGACCGTCACCGGGAACGGGTTGCCCATCAGGCAGCCGAGCATGGAGGAGAGACCGTTCGCCAGCATCACTTTACGGGTCGGGTACTCGTCCCCCGCCGCGTGGGCGCTCTCGATGTTCTCAAGGTCAAAGATGTAGTTCGCCAGCCCCAGCGGAACGGCAGAGGCGAGGTACGGCAGCGCGTGCGGCAGGCCCTGCATAAAGCTGTCGATATGCACTTCCGGCGGGTTAAAGCCGAAGGAGGACATCGACGCCTTAATCGCTTCCGGGCTTTGCAGGCCGGAGATCCACGCCAGGGCGGTACCGGCGATCAGCAGCAGCAGGCCGGTAGGAATGCGGGCGAAGATCGGCTTTTTGCCAAACCAGTTAATGAAGATAAGCAGCAGCACGATAAAGGAGACCGTCGGCGCTTCGAACGCCTGCAGCATCGGGTTCATCGCCAGCAGCAGCAGGCCCAGACCGGACAGGCACGACAGCAGCACGGTACGCGGGATCATCTTGCGGATGGTTTCGCCGAGGAACGAACCGCCCGCGAGGATCATCGCCTCCACGAAGCACCACACCAGGCCGATCTGGATGGCGAAGTCGGCGTCGCCGGTCTGCTGATAGACCGGCATCAGCACCAGAAAGGTGACGGTGAAAATCGACGGCGCGCTTGGCCCCGACGGCAGCGCGGTAACGTCGCTCCGCCCGGTCTGGCGCGCCATCTGCAGGCCAAACCACGCGTAGCAGACGCTCGCCACCAGCACCGCCAGCCCGAAGGCTGGGGCAATACGTCCATAAACAATCTCTTTCGGGATGCCGACGACAAAAATGAGCAGCCCCATCATGGTCAGCAGGTTCGTCAGGTTGTTGGTCATCAACCCGAAGTACGCCGCCCAGTCACCTCTTTTCCACTCCAGTTTCATGCTTTTCATGGATGCTTACCTTATAAGAAGTAGCGATCGCGGAAGGTCAACAGCGCCTTTTCAAAACAGCTAAACGGCGGGTGAACGATGCCCGCCCCAATCATGCCTATTCCCGCATCTTTGTGGGCAATGGCGGTATTAATAACCGGCAGAATGCCGCTGCCCGCGACTCGGGTGATGTCGATGGCGGTCGGGATGCCCATAAACGAGAGCAGCGGAATGGTGACGTTCGGGTTTTCACCCAGCGTGATTTCGCGCATCTGGCGGGAGAAGTCGATAGCCTCCTCTACCGTACCGCCGACCAGGGCAACAATCGCCGGTGCCGTCGCCATGGCAAAGCCGCCGATGCCGTAGGTTTCGGTGATGGCGCTGTCGCCAATGTCCAGCCCGGAATCTTCCGGCTTGTAGCCCGCAAACATCGGGCCAATCACCTGCTGTGCCGGGCCGGTGAACCACTGTCCCGGCATACCGGAGACGCGCAGGCCAAACTCGTAGCCGTTACGCGCCATGGTGGTGACCACGGTGCTGTACTCGATGCCGTGGGCAGCGTCCAGCGCGGCTTTACACATCGCCATCCAGGTCGGGCCGGAGAAGTAGTCGCTGCTGGCGACAAACTCAAACACCTGCCGCTGCTGCTCCACCGGGTAACCGGCCTGGATCAGCCCCGGCGTCAGGGCCTGAATCAACAGCGTGGTGCCCGCGTTGTTGCGGTTGTGACACTCGTCGCCCATATGCAGAGCCTGGGCCAGCATCAGGCGCAGATCGATTTCACCGATAATTTTCATCGCATCGCGCAGCATGGGGCCGAGCACGTCGCGCATCCAGTTCAGACGGTCGATGACGCTCTGGTCGTTGGCCCCCATACGCAGGATCTTCGCCATCTGCTCGCTGAGGTTGGTGAAGGCGCGGTTGCCGTAGGTTTTGTTCTCGACGATATGCATAAACATCGACGCCGAGGTGACGCCTGCCATCGATCCCACGCAGTCGTGCTCGTGGCACGGCGAGAAGGTGATTTGGCCTGAAGCCGCCAGCCGTGCCGCATCCTCCAGATCGGTCGCCAGCCCTTCAAATACCAGCGCCCCGGTTACTGCCCCCTTCATCGCCCCGCACATGTTCTCCCAGGCCACCGGCGGACCGGCGTGCAGGATGGTGGTGCGGGTCATGCCCGGCACGACGTTGATCGCCTGATCGAAGCCCACCAGCACCGGATGGGACTGAATAATGCGCTCCAGCGCGAGTTTGTTAGCGGCGGCAATTTTCTCCGCCAGCGGCTGCGCGCTAAGCTGATCCAGGGCTTCGACCACCTGCATATTGCCCTGCCCCGGCGGGGTCCAGTCGAGATGGGTGACCGGGACGTGCTGCTTCTTTAGATCGTCGCTGAACATTGCGATGCCAACGTTAATGACGTTCAGCGGCTGGTTAAATAAGGTGGTCATCAGGCTTTCTCTCCTTTGAAGACAAATTCACGTGCCAGTAATCCGGTGTTGGTGCTGCTGCTGGCCCAGATAACGCCCGCGTCGGTCAGGAGCTGGCACTGCTGGCTGAGGGACGGGGTATCCTGGTCGGTGCCGAGCACGTAGCCGAGAATTTCCAGCGGTCGGTTATCGGCCTTCGCAATCGCCTGCGCCTCTTTGATGGCGTCGATCATCACGCCGACGGGATCCTCGTGCGATCCAAAGCCGAGAACGAAATCCATCACGATCACGCCCACTTCCTGGTCGCGCGCCTCCTGCAGCAGGCGGCTGATGCGGTTGGTCGGGTCGATCATCGGGTGCGGTTTGCCGTTGGTGAAGTCGTCATCGCCAAAGTCGAGGAAGGTGTGGGCCTGGCTGACGTTGATGTCGCGCAGGCGTCTGGCCGGATCCGGCTGGATGTTGCTCCAGACGTCGTCGTATTTTTCCAGCGCGGCGAACATCGCTTCGTCGCACAGGGTGCCGCCGCAGAACAGGCCGCGAATGTACTTCTGCTGCGGGGTCAGGCGGGCGCGCACCTCTTCGATCAGCGGCCAGTTGAGCGGATGCAGATCCAGTGACTCTTTTTTGATCCCGGTAAGCAGCACCGCTTTCAGCGCCGCCTCTTTGGTGCCGCGGGCAAACTGCAAACCCTCTTCATCGGCGGGCGGTTCGTTGCGACCGAGGAAACAAACCACGACCGGTTTACGGCAGGCGCGGGCGCGGGCCAGGACTTTCTCTGCCACCGCTGGCGCAGGGGGCTTGGAGATAAGCGCAATCACCTGCGTGGCCTCGTCCGCCTCCAGCATCGCGATGGCGTCCAGCATCATCAGGCCGCCGATCTTCTCACTGAGATCGCGACCGCCGGTGCCGATCAGCTGGGAGATGCCGCCGCCGAACTCGTGGATGCGCGCGCTCAGCTCCTGGCTGCCGGTGCCGGAGGCCCCCACAATCCCAATCGGGCCGCGGCGTACCGCGTTGGCGAAGCACAGCCCGGCGCCGTTAATAATGGCGGTGCCGCAGTCCGGCCCCATCATCAGTAGCCCTTTGTCGTGGGCAAGCTGTTTCAGCGCCAGCTCGTCATCGAGAGAGACGTTATCGGAGAACAGCATCACGTTGAGATCGTTCTCCAGCGCCTGGCGCGCCTCGCGGGCGGCAAAGGTGCCGTTGACGGAAATCACCGCAAGATTGCTCTCCGGACGGTGGGTTTTGGCGCTGGCAATCGTGGCGTAGCGCGATTCATGGGAGCCCGCGCTCTCTTTGCGGGTGAACAGCGCCTCGATGGCGGCCAGGGTGTCGTCGTTGGCAGCCTCCCCTTTAATAACGATCATCAGGTCGCCGTTTTTGGCGTCTTCTAATTCCGGCGTCAGCAGGCCGAGATTTTTTAAGACGCCTTTATTCATTTCGGTCGCCATCGCCACGAACGCCTGCTCGACGCCCGGCAGTTTGTTGGCTTTGGTGGAAACCGACATCAGCGAAACAGAATCAAAATAAGTGTTCTTTTTTATGACGATTTTAGTGGGCATTACGTCCTCCTGAATGCGGGCAAAAGGGGGCCACATCACGCCCGACGGGGTGATGGCAAAAACGGTATTTATTTCAGGCCAGCGCGAAACGGCTGGCCGGAGGTATTACGCGCCGGCGGCGATCAGCAGATCGGCAATCTCGCTGAAGCCTTTTTCCCGCGCCAGTTCGAGGGGGGATTTGCCGTATTTATCGGTCATGTGCGGGTTGGCGCCGTGGTCGAGCAGCAGCTTAACGATGGCCTGCTGGCGAGGGCCGCCGTCGTTTAGCACAATGGCTTCCAGCAGCGGCGTCCAGCCTACAAAGTTGGTGTGGTTGACGTTGATGTCGGTGTGGGCCAGCAGCTCCTGCACCACCTCCAGATGGCCTTTCTCGCTGGCCGGGGTGATCCCCACCCCGCCAAAACGGGTCAGCCTGTCGAGGTCCGGCCTGGCCGGGAGCACCAGGCGCAGCAGGGTGAGATCGTTGGTCAGGCAGCTAATCAGGAACGGGTTAAAACAGGTCTGATCCTGCTGGTCGATATCGGCGCCTGCGGCAATCAGCTGCTCAACGCAGGCATAGTGTTTATTCAGGCTGGCAATAATAACGGCGGTTCTTTTCTGCCGGTTGGTGGCGTTGATATCCACCCCTTTCTCCAGACAGGCTTTTAATGCCCCGGTATTTCCCTGTTCGGCAGCTAACAGAAATTCGGTAACGAGTTCATTGTTGGACATTTCCACACTCCTGGTTTTCCTTTCTGATGGAGTGAGCATAGCAACGGCCTGGTCAGAAAAGAATCCGCTTAAAAATGATTCATCGACAGGCAATTCATTGTTGAGATAAATTTAACAGTCCGGTCAAAATGTGCGTCCGTGCAATCTTTTTCTTATGTTTTGCCGCTATTTAGCCTCTCAGGCTGCATTCTGCTTATGTTTACGCAGACCTTGCCCGGCGCGGCTCACGGCTATTTGGCAGAACTGTGATCGGCTTCAAATGAGTTGTAACCGCGTTGTTAAAATATGTTCAAAACTGATGGGTGCCAGGAGCCATAATATGAATTCCATCTTTACCGAAGAGAATCTGCTGGCGTTCACCACTGCAGCACGCTTTGGCAGCTTCAGCAAGGCCGCCGCCGAGCTGGGGGTGACCACCTCGGCCATCAGCTACACCATCAAGCGAATGGAGACCGGCCTCGACGTGGTGCTGTTTGTGCGCAACACCCGCAGCATCGAGCTCACCGAGTCGGGCTTCTACTTTTATCGCAAGGCGGTAGACCTGCTGAACGATTTTCACGCCATTAAGCGCGGGATAGATACCATCTCCCAGGGGATCGAAACGCGGGTGCGGATCTGCATCAACCAGCTGCTCTACACCCCGCGCCACACTGCCCGCCTGCTGCAGGTGCTGAAGAAACAGTTTCCTACCTGCCAGATCACGGTGACCACCGAGGTGTATAACGGGGTCTGGGATTCGATCATCAATAACCAGGCGAATATCGCCATCGGCGCGCCGGATACGCTGCTGGACGGCGGCGGGATCGACTACACCGAGATTGGCGCCATTCGCTGGGTATTCGCCATCGCCCCGGACCACCCGCTGGCGCTGGCCCCGGAGCCGCTAGCCGAGAGCCAGCTGCGCCTGTATCCCAACATCATGGTTGAAGATACGGCGCACACCATTAACAAAAAAGTGGGCTGGCTGCTGCACGGCCAGGAGGCCATTCTGGTGCCGGATTTTAATACCAAGTGCCAGTGCCAGATCCTCGGGGAAGGGATTGGATTTTTACCGGAGCATATGGCCAGAGAGGCCGTTGAGGCGGGGTTGCTGGTGACGCGGCGCATCAATAACCCGCGGCAGGACTCGCGCATGCTGCTCGCCACGCAGCATGCGGCAACCGGTCTTGTCACCCGCTGGATCAAGCAGCAGTTTGCGCCTCAGGGCGTGCTGACCGGGATCTACAGCGATTTGCTGTGGCGGGATTAGCCGCGGCTCTGCACCCAGAAGGCGTGGATAAGACCGGGGATGTAACCCAACAGCGTCAGGATGACGTTGAGGATAAATGCCCAGCCAAACCCTTTGCCCAGCAGGACGCCAAGCGGGGGAAGCAGAATAGTAATTACGATACGCCAGAAACCCATACATTCTCCATACAAGCAGTCAGGTCATTGTAAAAAAAGAAATTTTCTCTTTAAGCGTAGCGAGTCTACGCACGGCTGCCAGCGCTGGCGCGAAGTTTTACCCTCTTTTACCCTCTTTACACAGGTTTAGGCAGACGATTAAGGGGTATTCCCCCTGCAACCCTGTACCGCGGCCTGCGCCTGGGCTAAGCTCGGAGCTCATCCATCATAAGGAGGTAACTATGTTTTCTGTTGGCGATCTCGTTCAGCCGCGCATGGGCGGACCAAAACTTAAAGTCATCGAAGTGCATGAAGATCAGATTGTGGCGGTGCAGGCAAGTAACGAAGATGGGGATAAATACACCCTGAAGGCAGCGGATGTCACGCTGTATAAAGAAGATGGCGATTTTGGCGTCTGCTGAGGCAGCCGCTACCGGGCGGAATAACGCCGCCCGGTCTGCACGGATTAAATCAGGAAATCGTCCAGCGATTTGCCCTCTTCCAGTGCAAGGGCGATAGGCTTCGGCGTACGGCCCTGGCCAGTCCAGGTTTTTTCGCTGCCATCGGAATCGGTATAGCGATATTTCGCGGCACGCGGTTTACGCTTTTTCGGCTGCGCGCTGCTGTTCAGCAGGTCCGATCCCAACAGGTCTTCAGCAGAAATACCGTCGGCTTTCATCATCTCCAGCAGGGCGCTAATTTTCTGCTGCTGCTCGGCACGCTCCTGCTCCAGTTCAGATTGTTCATTGCGTTTTTCTTCTGTGACGATGCGCAGCTTTTCAAGCATATCTTCCAGCACGTCCAGTGAGAATTCACGCGCCATGGCACGGAGCGTACGAATATTATTAAGATTCTGTAACATCGAAGTCATGTAATATGAAAACCTTTTCAAAGTCGATTAAATAATCAATACCGGGCCATGGTAATTCATTTGTTTATGAACATCCAGACGATACCGCACGAAAATATAATTCAGGTCAAATAAGGAGAAATTAAGAATATAAAAGGCGTTATTTTTATTTTGTATGATTTATTGTGAAAAGCCGTTTAACTTTTATTTATTTTAGCTGTGATAAAACCCCTCCCCGGCAAGGGAGTCCCCCTCTGCGTTTCGAGAATATTCATTCATGTATTCTGCATAAAACTAAAACCCGCACTACAGAGCTTTACGCTGGGTAAACCACACTCAGCAACATAATCAGCAAGAGTAACGGGCGTTTTCTTCCTTCCGGGCACAGGTCATGCCAGGGATAAAAAAATAAATCAATAAGCAATTGATTTTGCTCCATAAAATCAAAAATCACAGAGAAAATAACGCCATACTGATAAAACCGGTTCGTTCAGAGAATTTTAGAGACCAAACGGCATTAAATAAAAATTTATCGCTAATTGAGAGTTTTATCGCAGAGAGATACGCTATACACGAAAAATAAAGCAAACTAAAGCACTATCCCGGACCGCTTTAGCCTCTTCATCGTATTATCTTCAGGAGTCAGAACATGTTCTCACGGCAGTCTCGCCTGCGCCACGCTGTAGCGGACACATTTGCAATGGTGGTCTACTGTTCGGTGGTGAACATGATGATTGAAATATTCCTCTCCGGAATGACCTTCGAGCAGTCACTTTCCTCACGCCTGGTAGCCGTCCCGGTGAACATCCTTATTGCATGGCCTTACGGTTTCTATCGCGATGCGGTGATGCGTTTTGCCCGCCGTTATTCCCCAACCGGCTGGATGAAAAATCTGGCAGACGTAGTGGCGTACGTCACTTTTCAGTCACCGGTGTATGTGGCAATTTTATTAACGGTCGGAGCAGACTGGCACCAGATCGCCGCTGCGGTGAGTTCGAACATTGTGGTGTCGATGATGATGGGTGCAGTATACGGCTATTTCCTCGATTACTGCCGACGACTGTTTAAAGTCAGCCAGTACCATCAGGTCAAGGCATAAGGCACGGCGACTGGCGAAAGCCAGTCGCGTCGTTATTGCGAGTCGCCAAACAGGCCTTTGAGAAAGCGTTCCAGCGCCATGCGGGAACTGAATCCATGCGGAATACCATAATGTTCCTGATTATTTCCCCCTAAATAGAGCGGGAATTGCTGGTAATGGTCGCTGGTTTTCATCTCTGAAGCAGGCTCCGCGAAGGAAAGACTTCTCTCTTTCAACGTCGGATGAATGATCAGCGCAGTGCGCCCCATGCGGGCTTCCCGGTTCACATAAACATAATTATCGCCACGACGATAACCGTATGCTTTTTGTGTTACCACATCCACGGTAAATCCCGCTTTTTCAAGTTCGCGCGCAACCTCATCGGGTCGTAAATACATATTCTTTCCTCGTTATCATTTCCTGCCGGGCAACCTTACCGTATTCAGCATTAGCAGTGCTTTCAGAAAATTCCATAAACGGCCTGATAAGCCGTGACCGGCTTCAGATATTAAAAAGGTGGTCTAAACTGTTAATTACCGCAAATACAAGGGAGAACTCTATGTTTAGCCGATCAAACCGAAATGACGTTGACGACAATGTTCAGGATATCCATGACGATGTCAGGAAATTAGCGGATTCGCTGGAAAGCGTTTTGAAATCCTGGGGATCGGATGCGAAGGGCGAAGCGGACGACGCCAGACGTAAGGCCAAATCCTTACTGCGTGAAACCCGTGCGCGCCTTCAGGGACGCTCTACCGGCAAGCAGGCTGCCTGCGACGCCATCGGCTGTGCCAACACCTTTATCCGTGAACGCCCGATGTGTGCTGTAGGTAGCGTTGCGGCCGTCGGGATCTTTATCGGTGCGCTGCTGGCCCTGCGTAAGTAACGCCCGTCCCAAATCCGCTCCTTTCTACCCCAATGCCCTGCGGTGTTGGGGTTTTTCTTTTTTAAGCCCAAAACTCCCCCTCTCCCGCTGAGCGCATCACCGGCAGTAAACCCCTCTGATTTTTCCCATATCTTGTGTGGTTGAAAGTTTAGATAACTACATCTAGTATTCCTTTTAGCAAGACAGTTTCCTGGTGACGCGTTGAATCGCGTCGGCCCACTATCTTAGATGGAAATACGAATCATGCGCATTATTATTTACACTCGTAACGACTGTGTGCAGTGCCATGCCACCAAACGCGCCATGGAGAGCCGCGGCGTGAGCTTTGAAATGGTGAATGTTGACCTGGAGCCGGACGCGGCAGAGACGCTGCGTAACCAGGGGTTCCGCCAGCTTCCTGTGGTGATCGCCGGAGAAATCAGCTGGTCAGGGTTCCGCCCGGATCTGATTAATCGTCTGCCGCAGCCTGCGCAGGCCGTCCGGGCATGAGCCTGCTCGTCTACTTCTCCAGCAGCTCGGAAAACACGCACCGCTTTATCCTGCGCCTCGGGCTGCCCGCCGTGCGTATTCCGCTGAACGAGCGGGAGCGGATCCAGGTGGACGAGCCTTTTATTCTGGTGGTGCCGAGCTATGGCGGGGGCGGAACCGCCGGGGCAGTACCGCGCCAGGCGATCCGCTTTCTCAACGACCCGCATAACCGGCAGCTTATCCGCGGGGTTATCGCCGCCGGCAACCGTAATTTCGGCGATGCCTTCTGCCGCGCCGGGGATGTCATCTTACAAAAGTGCGGCGTGCCGTACCTCTATCGCTTTGAGCTGATGGGGACGCAGCAGGACGTCGACAACGTGCGTAAAGGAGTAAACGAATTTTGGCAACGACAACCGCAGAACGCGTGATGCAGGGCTCACAGGATTTCCATGCCCTGAACGCCATGCTGAACCTGTACGATGCAGACGGGAAGATCCAGTTCAGCAAGGATCATGAGGCGGTGGACGCCTTTTTTAACGCCCACGTGCGCCCGAACAGCGTGACCTTTGCCAGCCCGCAGGCGCGTCTCGACTACCTGCTCAGCGAGGGTTATTACGACCCCCGCGTGCTGGCGCGCTTCGACAGCGACTTTGTGCTGGGGCTGTTTGACCACGCCCACGCGAGCGGTTTTCGTTTCCAGACCTTTCTTGGCGCGTGGAAGTTTTACACCAGCTATACGCTGAAAACGTTCGACGGCAAGCGCTACCTTGAGAGCTTCGAGGATCGGGTGGTGATGGTCGCCCTGACCCTCGCGCAGGGAGATGAAAACCTGGCCCGCCAGCTGACGGACGAGATGCTCGCCGGACGTTTTCAGCCCGCCACGCCCACCTTCCTCAACTGCGGCAAGGCGCAGCGCGGAGAGCTGGTCTCCTGTTTCCTGCTGCGCATCGAAGACAACATGGAGTCGATTGGCCGGGCGGTGAACGCCGCCCTGCAGCTCTCCAAACGCGGTGGCGGAGTGGCCTTTTTACTCTCGAACCTGCGGGAAGCAGGCGCCCCCATCAAGCGCATCGAGAACCAGTCCTCCGGGGTGATCCCGGTGATGAAGATGCTGGAAGATGCCTTCTCCTACGCCAACCAGCTCGGGGCGCGTCAGGGGGCGGGAGCGGTCTATCTCCACGCCCATCACCCGGATATTTTGCGCTTCCTCGATACCAAACGGGAAAACGCCGACGAAAAAATTCGCATCAAAACCCTCTCTCTGGGGGTGGTGATCCCGGATATTACCTTCCGGCTGGCAAAAGAGAATGCCGATATGGCGCTGTTTTCGCCTTATGACGTGGAGCGTATCTACGGCAAGCCGTTTGGCGATGTGGCGGTAAGCGAGCTGTACGACGAGATGGTGGCAGATGCGCGGATCCGTAAGAAGTACCTCAATGCCCGCGACTTTTTCCAGCGGCTGGCCGAGATCCAGTTTGAGTCTGGCTATCCCTACATCATGTACGAGGACACGGTTAACCGCGCCAACCCGATTGCCGGGCGCATCAACATGAGCAACCTGTGCTCGGAGATTTTGCAGGTCAACAGCCCCTCGACCTTTGACGAGAACCTGGACTACGCCCGCACCGGGCACGATATCTCCTGCAATCTGGGTTCGCTGAATATCGCCCATACCATGGACTCACCGAACTTTGGCCGCACCGTCGAAACCGCGGTGCGCGGCCTGTCGGCGGTGTCGGACATGAGCCACATTCGCAGCGTGCCCTCGGTGGAGGCCGGGAATGCCGCCTCGCACGCTATCGGACTCGGGCAGATGAACCTGCACGGCTATCTGGCGCGGGAAGGTATTGCCTACGGCAGCCCGGAGGGGCTGGACTTCACCAACCTCTACTTCTACACCATCACCTGGCATGCCCTGAACACCTCGATGATGCTGGCGCGCGAAAAGGGGCAGCGGTTTGCGGGCTTTGAGCAGTCGCGTTACGCCAGCGGAGAGTATTTTAACCCGTACCTTCGTGACGACTGGCAGCCGAAAACGGAAAAAGTGCGCGCCCTGTTTGCCCGCGCCGGGGTCAGCCTGCCGACACGGGCGATGTGGCAGCAGCTGCGCGACGACGTGATGCGCTACGGCATCTATAACCAGAATCTGCAGGCGGTACCGCCGACCGGATCGATCTCGTACATCAACCACGCGACCTCGAGCATTCACCCCATTGTGTCGAAGATTGAGATCCGCAAAGAGGGCAAAACCGGGCGCGTCTACTACCCTGCCCCCTTTATGACGAATGAAAATCTGGCCCTGTATCAGGACGCCTATGATATTGGCCCGGAAAAAATTATCGATACCTACGCCGAGGCGACAAAACATGTCGATCAGGGGCTGTCGCTGACGCTGTTCTTCCCGGATACCGCCACCACCCGCGACATCAACAAAGCGCAGATCTACGCCTGGAAGAAAGGCATTAAGACCCTGTACTACATTCGCCTGCGCCAGCTTGCGCTGGAAGGCACCGAAACAGAAGGCTGCGTGTCCTGCGCGCTGTAAGGAGAGAGCATGAAACTGTCACGGGTGCACGCCGTTAACTGGAACAAAATTGAAGATGACAAGGATCTGGAGGTGTGGAACCGCCTGACGAGCAACTTCTGGCTGCCGGAAAAGGTGCCGCTGTCGAACGACGTTCCGGCATGGGAGACGTTAAGCCCCGCCGAACAGCAGCTCACCATCCGCGTCTTTACCGGCCTGACGTTGCTCGACACGGTGCAGAATACGGTGGGCGCACCTTCGCTTATCGCCGACGCGCTGACGCCGCATGAGGAGGCGGTAATGTCGAATATCAGCTTTATGGAGGCGGTGCATGCCCGCTCCTATAGCTCGATCTTCTCGACCCTCTGCCAGACCAAAGACGTGGATGCCGCGTACCGCTGGAGCGAGGAGAGCGTTGCATTGCAGCGTAAAGCCCAGCGGGTGCTGGAACATTATCGCGCCGATGAACCGCTGAAGAAGAAAATTGCCAGCGTGTTTCTGGAGTCGTTCCTCTTCTATTCCGGCTTCTGGCTGCCGATGTACTGGTCCAGCCGGGGCAAGCTGACCAACACCGCGGACCTGATTCGGCTGATCATCCGCGATGAAGCGGTACATGGCTACTACATTGGCTATAAGTACCAGAAAGGTTTAGAGAAAGTCAGCGAAACTGAACGCGAGGCGTTAAAGGGTTTTGCGCTGGATCTGCTGATGGATCTGTACGACAACGAGCTTAGCTATACCGACGAGCTGTATGCCGGAACCGGCTGGGAGGAGGATGTGAAGGCGTTCCTCTGCTACAACGCCAACAAGGCGCTGATGAACCTCGGCTACGAGGCGCTGTTCCCGCCGGAAATGGCCCAGGTGAACCCGGCGATCCTTGCGGCCCTCTCGCCGAATGCCGACGAAAACCACGACTTTTTCTCGGGGTCGGGCTCGTCCTATGTAATGGGTAAAGCGGTCGAGACCGAAGACGAAGACTGGGATTTTTAAACGGAATATTACGGTTATTTATTTACGATATATTAGCGTTATTTCCTGACAAATATTCCTCTGTGATCTACGCTGTAATTCTGTGGTCATATTCGCCTGAATCCTCGTGATTCAGGCGAAATTCCCCGGCCGCGTCATAAAAATCTTAAAAAATTGCATTTGCCGCTCAGCCCTTATCTCATGGGAAATTCAGCGATAGTCTCTGCATTCAAACCGCGGCAAAATTCGTGCCACAAGCGGCACAAGGGTTGTCTCAGATTCTGAGTATGTTAGGGTATGGCCTGCTTATTATTTTACTGGTAATTCTATCGACTTAAATAAATAACGGGACATTCTCTATTGCATGGCAATTAAATTAGAAGTGAAAAATCTCTACAAAATATTTGGCGAGCACCCGCAGAGGGCTTTCAAATATATTGAAAAAGGTCTGTCAAAAGAACAAATTCTGGAAAAAACCGGGCTGTCGCTTGGCGTTAAAGACGCCAGTCTGGCCATTGAAGAAGGCGAGATTTTCGTCATCATGGGGTTATCCGGCTCGGGTAAATCCACTATGGTTCGCCTTCTCAATCGCCTGATTGAACCCACCCGTGGACAGGTGCTGATTGACGGCGTTGATATCGCCAGAATATCGGACGCCGAGCTCCGCGAGGTGCGCAGGAAAAAGATCGCGATGGTGTTTCAGTCGTTCGCTTTGATGCCGCATATGACGGTGCTAAATAATACCGCCTTCGGTATGGAATTAGCGGGTATCCCGGCCAATGAGCGCCAGGAAAAAGCGCTGGATGCGCTGCGTCAGGTCGGGCTGGAAAATTACGCGCACGCTTATCCGGATGAACTCTCCGGCGGTATGCGTCAGCGCGTGGGATTAGCCCGCGCATTAGCGATCAATCCCGATATATTATTAATGGACGAAGCCTTCTCGGCCCTCGATCCATTAATTCGTACCGAGATGCAGGATGAGCTGGTAAAACTGCAGTCCCGCCATCAGCGCACCATTGTCTTTATTTCCCATGACCTCGATGAAGCCATGCGAATTGGCGATCGTATTGCCATTATGCAAAACGGCGAAGTGGTCCAGGTAGGCACCCCGGATGAAATTCTCAATAATCCGGCGAATGATTATGTGCGCACCTTCTTCCGCGGCGTGGATATTAGCCAGGTGTTCAGCGCCAAAGATATTGCCCGCAGAACGCCAAACGGCATTATCCGTAAAACGCCAGGTTTCGGCCCGCGTTCGGCGCTGAAGCTGCTGCAGGACGAAGACCGTGAATACGGTTATCTGGTTGAACGCGGCAATAAATTTGTCGGCGTTGTCTCCATCGACTCCCTGAAAACCGCCCTTGGCGAAAATCTGGGAATCGATGCGGCGTTAATCGACGCGCCACTTGCCGTGGATGCCGAAACGCCGCTCAGCGAGTTGCTCTCCCACGTAGGCCAGGCGCCGTGCGCGGTACCGGTGGTTGGAGAGGAACAACAGTACGTCGGCATCATCTCAAAACGCATGTTGCTGCAGGCTTTAGATCGCGAGGGGGCAAACAATGGCTGATCAATCTAACCCGTGGGGCACCACAGAAGCGGCGGACAGCGCGGCACAATCCGCAGACGCGTGGGGCACTTCCACTCCCGCACCCGCTGACGGCGGCGGGGCCGACTGGCTGACCAGCGCCCCTGCACCTGCGCCGGAACATTTCAATATTATGGATCCGTTCCATAAGACCCTGATCCCGCTCGACAGCTGGGTGACGGAGGGGATCGACTGGGTGGTGACCCACTTCCGTCCGGTCTTCCAGGGCATTCGCGTCCCGGTGGATTATATCCTCAATGGCTTCCAGCAGCTGATGCTGGGGATGCCTGCGCCGGTGGCGATCGTCCTGTTCTCGCTGATTGCCTGGCAGTTTGGCAGTGCGGGGATGGGCGTGGCGACGCTGGTTTCGCTGATCCTGATCGGCGCGATCGGGGCATGGTCCCAGGCGATGATCACCCTGGCGCTGGTGCTGACCGCCCTGCTCTTCTGCGTGGTGATTGGCCTGCCGATGGGGATCTGGCTGGCACGCAGCCCGCGGGCGGCAAAAATTATCCGCCCGCTGCTGGATGCGATGCAGACCACGCCGGCGTTTGTCTACCTGGTGCCTATCGTAATGCTGTTCGGCATCGGTAACGTGCCGGGCGTGGTGGTCACCATCATCTTCGCCCTGCCGCCGATTGTGCGTCTGACCATTCTCGGCATCAACCAGGTGCCTGCGGACCTTATCGAAGCCTCGCGCTCGTTCGGCGCCAGCCCGCGCCAGATGCTGTTTAAAGTTCAGCTGCCGCTGGCGATGCCCACCATTATGGCGGGTGTGAACCAGACCCTGATGCTGGCCCTGTCGATGGTGGTCATCGCCTCGATGATCGCCGTGGGCGGTCTCGGTCAGATGGTTCTGCGCGGCATTGGCCGTCTCGATATGGGGCTGGCAACCGTCGGCGGCGTCGGGATCGTGATCCTCGCCATTATCCTTGACCGCCTGACTCAGGCTGTCGGTCGTGATTCACGCAGTCGCGGCAACCGTCGCTGGTATACCACCGGCCCTGTCGGGTTAATCACCCGCCCCTTCACGAAAGCAAAATAAGGAACAACGATGCGACATAGCGTAATTTTTGCCACAGCGTTTGCCACCCTTGCCTCCACCAGCGCATTTGCAGCCGATCTGCCGGGCAAAGGCATTACCGTGCAACCGGTACAGAGCACCATCTCCGAAGAGTCCTTCCAGACCGGGCTGGTCAGCCGGGCGCTGGAGAAGCTGGGCTACACGGTCAATAAGCCCAGCGAAGTGGATTACAACGTGGGCTATACCTCTATTGCCTCTGGCGATGCCACCTTTACCGCCGTCAACTGGCAGCCGCTGCATGACGACATGTACAGCGCCGCGGGCGGCGACAAAAAGTTCTACCGCGAAGGGACCTTTGTCACCGGTGCGGCCCAGGGCTACCTGATCGACAAGAAAACCGCCGACCAGTATCACATCACCAATATTGAACAGCTGAAAGATCCTAAGATTGCGAAACTGTTTGATACCAACGGGGATGGCAAAGCCGACATGATGGGCTGCTCGCCGGGCTGGGGCTGCGAAGCGGTGATTAATCACCAGAACAAAGCCTTCGACCTGGCAAAAACGGTGGAGGTGAGCCACGGCAACTACTCCGCGATGATGGCGGACACTATCGCCCGCTTTAAAGAGGGCAAACCGGTCATCTATTACACCTGGACGCCATACTGGGTGAGCGATGTGCTGAAGCCGGGTAAAGATGTGGTCTGGCTGCAGGTGCCGTTCTCCTCCCTGCCGGGCGAGCAGAAGGACATCGACACCAAACTGCCGAACGGCATGAACTACGGCTTCCCGGTGAACACCATGCACATCGTGGCCAACAAAGCCTGGGCGGAGAAAAACCCGGCCGCGGCGAAGCTGTTCTCGGTCATGAAGCTGCCGCTGGCGGATATCAACGCGCAGAACGCGATGATGCATGCCGGCAAATCGTCTGAGGCCGATGTCCAGGGTCATATTGACGGCTGGATCAAAGCCCACCAGCAGCAGTTTGATGCGTGGGTAAATGAGGCGCTGGCCGCGCAGAAGTAAGTGCTCGCGTTTCCCTCTCCCCTCTGGGGAGAGGGTTAAGGTGAGGGCTCAAACCGCACGATCCATCACTTAACAACTCCCCGCCTCCAGCATTCATCCGTTATTATGGTTTACGAAAAAATAATCACTTAACTCATGTTTTCGAAAACCAATGACAAAAACAACTCAAGGGCTTAGCCCCGCACTTATTCTGCTGATGTCAGTGGCAACCGGTCTGACGGTCGCCAGTAACTATTACGCTCAACCCCTTCTGGAAACCATCGCCCGCAACTTCTCGCTCACCGCAAGCTCGGCCGGTTTTATCGTCACCGCCGCTCAGCTGGGGTATGCCGTTGGCCTGCTGTTCCTTGTGCCGCTGGGGGATATGTTCGAACGTCGGGCGATGATTGTCTCCATGACTCTGCTGGCCGCGGGCGGGATGCTGATCACCGCCTCCAGCCAGTCGCTGAGCATGATGATCCTGGGTACGGCCCTGACCGGCCTGTTCTCGGTTGTCGCGCAGATTCTGGTGCCGCTCGCCGCCACCCTCGCCTCGCCGGAGAAACGCGGTAAAGTTGTGGGTACCATTATGAGCGGCCTGCTGCTGGGGATTTTACTGGCGCGTACCGTCGCGGGTTTACTGGCGGGCATCGGCGGCTGGCGTACCGTTTACTGGGTAGCCTCAGTGCTGATGGTGGTGATGGCGCTGGCGCTGTGGCGCGGCCTGCCGAAGGTGAAGTCGGAGACCCATCTCAACTATCCGCAGCTGCTGGGATCCGTGTTCAGCCTGTTTATTAAAGATAAACTGCTGCGCACCCGGGCGCTGCTGGGCTGCTTCACCTTCGCGAACTTCAGCATTCTCTGGACCTCGATGGCCTTCCTGCTGGCCTCACCGCCGTTTAACTATTCCGAAGGCATGATCGGCCTGTTTGGTCTGGCCGGCGCTGCCGGCGCGCTGGGCGCACGTCCTGCGGGTGGGCTGGCGGATAAAGGTAAATCGCATCTGACCACCACCGTCGGGCTGGTAATGCTGCTGCTCTCCTGGGCGGCAATCTGGTACGGGCATGTCTCGGTGCTGGCGCTGATTGTCGGCATTCTGGTGCTCGATCTCACCGTCCAGGGGGTGCATATTACAAACCAGACCGTGATTTACCGCGTCAAGCCGGACGCCCGTAACCGCCTGACGGCCGGGTACATGACCAGCTACTTTATCGGCGGTGCGGCCGGGTCGCTTATCTCGGCCTCGGCGTGGCAGCATGCCGGCTGGATGGGCGTGTGTGCCGTGGGTGCGGTGATGGCGGTGCTTAATCTGCTGGTGTGGTGGCGCGGCTACCACCGTCAGGAAGCCATTCAATAAGGTTTACATAAGTTTGGGGCTCCTCAGGGTGTTAAGGAGCCCCTCAGTCTGTTAAGGTACGGAATCATTTATATCGGAAATTTTTGTGTGGGTAATATATTAGAATACCGCATGAATAGCATACGCCCGAAGACCCATCCCCGTTTTGCCAGTGCCCTCCCCTCTTTTCTGTGCTTACCGGGTCACGGATCAACCCGGCTCTTGATGACAGTGAAATTTGTCGCGTGGATTTTAGCCGCGCAAATAATTCATTTACATTATTTGTCACTGTCGTTACTATATCGGCTGTAATTAATGAGGTTATGCCCAAATGGATAGTTCGTTTACGCCCATTGAACAAATGCTTAAGTTTCGCGCCAGTCGCTATGCAGATTTCCCTTATCAGGAGATCCTGTTAACGCGTCTCTGCATGCACATGCAGGGTAAGCTGCTGGAAAATCGCAATAAAATGCTGAAAGCTCAAGGGATTAACGAGACGTTGTTTATGGCGTTGATTACGCTGGAGTCTCAGGAAAATCACAGCATTCAGCCCTCCGAGCTAAGCTGCGCGCTGGGTTCGTCCCGTACGAATGCCACCCGTATTGCCGATGAGCTGGAGAAACGTGGCTGGATTGAACGCCGCGAAAGCGACAACGACCGCCGTTGTCTGCACCTGCAACTGACCGACAAAGGTCACGAATTCCTGCGCGAGGTGCTTCCACCTCAGCACAATTGCCTGCATCAACTCTGGTCGTCTTTAACCGGCGCCGAGAAAGATCAGCTCGAGCATATCACCCGCAAGCTGCTCACCCGTCTGGATCAGATGGATGAAGATGGCGCTGTTCTTGAGGCGCTGCGCTAACGCGACGACACGCTCCAAAAATCCAGATTAATAAGAAAACCGTCAGGCCAGCACGTCATACTGCTGGCCTTTCTGATAACAGGTCGGCTCAGCCGATGTGAAATAATAAGATCGTGGAGAAAAACATGAGCGCAAATGCGGAGAACACAACCCCGCAGCAACCGGTCAACAAGAAAGGCAAGCGCAAGCGCGCCCTTATTCTGCTGACCTTGCTCTTTATTATCATTGCCGTGGCATATGGGATCTATTGGTTTTTAGTACTGCGTCATAGTGAAGAGACGGATGACGCGTACGTGGCAGGGAACCAGGTTCAGATTATGGCGCAGGTGTCGGGCAGCGTGACGAAAGTCTGGGCTGACAATACCGACTTTGTGAAAAAAGGCGACGTGCTGGTAACGCTGGATCCGACCGATGCCCAGCAGGCGTTTGAAAAAGCGCAGACTGAGCTGGCGTCAAGCGTGCGTCAGACCCGTCAGCTGATGATCAACAGCAAACAGCTGCAAGCCAGTATCGACGTGCAGAAAACCGCCCTGGCGCAGGCCCAGAGCGATCTTAACCGTCGCGTTCCACTGGGCAGTGCCAACCTGATTGGCCGTGAAGAGCTGCAACACGCCCGTGATGCCGTTGCCAGCGCGCAGGCCCAGCTGGATGTGGCCCTTCAGCAATACAACGCCAACCAGGCGATGGTGCTGAATACGACCCTCGATCAACAACCGGCGGTGAAACAGGCGGCGACGGAAGTGCGCAACGCCTGGCTGGCGCTGCAGCGAACCAAAATCGTCAGCCCGATGACCGGCTACGTTTCCCGTCGTGCCGTACAGCCTGGCGCCCAGATCACCTCCTCAACCCCGCTGATGGCGGTAGTGCCGGCCACCAATCTGTGGGTGGATGCTAACTTCAAAGAGACGCAGTTGGCGCATATGCGTATCGGCCAGACCGCAACGGTCGTCAGTGATATCTACGGCGACGACGTGAAGTACACAGGTAAAGTTGTTGGGCTGGATATGGGTACCGGCAGCGCCTTCTCCCTGCTGCCTGCGCAGAACGCCACCGGGAACTGGATCAAAGTGGTTCAGCGTCTGCCGGTCCGTATCGAGCTGGATGAGAAGCAGCTGGCGGATCATCCGCTGCGTATTGGTCTCTCCACGCTGGTCACAGTCGACACTGCCAACCGTGACGGCCAGATGCTGGCAAACCAGGCGCGTTCGAACCCGGCTTACGAAAGTAATGCCCGCGAGATCAGCCTTGAGCCGGTGAATAAGCTGATCGATGACATCGTGAAGGCGAACGCCGGTTAATCCGAAGGTGAGCGTTATGCAACAGCAAAAACCGCAAAAACCGTTGGAAGGGGCGCAACTGGTCATCATGACCATTGCGCTTTCGCTGGCGACATTCATGCAGGTGCTGGACTCCACCATCGCGAACGTGGCGATCCCGACTATCGCCGGGAACCTTGGCTCATCCCTGAGCCAGGGGACCTGGGTGATCACCTCGTTCGGGGTGGCGAACGCCATCTCCATTCCAATTACCGGCTGGCTGGCAAAGCGCGTCGGGGAAGTGAAGCTGTTCCTCTGGTCAACGATCGCCTTCGTGCTGGCCTCCTGGGCGTGTGGTGTTTCCAGTAGCCTCACCATGCTGATCTTCTTCCGCGTGATCCAGGGGATTGTCGCCGGGCCGCTTATCCCGCTGTCGCAAAGTCTGCTCCTCAACAACTATCCGCCAGCCAAGCGCTCTGTCGCGCTGGCGCTGTGGTCGATGACGGTGATTGTCGCGCCGATCTGCGGCCCGATTCTGGGCGGCTACATCAGCGATAACTATCACTGGGGCTGGATCTTCTTCATCAACGTGCCGATTGGCGCGGTGGTGGTGTTGCTGACCCTGCAGTCGCTGCGCGGCCGCGAAACCCGCACCGAACAACGGCGAATTGATGGCGTCGGCCTGGCGCTGCTGGTGCTGGGCATCGGCAGCCTGCAGATTATGCTCGACCGCGGGAAAGAGCTGGACTGGTTCGCCTCGCAGGAGATCATCGTTCTGACAGTCGTGGCGGTGGTGGCGCTCAGCTTCCTGATCGTCTGGGAGCTGACGGACGATAATCCGATAGTCGATTTATCGCTGTTTAAGTCGCGCAACTTCACCATAGGGTGTTTGTGTATTAGCCTTGCCTACATGCTCTACTTCGGCGCGATTGTTCTGCTGCCGCAGCTGTTGCAGGAGGTATATGGCTATACCGCCACCTGGGCGGGGCTGGCGTCTGCACCGGTCGGGGTGATCCCGGTCCTGCTCTCGCCAATTATCGGCCGCTTTGCCCATAAGCTCGATATGCGTCGGCTGGTGACCTTCAGCTTCATCATGTATGCGGTGTGCTTCTACTGGCGCGCCTATACCTTTGAGCCAGGCATGGACTTTGGTGCATCGGCGTGGCCGCAGTTCATTCAGGGCTTTGCGGTGGCCTGCTTCTTTATGCCACTCACCACCATTACCCTCTCCGGCCTGCCGCCGGAAAGGATGGCGGCGGCGTCCAGCCTGTCGAACTTTATGCGTACGCTGGCGGGCTCCATTGGCACCTCGATGACCACCACCATGTGGACCAACCGGGAGTCGCTGCACCATGCGCAGCTGACCGAGTCAGTGAACGTGTTCAATCCCCAGGCGCAGGAGGTTTACAGCCAGCTGCAGGGAATGGGCATGACCGAGCAGCAGGCATCCGGCTGGATAGCGCAGCAGATCACCGCGCAGGGGCTGATTATCTCCGCCAACGAGATTTTCTGGTTATCGGCCGGGGTATTCATTGTGCTGCTGGGGCTAATCTGGTTCGCCAAACCGCCGTTTGGGGCGGGGGGCGGAGGCGGCGGCGCGCACTAACACCTGAAAAGAAAAACGGATCTGCATGCAGATCCGTTTTTTTATGGTCGTGATATAGATTACTTGATACCGATAATTTTAATCGTAATGATCGAGACCGTACCTGGGGGCACAAAGCCTGGAACACCCGCTTCACCGTAAGCCTGCTTCGCCGGAATATGCATTTTGACCTCCCCTCCCAGCCCCAGCTTTTTCACTACCGTCTGGAACAGCGGCGGCAAATCTTTGACCCGGCTGGCGCGGACTTCTTTACTGGACATGACCTTACCGGTGCCGAGCACTTCATCAATCTCGGTGATAATTTCATTCTGACTGTTGATCAGCGGTGCCTCGCCTTGTTGCAGGATTCTGTAGACGGCACCGTCAGGCAGTCTTTTCGCGCCTTTCTCATTCGCCGCTTTAGCCATAATCGCTCTGCTCTTCTTTTCGTTTTCGCTTTGCAACGTGACAAACTGCTTTTTCTGTACCTGGTCCAGCCCGGCAAGCTCCTTCGAAAGCGCGGCTGGCGCCAGCTGGAGCTTATTGTTCACCTTATCGTTAAAGCCCTGCATAAAGGCATTAAGATCGAGCTTTTTATTCAGCTCCTCTAGCTTGCTCTTCTCACGCCCTGCCGCATCGCCATACCAGGTGCCAATGGCATAGCTGGTAAGGGTATCTTTTGCCGCAGCCTTATCGATCTTCATTTTCGGTGATTCAACAGCCGTTTTTGCAGATACAGCCTGACTCTCCTTCAGCTTCTGGTTTTCGGCCGTCAGTGTTGCCAGAGAGGCATTTTGCGTTTTCTGCTGCTCTTCAAGCGCGACTTTTTGCGTCTGAAGCAGGGTCAGCTGTTTCTTCAGCTCTTCAGCCTCTTTTCCGGCGGTTGCCAACTGGGTAGCCAACGCACCAATTTTGTCTTTTTCGCTACTCGCGTTATTTTTCTGAAGCGCCAGAAGAGATTCCTGGGAAGCCATGACTTTTTTGGCGTCTTCAAGCTGACTCTGGGCGATATCGATTTTCAACTTCTCGCTTTTAAGCAGCTTCTCCTGCTCGGCCATCCGTGTTTCCAGGGTGGCTTTTTGCACATTTAACGCCGCCAGCTGGGCTTTTAAGGCATCGACCTCTTTCACTGCGCCGGTGCTCTTGTCACTGCTGGTTTTGAGCGTGGCGAGCTGAGTATTCAGCGCTTCCTTCTGGGTTTGCAGATCGGCCAGTTCTTTGGTCAGTGCGGCGTTTTTCTGCTGAGTCTCTTTCAGCGCGGCCAGCTCTGTTTCCAGCGCTTTCTTCTGCATCTGCAGGTTAGTCAGCTCTTTGGCCTGCGCAGCACTCTTCTCATTGACCGCTTTCAGCGTAGCCAGCTGACTATCCAGGGCTTTTTTCTGCGTCTGCAAGTCGGTCAGCTCTTTGTCGAGCGTCGCGTTTTTTGCACTGGCGTCTTTCAGTGAGGCCAGTTGCGCATCCAGGGCTTTCTTCTGTGTCTGGAGATCGGTCAGCTCTTTAAGCAACTTCTCTTTTTCACTTCCGGCACTGCTCTTCTGCACGGTCAGCAGCGACGCCTGCGAGGAGATGACATTTTTGGCATCCTCAAGCTGATTAAGCGCAAGCTCAGACCGGGTCTTTTCGGTATTTAACTGTTTTTCCAGTTCGGCTAAGCGGGTTTCCGCCGTGACTTTTTGCAGATTCACCGTCGAAAGCTGTGATTTTAAGGCATCGAGCTCTTTCGCTGTACTGGTCGCCTGGGCACTGCTGTTTTTCAGGGCCGTCAGCTGATCTTCCAGGGCCTTCTTCTGCCCCTGCAGATCGGCAAGCTGCTTGCTCAGCGCATCGCTGCGGGCGGTGGCTTTGCTCAGCTGCCCGGCTATCTCTGCGCTTTTCTTCTTGTCGTCGCCGCTGCTGCTCATCAGGGTCGCCAGCTGCTGCTCCTGATCCTTTTTCTGCAATTTGAGTTCAGCAAGCTCCTTAAGCAGCGCCGCGCTTTGCTCGCTGGCCCTGTTCAGCTGCTCCGCCATCTGCGCGCTTTTTTGCTTGTCGCCGGTGCTGCTGTTTTTCAGGGCCGTCAGCTGCTCTTCCAGGGCCTTCTTCTGCCCCTGCAGATCGGCAAGCTGTTTGCTCAGTTCATCGCTGCGGGCGGTGGCTTTGCTCAGCTGCTCCGCCATCTGCGCGCTTTTTTGTTTGTCCCCGGCGCTGCTGTTTTTCAGGGCCGTCAGCTGTTCTTCCAGGGTCTTCTTCTGCCCCTGCAGATCGGCAAGCTGCTTGCTCAGCTCATCACTGCGGGCGGTGGCTTTGCTCAGCTGCTCCGCCATCTGCGCGCTTTTTTGTTTGTCCCCGGTGCTGCTGTTTTTCAGGGCCGTCAGCTGCTCTTCCAGGGTTTTCTTCTGCCCCTGTAGATCGGCAAGCTGTTTGCTCAGTTCATCGCTGCGGGCGGTGGCTTTGCTCAGCTGTCCGGCTATCTCTGCGCTTTTCTTCTTGTCGTCGCCGCTGCTGCTCATCAGGGTCGCCAGCTGCTGCTCCTGATCCTTTTTCTGCAGTTTGAGCTCGGCAAGCTCCTTAAGCAGCGCCGCACTTTCCTCGCTGGCCTTGTTCAGCTGCTCCGCCATCTGCGCGCTTTTTTGTTTGTCCCCGGTGCTGCTGTTTTTCAGGGCCGTCAGCTGCTCTTCCAGGGTCTTCTTCTGACCCTGCAGATCGGCAAGCTGCTTGCTCAGCTCGTCGCTGCGGGCGGTGGCTTTGCTCAGCTGTCCGGCTATCTCTGCGCTTTTCTTCTTGTCGTCGCCGCTGCTTGATTCCAGTGCGGCAAGCCGCTCTGCCAGCATTTTTTTCTGTGCCAGCGCGTCAACAAGCTGTTTGTCTAGCTCATTGCTCCGGGCTAGTGATTTATTCAATTGCCCGATCAGTTCGCTACTTTTTTGCTTGTCGCCCGTGCTGGAGGACGCCAGCACGTTAAGTTGAGCTTCAAGCTTTGTTTTCTGCGACTGAACCGCGGCAAGCTGTTTATTTAGCTCTTCGCTTCGGGCCGTTGAATGGTTTAGCTGCGCTAATAGTTCAGCATTTTTCTGTTTAAAATCGCTGTTAGATATTTTTAGCGTCGCCAAAAGGCTATCCAGCGCTATTTGTTGAGCGCTGGCAACTGGCATACTTTCATTGTTTACCAGCTTCTTTTCTTTAAGCGCAATATCGCTTTTTTCTACTACTGCCGCTCTTTCAAGTGCTGCTTTTTTATTTTGAACGTCAGCTAATTCCTGAGTAAGTTCAGTTATTTTATTGTTAGCATTTTGTAATTGATTACTCAGGAGAGTGAGTTTTTCCTGCGCCTTGCGCAGACGCTGGGTATCTTGTAAGACAGCCTTACTAGAGTGGGTCTCAGGGGCGCGCGCAGGCTTCGCTTTCTGCTGCACCGCGGTGGCCACTGATGAAGAGATTTTTGATTGGGAGGACGTTACTTCAGGAGCAATAAAAGGATTTACTGAATCGTTGCCGATGATTTTTTCTCTATTCAACTGATCCAGTAAATCGGTGCCTGCAGAATACGACTTCCCTGTCGACAATAATAATCCGCAGCATATTGCTGCACTAAAGTATTTTTTCATATTTTGTTCATTTCATTCGCACGTTGCATCATGTTGGTATATACAGAATTTTTAACACGTACACAGACTAAAGAAAGTTTTCGGTTTATTTCCGTCAACATGACTTCAGAGGCATTTGAATCGATCAAACTTTTATTTGCTTCATATACTTTGTAGTTTTTGTTAATATTATCGAATTGCTGACGAAAAGTTTCATAGGCTGCAGGATCCAGCTTCTGTAATGCTGTGAACTCCTGATAGCACTGGACTTCCTGCTTCTGCGCCTCAGGGGCTTGAGAAATAGGCTTCGCGACAGATTTGGTCGTTGATGATGTAGCGCTGCACCCGGCCAGTAAAAGAGCGGATAAAAAGATAGCAGTGCCAGTATAATTAAATTTCATATTTCCCTCTGAAAGATTCATTCTGATATAGCAGTATACTATTAACCCCCCTGCAACATGAGTAACAATCGGGAATTAAGCGCATACTTTCACGGAATGAATATATATCATCCACGGTTATGCC
Source organism: Leclercia adecarboxylata (assembly GCF_023639785.1). NCBI lineage: Bacteria > Pseudomonadati > Pseudomonadota > Gammaproteobacteria > Enterobacterales > Enterobacteriaceae > Leclercia > Leclercia adecarboxylata. The sequence continues at coordinate 3,669,254 of NZ_CP098325.1, forward strand.
CCGCAAGCAATATAATCAGAAACGACTGAATTCACAACCGAGTACAAATTTTTAAGAAAATATAAAGGAATTATTAGATGAGAGTTGTTACATAAAAATGTAGACAATGTACCCTCTGCAGAGAGAGGGTACGGAGCTTAAGCGCTAGATGTGTAACTCTTGCAGCTTTTCTTTAGGCAGCGCCAGCGCTTCGTTGCTGTTGACGCGAACGTCACGCTCAAGAATATGACGGGCGATATCCTGGGCTTCTTCCAGAGAGTGCATCTGATACGTCCCGCACTGGTAAACGTTCAGCTCCGGGATCTGGTTCTGCTCTTTTACTTTCAGCACGTCAGCCATAGCCGCTTTCCAGGCATCGGCCACACGCGTCTCTTCAGGCACACCAATCAGGCTCATATAGAAACCGGTACGGCAGCCCATTGGAGAGATATCGATGATCTCAACGCCGTTCCCGTTCAGGTGATCGCGCATGAAGCCGGCGAACAGGTGCTCGAGGGTGTGAATGCCTTTCTCCGGCATCACTTCTTTATTTGGTACGCAGAAACGCAGGTCGAAAACGGTGATCGTGTCGCCGTGCGGGGTATGCATGGTCTTCGCAACGCGTACAGCAGGTGCTTCCATACGGGTATGGTCGACAGTAAAGCTATCTAATAACGGCATACGTCACCTCCGATAGTGATTATTTTTTAAAAATAATGAACTCTTCTGTTCAATGCGAGTCTGAGTATATGAAAGACGCGCATTTGTTATCATCATCCCTGTTCTTCAGAGATGTTATTTTGGCCACAGCGATGTGGCCTTTTTCTTTTCTGTCAGGCCTGTTTCGCCAGATACTCAGCAAACGACTCGGTATCCGCCGCCTCAATCTCACTCTGACGCACCAACGACGCCTCGCGTTCGGCAGCAAAATCTGCTTCGCTTAACACTTCCAGCGGCTCCTGACGCAGCATATCGCGATACTCCGCCGACAGCGCACGTCCGGTACCGCCGATGCCCTGATCAATCATAGAACGCAGAATGCGTGCCGAGAATGTCAGTTCAGGATTGTCGAAACTCTCCACCAGCCGATCGCACACTTGCTGATATTCATCACCACCGTAGACGCTATCGAGCGTGTGGGCGACACGTTTAAGATCGCGGAACAGATCTTTACCCACCTGCTGCAGCGGGAACTGTGCCGTCTGGCAACCCATGCCGAGCGTCAGGCCAGGCTTGCGCCCTTCGAGGATCACCCGGTTCCAGTTAGTGCGGGTGCAAAGCAGTTCGTCAGAACTCATTTCCGGCGCATCCGCCAGCACGCACCAGACCATAAACAGATCAAGGAAGCGTACCTGCTGCTCATCCACGCCAATCGGCGAGAACGGGTTGATATCCAAAGAGCGGACTTCGATGTACTCGATCCCGCCGCGCTTTAACGCATCCGACGGCGTTTCGCCGCTGCGCGTGACGCGTTTCGGACGGATAGGGGCGTACAGCTCGTTCTCAATCTGTAAAACGTTACTGTTGATTTGCAGGCGCTTACCGTCTTTTTCGAGACCGATCTCTTCGTAGGCTTCCGACGGCGTTTTGATCGCCCGCTTCAATCCTGCCACATACTCGTGCAGATCGTTAAACGTAATTCCGAGATTGCTTTGCGACTTATTGGTATAACCCAGGTCACTGAGGCGTAAGGAGGTGGCGTACGGCAGGTAATACATGCCGCATTCGGTCTTCTCAAACGGCAGCGTGGTCGGTTTGCCCTGCAGGAAAGAGGAGCAAATCGCCGGGGAAGCGCCAAACAGATACGGAATGACCCAGCCAAAGCGATAGTAGTTACGGATCAGACGGAAATAGCCTGCCGAGATCGCTTCTTTATCCGTTTCGCCGCATTTCGCCTGCCAGAATGCCATCGGCAGGGAGAAGTTATAGTGCACGCCAGAAATCGTCTGCATCAGCGCGCCATAGCGATTTTTTAACCCTTCGCGATAGAGCGTTTTCATACGGCCAATATTGGACGTGCCATACTGCGCCAGTTCAATCTCCTGTCCTTGCTCGATATAGCAAGGCATGCTCAGCGGCCACATCCGCTCATCACCCAGATTGCGGGCGCTGTAGCGGTGAATGTCACGCATGATTTTCAGCATGTGGTCAATTTCGCCGTCTACCGGCGTAATGAACTCAAGCAGCGCTTCGGCGAAATCAGTGGTGATCCATTTATGGGTCAGCGCCGAACCTAACGCCTGCGGATGACCCGTCGTTGCAAGACTGCCATCTGCGTTTACGCGCAGCGTTTCGCGCTCAAGACCGCGCTGAATACCCTTCAGAGCCTGAGGGTGGTTTTCCAGCCAGGCCAGTGCCTGTGATACGTCCGGGATCAATTCGACCTCCCGCCTGTCAAAATCATTTTATTTAGCATAATTGTAATGGTTTCTGGTCACAAACAGTCCAATTAGTGCCACCACGTCATACCCTGCAAAGTTGCAACGGCTACAAGAATGTAGCGCAACGCCTTGCCAAGGCATAAAAAAAAGAGCACGGGCCCCCAGGAGATGCGCATCCATCCCGCCAGCAGGCACAATAAATCACCGATTACCGGCATCCAGCTTAATAAAAGCGTGGCAGCGCCATAGCGTTTTAGCCAGCCGACTGCCTTTTCCTGCCAGCGCGACGTTTTGCGTAGCGGAAAGAATCGTCCAAGAATAACGTTAGTCAGGCCTCCAAGGCTATTACCCATTGTTGCTATTAACACGAGTAGCCAGGGCTGACTGACGCCGGACAAGAGCATCGCCACCAACACCACTTCCGAGTTTCCGGGCAGGATCGTGGCGCTTAAAAAACTGCTGGCGAATAATGAAGCAAGTGACAGCGCGTCACTCACAGTAAGCGAACATCCACCGCGGCCATACCGGCATCCCGTGCTGCCTGAATACCGAAATCGGCATCTTCAAACACGACGCACTTCGCAGGTGACACACCCATGCGCTCTGCGCAAAGCAGGAAGGTGTCTGGAGCAGGCTTATGGTTTTTAACATGATCGGCCGCGACCACGGCAGAAAAATAGTGGCGCAGCCCAAGATGATTGAGCAGAGCCTCGGCAATAGCGCTTTCACTGCCCGTGCCGACAGACATGGGACGACGCCCGTGCCACTCCTTTACTACTTCAATTAAAGGTAAAGGACGTACGGTGTCTAACAGCATGGCTTTAACCGCATCGGTTTTTTCACGCGCGAGCTGGTGGGGATCGAGATCGGCCTGATTCAGTTCAATCACGGCCTGAGCAATACGCCAGGTTGGAGATCCGTTGAGGGCAATCATCGCCTGCAAGTCAAAACGCATACCGTACCTGCCCAGAACGTCTGTCCAGGCTTTACGATGCGTTGGCTCGGTGTCCAGGATGGTGCCATCCATATCGAAAATCAAACCGTCATACTGTGCGTACATCGTGCTCTCGCGAAAGGATTACAAAGCGTTACTTTAACGTAAACAAGGCGTTTTGTCGCTGCTTAAGGCGGGCATTAGATTGGGAGTGCTGAAGAAATAAACTACAAAGGGGATATCGAAAGAATGGTGCATCCGGGAGGATTCGAACCTCCGACCGCTCGGTTCGTAGCCGAGTACTCTATCCAGCTGAGCTACGGATGCATCAGGATTTACTACTGTACTGCCTGGTATTCATATCACTTCTAAAGCAATATGAGGTAATAGATGGTGCATCCGGGAGGATTCGAACCTCCGACCGCTCGGTTCGTAGCCGAGTACTCTATCCAGCTGAGCTACGGATGCATCAGGATTTACTACTGTACTGCCTGGTATTCATATCACTTCTAAAGCAATATGAAGTAATAGATGGTGCATCCGGGAGGATTACTCGGCTGCGCCTCGCCCTTCGGGCCGCTGCTAAAGCAGCGTTATCCTCCCTGGTGCTTGCGATTAACTCGCAGACCTTGAAACAACAGCGTCGCTGTTATCTCGGAGAATATGGTGCATCCGGGAGGATTCGAACCTCCGACCGCTCGGTTCGTAGCCGAGTACTCTATCCAGCTGAGCTACGGATGCATCGGGATTTACTACTGTACTGCTCGATATTCATATCACTTCTAAAGCAATATGAAGTAATAGATGGTGCATCCGGGAGGATTCGAACCTCCGACCGCTCGGTTCGTAGCCGAGTACTCTATCCAGCTGAGCTACGGATGCAAAATGGCGGTGAGGCGGGGATTCGAACCCCGGATGCAGCTTTTGACCGCATACTCCCTTAGCAGGGGAGCGCCTTCAGCCTCTCGGCCACCTCACCACACAACGCCTCTTTCGAGTGCTTCGAGTAACTCGTTAAGAGCTTCTCGTCGCTGCGTGGCGCATATATTACTTTCTGGGACTTATAAGTCAAACAATTTTCCACAAGCTTTTATCGTTTGCACAAATCACAGGCAATTCGCATGTAAAACCCGCAAAGAGGGTGTTTTATAAACGGATTTTGCGCTCCTTTCCGCACTCTTCTACATCCAGAAAGATGGATTTTGCCCAGGTAAACGATATGAGAGTGGTCAAAAACAGAGCAATCGAAACAGAACGGTAACTTTAAGAGAGGAGAATGACAGGAGGGTTGCGTCTCGCCAGACAGCGAGACGCGATAATATCAGTAACTGGACTGCTGGGATTTTTCAGCCTGGATACGCTGGTAGATCTCTTCACGATGAACAGAGACTTCTTTAGGGGCGTTAACACCAATACGAACCTGGTTACCCTTTACCCCTAAAACTGTCACGGTGACCTCATCCCCAATCATGAGGGTCTCACCAACTCGACGAGTCAGAATCAGCATTCTTTGCTCCTTGAAAGATTAAAAGAGTCGGGTCTCTTGTATCCCGGCATTATCCATCATATAACGCCAAAAAGTAAGCGATGACAAACACGTAATGTGTAGGCAGTCACGGCATCACAATCTGTTAAACGTAAGTTTAGCCGATATACACAAACTCAACCTGACTTTATCATTATCGATAGCGTAGAGCGCAGTACGCCATAACGATGTCGTTATGGCGTCTGTGTACGCTTTGTAATTATTACAGTTTCGAATTTACCCAGCTTTCTACACTGGCCAGTGCTGCCGGGAGGGCTGCTGCGTCCGTACCACCGGCTTGCGCCATGTCTGGACGACCGCCACCTTTGCCGCCCACTTGCTGAGCGACCATACCAATCAGTTCCCCTGCTTTAACACGGTCGCTCACGTCCTTCGATACGCCCGCAATCAGAGAAACCTTACCTTCTGCTACCGTTGCCAGAACGATAACCGTTGAACCGAGCTGGTTCTTCAGATCGTCGACCATGGTACGAAGCATTTTTGGCTCAACGCCTGCCAGTTCGCTGACCAGCAGCTTAACGCCTTTAATTTCAACCGCTTTGCTGGAGAGGTTTGCGCTCTCAGCAACCGCAGCCTGTTCTTTCAGCTGCTGCAGCTCTTTTTCCAGCAGACGGGTGCGTTCCATCACGCTGCGCACTTTCTCGCCCAGGTTCTGGCTGTCGCCTTTCAGCAGCTGTGCGATATCGTGCAGCTGATCGCTCTCAGCATGCAGGCTGGCAATTGCGCCTTCACCGGTAACCGCTTCGATACGGCGAACGCCTGCCGCGGTTCCGGATTCGGACAGGATGCGGAACAGACCGATGTCGCCCGTACGGCTGGCGTGCGTACCGCCACACAGTTCGGTGGAGAAATCACCCATGCTGAGCACGCGTACACGTTCGTCATACTTCTCGCCGAACAGAGCCATCGCGCCTTTATCTTTTGCCGCTTCGAGATCCATGATGTTGGTTTCGACAGGCAGGTTACGGCGGATCTGAGCGTTGACCAGATCTTCCACCGCACGGATTTCAGACGGTTTCATCGCTTCAAAATGCGAGAAGTCGAAACGCAGCACTTTGTCATTCACCAGCGAGCCTTTCTGCGCAACGTGCGTGCCCAGAATCTGGCGCAACGCGGCGTGCATCAGGTGCGTCGCGGAGTGGTTCAGACGAATACGTTCGCGGCGCGCTTCGTCAACGACAGCCTGTACGCCCTCGCCCACTTTCAGTTCGCCGGATGCCAGCGTGCCCTGGTGACCAATTGCCTGACCGTATTTCTGCGTGTCGCTGACCGCAAAGCTGAAGCCATTGCCTTTCAGCTCGCCTTTATCGCCAACCTGACCGCCCGATTCTGCGTAGAACGGTGTCTTATCCAGAACCACAACAGCAGTCTGGCCCGCGCTGATGCTGTCCACGGCTTTGCCGTCAACAAACAGGGCAGTCACTGTACCGTTGGTTTCCAGGTGCTCATAACCTTCGAACTCGCTGCTGCCATCAACGCGGATCATTGCGTTGTAATCGGCACCAAAGCCGCTGGACTCACGCGCGCGACGGCGCTGCTCTTCCATTGCTGCTTCAAAGCCTGCTTCGTCAACTTTGATGTTGCGCTCACGGCAAACGTCCGCCGTCAGGTCAACCGGGAAGCCATAGGTGTCATACAGACGGAAAGCCGTTTCGCCATCCAGCGTGTCGCCTTTCAGCTTCGACAGCTCGTCGTCCAGCAGAGCCAGACCACGCTCCAGCGTACGGGCAAACTGCTCTTCTTCGGTTTTCAGAACCTGCTCAACCTGCGCCTGCTGGCGTTTAAGCTCTTCACCCGCTGCGCCCATGACGCTAACCAGTGGACCCACCAGCTTATAGAAGAAGGTGTCTTTCGCGCCCAGCATGTTGCCGTGACGAATGGCGCGACGAATGATACGGCGCAGCACGTAACCACGGTTTTCATTCGATGGGATCACGCCATCAGCAATCAGGAAGGCACAGGAACGGATATGGTCGGCAATAACGCGCAGGGATTTGTTGCTCAGTTCGGCCGCGCCAGTCACTTCGGCAACGGATTTAATCAGGTTGCTGAACAGATCGATGTCGTAGTTGGAGTTAACGTGTTGCAGTACCGCAGCAATACGCTCCAGACCCATACCGGTATCGACGGATGGCTTCGGCAGCGGCTCCATGGTGCCGTCAGCCTGACGGTTGAACTGCATGAAGACGATGTTCCAGATCTCGATATAACGGTCGCCGTCTTCCTCAGCGCTACCCGGAGGGCCGCCCCAGATGTGATCGCCATGATCGTAGAAGATTTCGGTGCACGGGCCGCATGGACCGGTGTCACCCATCTGCCAGAAGTTGTCAGAGGCATAAGGTGCGCCTTTATTATCGCCGATGCGAATAATACGTTCGCGCGGAATACCGACTTCTTTTTCCCAGATTTCATAGGCTTCATCGTCGGTTTCGTAGACGGTAACCCACAGACGCTCTTTCGGCAGGTTGAACCAGTTTTCACCGGTCAGCAGTTCCCATGCGTACTGGATTGCGTCATTTTTGAAATAGTCGCCGAAGCTGAAGTTACCCAGCATCTCGAAGAAAGTGTGGTGACGCGCGGTATAACCGACGTTTTCCAGATCGTTGTGTTTACCACCCGCACGTACGCAACGCTGCGAGGTGGTTGCGCGGGAATAATTACGCTTGTCGAGACCAAGGAAAACATCCTTGAACTGGTTCATCCCGGCGTTGGTAAACAGTAAAGTTGGATCGTTGTTCGGTACCAGGGAGCTGCTGGCAACAACCTGATGTCCCTTACTATGGAAAAAATCGAGAAACGCCTGTCGGATCTCAGCGGTGCTCTTGCTCATAATTATCCTGAAATCAAGCTAACGAAATGTCACAGCAGGCCACTACACAACCTTTGTTGGACTGACCAGCTACTGGAAAAAGTGGGAATAAGATAAGTTTTCTTTAGTGGGAAGTAAAATCCCGCATGCGTTCAATCAGTAAAATTACGCCAGATCTCCTGAATATCTTCCATCAGATACCCGCGGTAGAGCAAAAAGCGCTGGATTTTGACTTTTTCTGAAAACTCACGCGGCAGCGGTTCACCGTACTTCCGCACCGCCTGTTCCCGCGCCAGTTCACACCAGTCAATTTCGCATTCGCGCATCGCCCTTTCGCTGGTTTCGCGCGCGATACCTTTCTGATTAAGCTCCTGGCGAATACGCGCCGGGCCATAGCCTTTACGGCTGCGGCTGGCAATAAAGCGTGAGACGAAGCGGGTATCGTCCAGATAGCCGTGCTCATAGCACCAGGCGATCACTTTATCGTAATCTTCTTGCGTGGCATCGATGGCTTCAGGTCCGTTTTTACTCATAACGGGCGCTGAGAGTTTGCGGCGCAGCTCCTGTTCGCTGTGGTCACGCACGGCAAGAATGCGTACCGCGCGATCCAGCAGACGGTTCCAGGCGGGGCGTCGGGGGGATGATTCATTCATAAAGCACCTGCTGAAAAACAAATGCAAAAAAGGGCCGCAATCGCAGCCCTTTTATTACATCAAGTGATTAGAAGTCTTCGTTGGTTTCTTCTACGTCTGCGTCATCCGCAGTGAAGTCCGGCTTGGTATCCTGATTGTTGAGAAGCAGATCGCGTACCTTTTTCTCAATCTCTTTCGCCGCTGCCGGGTTCTCTTTCAGCCAGGAGATAGCATTCGCTTTACCCTGACCAATCTTGTCGCCGTTGTAGCTGTACCAGGCGCCCGCTTTCTCAATCAGCTTCTCTTTCACGCCGAGGTCAACCAGCTCACCGTAGAAGTTAATACCTTCACCGTAGAGGATCTGGAATTCAGCCTGTTTAAACGGTGCAGCGATTTTGTTCTTCACCACTTTCACGCGGGTTTCGCTACCCACCACGTTCTCACCGTCTTTGACAGCACCGATACGGCGGATGTCCAGACGCACAGAGGCGTAGAATTTCAGCGCGTTACCACCGGTGGTGGTTTCTGGGTTACCGAACATCACACCAATCTTCATACGGATCTGGTTGATGAAGATCAGCAGCGTGTTGGACTGCTTCAGGTTACCGGCCAGCTTACGCATCGCCTGGCTCATCATACGTGCCGCGAGGCCCATGTGAGAGTCACCGATTTCGCCTTCGATCTCTGCTTTCGGGGTCAGCGCTGCAACGGAGTCGACGATGATGACGTCAACTGCGCCAGAGCGTGCCAGTGCGTCACAGATTTCCAGCGCCTGCTCACCCGTATCCGGCTGGGAACACAGCAGGTTATCGATATCCACGCCCAGCTTACGTGCGTAGACCGGGTCCAGCGCGTGCTCGGCATCGATAAAGGCACAGGTTTTACCTTCGCGCTGTGCAGCAGCCACAACCTGTAACGTCAGGGTGGTTTTACCGGAAGATTCTGGCCCATAGATCTCTACGATACGACCCATAGGCAGGCCGCCAGCACCCAGTGCAATATCCAGAGAAAGCGAACCGGTGGAGATAGTTTCTACATCCATGGAACGATCTTCACCCAGGCGCATGATGGAACCTTTACCGAATTGCTTTTCGATCTGGCCCAGTGCTGCCGCCAACGCTTTCTGTTTGTTTTCGTCGATAGCCATTTTTTCCTCTCATGCCGGGTGAAACAACTGCGCTTCACCGTGGATTTCTGTTCTGTTGGGGCAATTATACTGTATGCTCATACAGTATCAAGTGTTTTGTAGAAATTGTTGCCAGAGCGTTTTTAACGCATATTCGGTGGCCTGACGGCGCACGCTTTCACGGTCACCGCTGAAGCACTCCCGACGGGTAATTCCCTCGCCCTGGGCGGTCGCAAAGCCAAACCAGACCGTGCCGACAGGCTTTTCCGCGCTGCCGCCGTCTGGCCCGGCGATACCGCTTACAGAGATAGCGTAATCCGCACGGGCGGCACGCAACGCGCCAATCGCCATCTCGATGACCACCGGTTCACTGACCGCGCCATGCTCAATAAGCGTGGGCTCCCGCACCCCAATCATCTGCGCTTTCGCTTCATTACTGTAGGTGACAAAACCGCGTTCAAACCAGGCGGAACTGCCTGCGATATCGGTGATGACTTTCGCCACCCAGCCGCCGGTACAGGACTCAGCGGTAGTGACAGTCGCCCCGCGCTGTTTCAGCGCCTGCCCTACTTTCTCACTAAGCTGCATCAATTCATGGTCAGTCATATCGTTTAGGCTCCTGAAAAACATGCAGCACAAGATAGCACTTTAGTCTGTAGATATGAGGATGAGGTGGACGTTTTACGAGGGGGCTTCAGAAAAAATAACCTGCCCGTTCTGCTGAGGTTTACAGGTGAGCGGCATTCGCCACTCACCTTTTCATCGGTTAACTGAACGGAGATGACGCCCGCGCCTGTGATACCGCGAGCCCCAGCTGCCAGACCGCCATCGCATAGTGCGTGCTGTGGTTGTAGCGGGTGATGGTGTAGAAGTTTGGCAGACCGTACCAGTACTGATAGCCGGTGCCAATATCCAGACGCAGCAGGCTCACCTGCTGATTCCCCTTCAGCGGCTGCTGCGGCGTAAGGCCGGCCGAGGTCAGCTGCGCTGCGCTATAGCGGGTTTTAAAGCCGTTCTCCAGTCCAGGTGCCTGGCCGTTAGCGAGAATGGCCACCGGTTCGCCGGGTTGCCAGTCATGTCCTTTGAAGTAGTTGGCGACGCTGCCAATGGCATCTTCCGGGTCCCACAGGTTGATGTGCCCGTCCCCGTTGAAATCCACCGCGTACTGCTTATAGGAGGACGGCATAAACTGGCCGTAGCCCATCGCACCGGCAAAGGAGCCTTTCAGATCCAGCGGGTCATCCTGCTCGTCGCGCGCCATCAGCAGGAAGGTCTCCAGCTCGGAGGAGAAGTATTCCGCGCGACGCGGATAGTTAAAGGAGAGCGTCGCCAGCGCATCGAGAATGCGGGTTTTGCCCATCACGCGTCCCCAGCGGGTCTCCACGCCGATAATCCCGACGATAATCTCCGGCGGCACGCCGTAAACCTGTTGGGCGCGGGTCAGCGCATCCTGATACTGGTTCCAGAACGCCACGCCGTTTTGCACGTTGTCCGGGGTAATAAACTGTTTGCGATAGCGCAGCCATGCGCCGTTTGGCCCGGCTGGCGGCTGGGTAGTCGGTGCCTGGCGGTCCATCAGCCGCAAAACATAATCCAGACGTTTTGCCTGGGAGAGGATCTCCTGCAGCTGGGCTTTATTAAAGCCGTGCTTGCTCACCATTTTGTCGATGAACTGCTCCGCCGCAGGGTTGTTGGCAAAGTCGCCCCCCATTTGCATCACGTTATGCTGGGGCTCCAGCAGAAAGCCGCCGGAAGGGGCACCTGCCGTTTGCTGGACCTCTTCGGACTTCGGTTTACTGCTGCAGGCAGAGAGCAGGATAAGCGCAGGGAGTAGCGCTGCGTAACGACGCTTAAACATGACACATCCATTCAACGAATTCGATAAGTGGCAAGTATGGTAAAGCATCCGGGATGCCTCAAGGAAGGGGCGCACGCGTACCCGGCAAAATCTTTACGCGCCTGAAAGCAAATTCGTTCTCATCTGAACGCCATCCCCCACGCTTCGCGCATTATCTTTCAAAATAATCCATTTTTCTTTCATTGTGAGATCTAATTAACACTTTAAAACCTTTCAAAGTGATTATTATTACCCCGCCAGAGAGAATTCACCCTACAGGAGAAAACAATGATAGAAACCATCACCCATGGCGCCGAGTGGTTTATCGGGCTGTTTCAGAAAGGTGGCGAGGTCTTTACCGGCATGGTCACCGGCATTCTGCCGCTGCTGATCAGCCTGCTGGTGATCATGAATGCGCTGATCAACTTTATCGGCCAGCACCGGATAGAAAAGCTGGCCCAGCGTTGCGCCGGTAACCCCGTTTCCCGCTACCTGCTGCTGCCCTGCATCGGTACCTTCGTGTTCTGCAACCCCATGACCCTGAGCCTCGGACGCTTTATGCCCGAGCGCTACAAACCGAGCTACTACGCGGCGGCATCCTACAGCTGCCACTCGATGAACGGCCTGTTTCCGCACATCAACCCCGGCGAGCTGTTTGTCTATCTGGGGATCGCCAGCGGCCTGACCACCCTCGGCCTGCCGCTTGGTCCGCTGGCGGTGAGTTACCTGCTGGTCGGCCTGGTGACCAACTTCTTCCGCGGCTGGGTGACCGATCTCACCACCGCCATTTTCGAAAAGAAAATGGGTATTCAGCTTGAACAGAACGTCCAGCTTAAGGGAGCCACAGCATGACCCGTATCCGGATTGAAAAAGGCGTGGGTGGCTGGGGCGGCCCGCTGGAACTCGACGCCACCGGCGAGAAAAAGATCGTCTATATCACCGCGGGTACCCGCCCGGCCATTGTCGATAAGCTGCGCGAACTCACCGGCTGGGAAGCGGTGGACGGCTTTAAAGAAGGCGAGCCGCCAGAAGCGGAAATTGGCGTGGCGGTGATCGACTGCGGCGGCACCCTGCGCTGCGGCATCTACCCGAAACGGCGCATTCCTACCGTCAATATTCATTCGACGGGGAAATCCGGCCCGCTGGCGCAGCATATCCTGGAAGACATTTACGTCTCTGGCGTAAAGGAAGAGAACATCACGCGGGTAAACGGTTCCGCACCGGTGAAAACGAGCGCACCGCGCGAATATGACACCAGCAAGAAGATCACCGAGCAGAGCGACGGCCTGCTGGCAAAAGTAGGGATGGGGATGGGCTCCGCGGTAGCCGTGTTGTTCCAGTCCGGGCGCGACACCATCGATACGGTGCTGAAAACCATCCTGCCGTTCATGGCCTTCGTCTCGGCGCTGATCGGCATCATCATGGCGTCCGGCCTGGGCGACTGGATCGCCCACGGCCTGGCCCCGCTGGCCAGCCATCCTCTCGGGCTGGTGACGCTGGCGCTGATCTGCTCCTTCCCGCTGCTGTCGCCGTTCCTCGGCCCCGGTGCGGTCATTGCTCAGGTGATTGGCGTGCTGATTGGCGTGCAGATTGGGCTTGGCAATATCCCCCCGCATCTCGCCCTGCCCGCGCTGTTCGCCATTAATGCCCAGGCCGCCTGCGATTTTATCCCGGTGGGGCTGTCGCTGGCTGAAGCGCGCCAGGACACCGTGCGCGTCGGCGTGCCTTCCGTGTTGGTGAGCCGCTTCCTGACAGGTGCGCCAACGGTGCTGATTGCCTGGTTCGTCTCCGGCTTTATTTATCAATAAGAGGTTTATGTGATGAGCGTGATTTACCAGACCACCATTACCCGTATCGGCCAGAGCGCCCCGGATGCCCTGAGCGACCAGATGTTGATTACCTTTCGTGAAGGGGCGCCGGCGGATATCGAAGAGTTTTGCTTTATCCATTGTCACGGCGAAATGAACGGCGAGCTGAGAGCCGGAAGTCATCTGGAGCTGGGTGAAACGCGTTATGCCGTGACCGCCGTCGGCGACGTGGCCGAACAGAACCTGCGCGAGTTGGGCCACATCACCCTGCGTTTTGATGGCCAGCCGCAGGCGGAATATCCCGGCACGGTTCACGTGGATGGCCCGGTTCCGCAGGCTGTTACCCCAGGCTGCACATTAAAGTTTGTTGCGTAATTAAGGAGAGAAATATGAGTCAGGTTGCCGTTGTCATTGGTGGAGGACAAACCTTAGGCGAGTTCCTTTGCCGTGGGCTTGCAGCAGAAGGTTACCGCGTGGCGGTTGTCGATATTCAGAGTGAAAAAGCCGCCCGCGTGGCGGATACCATCAACACCGAGTATGGCGAAGGGACGGCCTGGGGCTTTGGCGCCGACGCCACCAGCGAGCAGAGCGTGCTGGCCCTCGCCCGCGGCGTGGACGAAATTTTTGGTCGCACCGACCTGCTGGTCTACAGCGCCGGGATCGCCAAAGCGGCCTTTATTAGCGATGTAGCGCTGGGGGATTTCGACCGCTCGTTGCAGGTCAATCTGGTGGGCTATTTCCTCTGCGCCAGGGAGTTTTCGCGTCTGATGATCCGCGACGGCATTGCCGGGCGCATCATTCAGATCAACTCCAAATCCGGCAAAGTGGGCAGCAAGCACAACTCCGGCTACAGCGCGGCCAAGTTCGGCGGCGTGGGGCTGACGCAGTCCCTGGCGCTGGATCTGGCGGAGTATGGCATCACCGTCCATTCGCTGATGCTCGGCAACCTGCTGAAATCCCCCATGTTCCAGTCCCTGCTGCCGCAGTACGCGACCAAGCTGGGCATTAACGAAGATCAGGTGGAGCAGTACTACATCGATAAAGTGCCGCTGAAGCGCGGGTGCGACTACCAGGACGTGCTGAATATGCTGCTGTTTTACGCCAGCCCGAAAGCGTCTTATTGCACCGGGCAGTCGATCAATGTCACCGGCGGGCAGGTGATGTTCTGATTGAGCATAAACGCCCGGTGGCGCTTCGCTTACCGGGCCTACAACACCTCGACCCGTAGGCCGGGTAAGGCGCAGCCGCCACCCGGCAATTAAGGAGCTGATATGGTTACTGCATTCATCACCGTCGCCGTTATGGCCTGGATCGGCCAACTGGCGCTCGGCGGCTGGCAAATCCACCGCTTTAACCGCGCGTTTGACGCGCTTTGCCAGCGCGGCCGCGTGGGCGTCGGGCGTTCCGGGGGGCGTTTTAAACCCCGGGTGATCGTCGCCATTGCGCTGGACGAACACAACAACGTCTGCGACTCCCTGATCATGCGCGGGATGACGGTCTTTGCCCGTCCGGCGAAAATCCAGGCAATCAACGGTCTGCCGTGGCAGGAATTAGAGCCCGGTGTGATCTTTCCCAATGATTCACTCTGCCAGGATGCACTATCATTAGCGCTTAAAATGAAACATGGATAATTTCGTTGTGAACGTTATAAGCTTGCGAAATTATCATTTCGCAACCTGAGGAATTCAACGCCTATGAAACCCCGCCAGCGGCAGGCGGCCATACTCGACCATCTGCAAAAACAGGGAAAGTGCTCGGTTGAGGATCTGGCCCACTACTTTGACACCACCGGCACCACGATCCGCAAGGACCTGGTGATTCTGGAAAATTCCGGGGCGGTGATCCGCACCTATGGCGGCGTGGTGCTGAATAAAGACGAGGCCGATCCCCCTATCGATCACAAGACGCTGATCAACACCCATCAGAAAGCGCTGATCGCCGACGCCGCGATAAAATTCATCCATGATGGCGACTCGATTATCCTCGACGCAGGCAGTACGGTCCTGCAGATGGTGCCGATGCTGAGCCGCTTTAATAACATCACGGTGATGACCAACAGCCTGCATATCGTTAACGCCCTGTCCGAATTTGACAACGAACAGACCATCCTGATGCCCGGCGGCACGTTCCGTAAAAAATCAGCCTCGTTTCACGGCCAGCTGGCAGAAAACGCCTTTGACCATTTCAGCTTCGACCGGCTGTTTATGGGCACCGACGGCATCGATCTTAACGCTGGCGTCACCACCTTTAACGAAGTGTTCAGCGTCAGTAAAGCGATGTGCAACGCCGCCCGGGAGGTGATCCTGATGGCGGACTCATCAAAGTTTGGCCGCAAAAGCCCGAATGTGGTCTGCAGCCTGGAAAGCGTCGATAAGCTGATCACCGACGCGGGTATCGATCCGGCGTTCAAAAAAGCGCTGGAAGAGAAAGGAATCGAAGTGATTGTAACCGGAGAGAGAGATGAGTGATTTTCTGTTAAACGCGGGGCGTCAGACCCTGCTGCTGGAACTGCAGGAAGCCAGCCGCCTGCCGGACCGTCTGGGTGAGGAGTTCGTCCGCGCGGCTAACACCATTATTCAGTGCGAAGGAAAAGTGATTGTCTCGGGCATCGGTAAATCCGGGCATATCGGCAAGAAGATTGCCGCCACCCTGGCGAGCACCGGCACCCCGTCCTTTTTTGTCCATCCCGCTGAAGCGCTGCACGGCGATCTGGGGATGATCGAAAGCCGCGACGTGCTGCTGTTTATCTCTTACTCCGGTTCGGCAAAAGAGCTGGATCTGATCCTGCCCCGTCTGCAGGAGAAATCGGTGGCGCTGCTGGCGATGACCGGCAAGGCCCGCTCGCCGCTGGCGCTGGCCGCCAAAGCCACGCTGGATATTTCGGTAGAGCGCGAAGCCTGCCCGATGCACCTGGCCCCGACCTCGAGCACCGTCAACACCCTGATGATGGGCGATGCGCTGGCGATGGCGGTCATGCAGGCGCGCGGCTTCAATGAAGAAGATTTTGCCCGCTCCCATCCTGCCGGCGCTTTGGGGGCGCGTCTGCTGAATAAGGTGCATCACCTGATGCGCACCGACGAGGCCATCCCGCAGGTAAAACTGAACACCAGCGTAATGGATGCCATGCTGGAGCTGAGCCGTACCGGCCTGGGGCTGGTGGCGGTCTGCGATGACGATCGGCAGGTCAAAGGGGTCTTTACCGACGGCGACCTGCGTCGCTGGCTGGTGGGCGGCGGCAAGCTGGAAATCGCCGTCAGCAGCGCCATGACCACCGGCGGCCTGACGCTGAATGCCGAAAGCCGCGCCATTGAAGCCAAAGAGCAGCTGATGAAGCGCAAGATCACCGCGGCGCCGGTGGTGGACTGCAATGGCCGCCTGTGCGGCGCCATCAACCTGCAGGATTTCTACCAGGCAGGTATTCTCTAGCCCTTCAGCCCCAGACGTTTCGCCAGCCGGTGCAGGTTGGCGACGTCTGTCTCCAGCGCCCGCGCGCTTGCCGCCCAGCTGCGGCTGTTCTGCTCCAGCGCCCGGGAGATCATCTGACGCTGAAACGCCTCCGTTGCCTCGCGCAGGTTCTGGTTCACTATTGGCGGGGTCTCCGGCATCGTCGCGGGGACGCTCTCATCATGCAGGGCAAAATGCCGGGCGTGGATCACCACTTCATCCCCTGCCCGCGCCGCCCGGGCCAGCACTACCGCGCGGTGGATGGCATGTTCCAGCTCACGCACGTTGCCCGGCCAGCCGTAGCCCAGCAGATGCGCGCGGGCACCAGAACTTAATACCACCCGGGATAGCCCCATCCGCAGCCGGCACTGCTCGCAGAAATAGCCCGCCAGCAGGACCACATCGTCGCCCCGCTCGCGCAGCGGCGGCACCGACAGCGGAAACACGCTCAGGCGGTGGTACAGGTCGGCACGGAAATTACCGGCCAGCACCTCTTCACGCAGATCGCGGTTAGTGGCTGCCAGCACCCGCACGTCAACCCGCAGGCTGCGGTCATCGCCCACGCGCTGGATATCGCCATACTGCAATACCCGCAGCAGCTTAGCCTGCAGCGCCAGGGAGAGTTCGCCAATCTCATCCAGGAAAAGCGTACCGTTATCGGCCATCTCAAACTTGCCGCTGCGGTTGCTGATGGCGCCGGTAAAGGCTCCTTTAACGTGACCGAACAGCTCGCTCTCCGCCACGCTCTCCGGCAGCGCGGCGCAGTTAAGGTAGACCAGCGGATTCACTCCCCGGGGAGAGGCTTCGTGGATGGCTTTCGCCACCAGCTCTTTTCCGGTGCCGGTTTCCCCCGCGATCAGCACGTTGAGATCAGAGGCGGCGACAATCTCGATCTCTTTTTTCAGGCTCATCATGCCCGGCGAAAGACCGATCATCTCGCTGCTTTTCACCGGTTCAAACCCCGCAGGGCGGGTGGAGAGGCTGTTCTGGCTCTCGAGCTGCTCAATCAGCAGGGCATTGTTCAGCGCCCCGGCGGCCAGGGCAGCAATCAGCCTGAGCTCTTCATCGCTGAAGGTATCGAACTGGTCCGGGGACATGCCGTCGAGGGTCAGGGCGCCGATCAGGTTCTGCCCGGCGAACAGCGGCAGGCCAATACAGGCGTGCACTTTCAGGCTCTCCTGGCCGGGGATCAAACCGTCGTAAGGATCGGGCAGGTCGCTGTCGGCCGGGAAGCGCACCACGTCCCCTGCACGGGCGATGGTCTCCAGCCGCGGATGGCCTTCGAGGGTGAAGCGTCGCCCCAGCACGTCCTGCGCCAGGCCGTCGATAGCCAGCGGGATAAACTGCCGTCCTTCATAGCGCAGCAGCGCCGAGGCATCGCAATCCAGCACATGGCGCAGGGTGGAGATCAGCCGCTGAAAGCGATCCTGATGTCCTATCCCGCTCTGTAATTCAATGGCGATTTTTGCCAGTACCTCTACAGAAAAACTCATTTTCGCCTCACTGTCATTTTGACAATGCATCTTGTCATATTGACTATATCAATGACAGTCAATTTGACTACCCATGAGGGATTATTATTTCAAAACTCTATAAAAATCAGCGCCTTAAAAAACTGGCACGCAACCTGCAATTAGCATGACATCTTTCTTTTAATTACGCTGTATTACGTTGAGGTTGCTATGTCTATTCTGGTTAAAAATAACATTCATTGGGTTGGTCAGCGTGACTGGGAAGTCCGGGATTTTCACGGGACGGAATATAAAACGCTGCGCGGCAGCAGCTACAACAGCTATCTCATCCGGGAAGAAAAAAATGTCCTGATCGATACCGTCGATCATAAATTCAGCCGCGAGTTCGTGCAGAACCTGCGCAGCGAAATCGACCTGGCCGATATCGACTACATCATCATTAACCACGCCGAAGAAGATCACGCCGGGGCGCTGACCGAACTGATGTCTTGCATCCCGGATACGCCGATCTACTGTACCAATAACGCTATCGACTCCATTACCGGTCATCATCATCACCCGGAGTGGAATTTCAACGTGGTGAAAACCGGCGATTCACTGGATATCGGCAACGGCAAACAGCTGATCTTCGTTGAAACCCCGATGCTTCACTGGCCGGACAGCATGATGACCTACATGACCGGCGACGCCGTGCTGTTCAGTAACGACGCTTTCGGCCAGCATTACTGCGATGAACGTCTGTTCAATGACGAAGTGGATCAGGCCGAACTGTTTGAGCAGTGCCAGCGCTACTACGCCAACATCCTGACGCCGTTCAGCCGTCTGGTGACGCCAAAAATTACCGAAATTCTCGGCTTCAACCTGCCGGTGGATATGATTGCCACCTCCCACGGTGTGGTGTGGCGCGATAACCCAACCCAGATCGTCGAGCAGTACCTGAAATGGGCGGCGGACTATCAGGAAGATCGCATCACTATCTTCTACGACACCATGTCCAATAACACCCGCATGATGGCCGACGCCATTGCCCAGGGCATTAACGAAGTTGACCCCAACGTGGCGGTGAAGATCTTTAACGTGGCGCGCAGCGACAAGAACGACATTCTGACCAACGTCTTCCGCTCAAAAGGCGTGCTGGTGGGTACCTCCACCATGAACAACGTGATGATGCCGAAAATTGCCGGCCTGGTGGAAGAGATGACCGGCCTGCGCTTTCGTAACAAACGTGCCAGCGCGTTCGGCTCCCACGGCTGGAGCGGCGGCGCGGTAGACCGACTCTCCACCCGTCTGCAGGATGCCGGTTTTGAAATGTCGATGAGCCTGAAGGCGAAATGGCGACCGGATCTGGATGCGCTGGAAATCTGCCGTCAGCATGGCCGGGACATTGCACGTCAGTGGGCGCTCGCTCCGCTGCCAGAACCGACTTCCAAATCCTCACCCGCTCAGAGCGCCTGTGCGGCAGCGGCCACGGCGGACCTTGGGCCACGCATGCAGTGCAGCGTCTGCCAGTGGATCTACGATCCGGCCACCGGCGAGCCAATGCAGGATGTCCAGCCGGGCACGCCCTGGAGCGAAGTACCGGATAACTTCCTGTGTCCGGAATGTTCCCTTGGCAAAGACGTCTTCGATGAACTGGCGACGGAGGCAAAATGAATAACGGTATCGTCATCATTGGCTCGGGCTTTGCCGCCCGCCAGCTGGTGAAAAATATTCGTAAACAGGATGCAAACGTCCCGCTGACGCTGATCGCGGCGGACAGCATGGACGAGTACAACAAGCCCGACTTAAGCCACGTTATCAGCCAGAGCCAGCATGCCGACGATCTCACCCGCCAGACGGCGGGGGAGTTTGCCGAGCAGTTTAATCTGCGCCTGTTCCCGTACACCTGGGTTACCGATATCGATGCCGCCGCGCACGTGGTGAAAGGCAAAGATAACCAGTGGTCGTATGACAAACTGGTGCTGGCGACCGGGGCTTCGGCCTTTGTGCCCCCCGTGGCAGGGCGCGAGCTCATGCTGACCCTGAACAGCCAGATGGAGTACCGGGCCTGCGAAACCACCCTGCGCGATGCCAGACGGGTGATGATTGTTGGCGCGGGGCTTATCGGCAGCGAACTGGCGATGGATTTTTGCCGGGCCGGGAAAGCGGTCACCCTGGTTGACCATTCCGCCAGCATTCTGTCGGCGCTGATGCCAGCCGAAGTAAGCAGTCGCTTACAACATCGGCTGACCGATATGGGTGTGCATCTGCAATTAAAATCGCAGCTGGAAAGCCTGACCCAAACCGATAACGGGATCTGCGCCCTGCTGGACAGAGACCGCTGTATCGAGGTGGATGTGGTGATTGCCGCCACTGGCCTGCGTCCGGAAACGGCGCTGGCTCAGCGTGCGGGGGCAGAAACAAACCGCGGCGTGAAGGTCGACAGTTATCTGCAAACCACCCAGCCGGATATCTACGCCCTGGGCGACTGTGCCGAAATTAACGGTCAGGTGCTGCCATTCCTGCAACCCATACAGTTAAGCGCTATGTATCTGGCGAAGAATCTGCTCGGGGGCAACACGCCGTTGAAACTGCCCGCCATGCTGGTGAAGGTCAAAACCCCGGCGCTGCCGCTGCACCTGGCAGGCGAAACCCAGCGTCAGGATTTGACCTGGCAGATCGCCATCGAAATGCAGGGCATGGTGGCAAAAGGGGCCGACAGCGAGGGCAATTTACGCGCCTTCGTGGTCAGTGAAGATCGTATGAAGGAGGTCTTCGCCCTGCTGAAAGCGTTACCCGTTTAACCCTCAGACGCTTGCTCTTTCTCGTTGTATGCTTGTCAGACTTTGCATTTTGCCGCCCCGGTGCCCGGGGCTTTTTTGTTTTTTAAATTAATCAAGAAAAGTATTGGATAATAAAATACGGAACAGCCTGAAAACAGCACCCTGTTTTATTCCGCGATTTTTCTCCAGACTAAAAGCCTGTTCATTAGCCGGAGAGAAAAAATGGCGAACTTCAGGAAAGAGATTAACGACCTTGCTGACTACTTTAAAAAAGTACAACATGTCGAACGCATATTATTCCGCTGGCTTTACCTTACTCCGGAAGCCCGCACGCAGCGCCTGCAGGAGCTGATGATGCCCACCAGCAACAAAAAGCAGTAATAAGAAAACGGCATCCCTGCCGTTTTTTTGTGCCGAAAAAGCGGAAATATTTACCAAATGCATCATTGTTTATTTAAATATAAATAAGCCAAAGGATTCATAAAAATATTACTTCAGGCCTCATCACATTTTTACTTTCCGCCATTTTAACCACGCAGAAAAAATGTTATTTTTCGTCGTGAATTAAGCCTTTTTTTGGAAACAGACACTATGAACGTATTTAGCTATTTGCAACGTTTAGGCAAAGCATTGATGCTGCCTATTGCCACTTTACCGGTGGCAGCAATTTTATTACGTCTGGGCCAACCCGACGTGTTTAATATTCCCTTTATCGCCAGTGCTGGCGGCGGCATTTTTGACAGCCTGCCCCTGCTCTTTGCGCTGGGTATCGCTATCGGTCTGGCGAAAGATAACGCCGGTGCCGCTGCGCTCGCTGGCGCTGTCGGGTTCCTGGTATTGACCAAAGCCACCGCGGTTATCAACTCGTCGATTAACATGTCGTTCTTCGCCGGGATCATCGCGGGGATCGTGGCAGGCCACTGTTACAACCGTTTCTCTGATACAAAACTGCCTGATTTCCTGGCGTTCTTTGCCGGTAAACGGTTAGTACCCATCATGACCGGGCTTATCTGCCTGCTGCTGGCGTGGATTTGTGGCTATGTCTGGCCATCCGTTCAGCACGGTATCGATACGTTCAGCCTGATGGTTTCGCGCAGCGGCGAGCCGGGCTGGTTTATCTACGGTGTGCTTAACCGCGCATTGATCCCCTTCGGCCTGCACTACATTCTGCATTCAGTATTCTGGTTCAGCCTCGGCGACTGCCTGAAAGTGACCTACGATGCGGCCAGCAGCCTGCACAATATCTGCCTTGCGCCGGACGTGGTGAAAGGGTTAGTGGTAGGTGGGGCCGTACCGGGTATTGATGGTTCCAGTATCACCCAGATCGCCACCGACCTGACCCGCGGCGATCTCAACCGCTTCTTCGCTGGCGACCCGCATGCAGGTGTCTACATGGCGTGGGCGTACCCAATCTTCATGGGCGGCCTGCCTGGCGCAGCGCTAGCCATGTACTTTGCGGCCCCGAAAGCGCGTCGTTCCGTGGTTGGCGGGATGCTGCTTTCCGTGGCGCTGACCGCGTTCCTTACCGGTATCACCGAACCGATTGAGTTTTCCTTCCTGTTCCTTGCTCCTGCTCTGTATGCCCTGCATGCCGTGCTGGCCGGGATCAGCATGGTGATCGTCAACAGCCTCGGCGTGTTGCACGGCTTTGGTTTCTCGGCGGGCCTGATCGATTTCGTGCTGAACTGGGGATTAGCGACTAAACCCTGGATCCTGATCCCCCTGATTGCCCTGTTTTTTGCGATTTACTTCGTGGTCTTCAGCCTGGCGATCCGCTTCTTCAAGCTGAAAACCCCTGGCCGGGAAGAGGACGAAAGCTTAGCGGGCGAATCGGACGACCAGAGCGAAGCCATCACGCAATACATTGCTGCCCTGGGCGGCAAAGAGAACCTGAAGCTGGTGGATGCCTGTATCACCCGCCTGCGTTTAACGCTGGCTGACAACAGCGTCCTCGACGAACCGGCGCTTAAGGCCCTTGGTGCTAAAGGTATTCTGAAGATGGGCACGCAGAACGCGCAGGTGATCCTTGGACCGCAGGCGGAAAGCATCGCGCTGAAAATCAGGGCGCAGCTCAACGCTTAATTAACGCAAAAATCCTCTCCCTCTTTCCCGCGCCGGGAAAGAGGGAGATATCGCCCGGCAAAAAGCGGAACAGTTGCTACATCTCTCCCTTATTTCTTCCGTAAAACCCCCTACACTCTGACCATTGCCTCTTTCCCGGTAACGCTCATGCGTCAGCTACAGAAAATCCGCCAGTATCAACGACTCTCTGTGCATTACGGCTTTACGCCAAAACAGACCACCATTGCCGAAGTCGCCGAGGTGGCGCTGTGCAGCGAACGCCATGCGCGTACGCTGTTACGCCAGCTTAGCGAAAGCGGCTGGTTAAGCTGGCACGCCCAGCCGGGGCGCGGACATCGCGCCACCCTGCACTGCCTGGTCACCACCAGCGAACTCAGCGCCCCGCTCATGCATGCCTGCCTGGAGAAAGGAGATTATCAAAGCGCGTTACAGCTGGCGGACGGCGACCCGGCCAGCCTGCACCACATCATCACCCCGTTTCTTGGCGGCAAATGGCTCAAGCACCAGCCGACGCTGCGCATTCCCTGGTATCGCCCGCTCACCTCGCTGCATCCGGCCCTTCACCGACGGCGCGCCGAGCAACATATCATCTGCGCAGTCCACGCCGGCTTAACCCGCTGTGAACCGGGCCAGGCGCAGCCGGTAGCCGACCTGGCGCACCACTGGGCCTGCTCTGACGACGGCCTGCGCTGGCACTTTTATCTGCGCAGCGGCGCGCACTGGCATAACGGCCAGCCGATCGGCGATGACGACATCCTGGGTGCCTTCCAGCAGCTTTTGGCCGATCCGGCCCGCAACAGCGGGTTGTTGCATATTGACGCGGTCACCCTCGCCGCCCCCGGGTGTCTGGCAGTTTACCTGCATGCGCCGGATGCCCTGCTGGCCCATCGCCTGGCGCACCCTGTCTGCCGCCTGCCGCATCCCCGGCAGCCTGAGGTGGGCGCCGGGCCGTTCGCCATTGCCCGCCACCACTCGCATTTTTTGCGCCTTGAGCGCCAGCCCTGGTACTTTGCCGGCCACCCGCTGCTGCACGCCATTGAGTTCTGGCGTACCGGTATGGCGACCGATAAACCGGCATGGATAACGGTAGGCAAAGGCAACGCCCCGCAGGAGGCGGTCACCTCTACCAGCGGCGGATTCGCGTGGCTGATGGTGAATGCGAAGCTGCCCGTAGCGCTTGCCACCTGGCTGCGCCAGAGCCTGCTGACCCTCAACCAGCAGTGCTTCGACTGGCGTGAAGATCTCCAGACGCGGACAGAAATTCTTCCTGGCCTGCAGGTTCCGCACCTGCCCGCCCAGCCCGCTATCGCGCTGCCCGCCCACCTGACGCTGGTGTGCTACAACACGCCGGAACTGCGTGAACTGGCAGAGAAGTGGCGGGTTCAGTTACATCAGCATGGCTGCGAGCTGCACACCGACTGGAAAGATCGCGACGGCTGGTATGCCCCCGATACGCTGGCGGATGCCGATGTGCTGCTGGGGGATCATCTGGCGACCGGCATGGCCGGATTTGCGCTGGCGGAGTGGTTTATCTATGAGCCAGCCTGGGCTACGGCGCTGGGCGAGGCTGGCTGGGAGGCCGGGAAACAGCAGCTGATGCAAAACAGCAGCAGCGAAGCGCAGTTTGACGCCAGCCTGACGTCCTTTTTTCAACGCCTGCTGGCGGAAGGCCGCTGCACGCCGCTGTTCCACTATCGCTACCGGATCAACGCCCTGGAAAACGTGCAGGATATGGTGCTGACCGCGGGCGGCTGGCTGGACTTTACCCGTGCCTGGCTACCCCCGGCCGCGCTGTAGATCAGCGGTGCGGGCCGGGGATCGCTGAATCACGCAGGATGAGCTCTCCGGCGAAGGTCTGGCGGAAGGTGAAGTCCCCGCCGTCGAGCATAAAGATCAGACGGCTGATGGTCTCTTTCACCATCTCGGTCACCGGCACGCGCACGCTGGAGAGCGAAGGCACGATGTACGGCGCCATTGCAATGTCATCGAAACCCACCACCGACACCGCTTCCGGCACGGCGACCCCGCTGTCGTGAAGCTGCTTGATGGCGCCAATCGCCATATCGTCGTTACTCGCCACCAGCGCGGTAAAGCTTTCGCCGCGCGCAAGCAGCGTAGCCACGCCCGCCGCGCCGCTGGCCGGGTTCCATTTGCCTTCAACAATCAGCGATTCGCGCAGGGGAATGCGGTGCGCAGCAAGGGCGTCTTTGTAGCCGGAAAGACGTTCAATCCCGGTAGGGGAATCCAGCGATCCGGTAATAAACGCAATATCGCGATGGCCCTGTTCGATAAGGGTTGATACCGCCGCCTGGCTGGAGGCTTTATGATCTGACCAGACGCAGTGGCTGCTGTTTTTGCGCAGACGACGGTTGAGCACGATCACCGGCTGCTCGTGCTTCTGGATAATCTCGTCCATCTCATCGACGCTGAGAAAACGCGGATAGATGATGATCGCATCGCAGCGCATATCCAGCAGATACTGAATCGCGGCACGCTCTTCATCGGCGCTGTGCTTACCGTCGGCGAGGATCAGCTGACGCCCTTTTTCCTCGGTCATTCGCGCCGCATGGAAAAGCAGCTCGCTGAAATAGACCCCGTGGTAGAGGGTGTTCGTCACCACCAGCCCGAGGGTCTGCGTGCTTTTGGTCGCCAGGTTCCGCGCCAGTAAATTGGGCCGGTAGCCGCTCTCTGCAATCGCCTGAAAAACCCTGTCTTTTGTCTCCTGGCTCACGTAGCCATTGCCCGAAAGCACCCGGGAAACCGTCGCCTTCGAAACCCCTGCCCGCTTCGCCACTTCCAGCATCGTGGTCATGCATCTGTTCCGTCTTAATCCAGTGAGCGGCAGTGTACTGCACCGCGCGAAAATTGTCGCAGCGTGGATCGCACGCTTTTTAATGCGACAGGTGATCGCCATCACGAATCTAAAAAATGGCTAAAACGTGATCTTGTTTGATCGGATGAAACTCTTCATGATTTTGTGGAACCGGTTTCCTATATAAGTTTCATCGCTCACCCCGATGAAAACGTACCTTACTGATAAAACAGGATACAACCCGATGGCCAAAAATTATGCTGCGCTGGCTAATGCCGTTGTCAGCGCGCTCGGCGGCAAAGAGAACATCGTCGCCGTCACCCACTGCATGACCCGGCTGCGCTTCGTGGCGAAAGATGAGAGCCTGATCGACAGCGCCGCGCTTAAGCGCATCAGCGGCGTGCTGGGGGTTGTGCGCAACGACAACCAGTGCCAGGTGATCATCGGCAATACCGTTTCTCAGGCGTACCGCGAGGTGGTGAGCCTGCTGCCCGCCGACCTGCAGCCTGCCGCGCCGCAGGGGCCGCAAAAACTGACCTTCAGGCGCGTTGGCGCGGGCATTCTTGATGCGCTGATCGGCACGATGTCTCCGCTGATCCCGGCGATCATCGGTGGGTCGATGGTCAAACTGCTGGCGATGATCCTGGAGATGACCGGCGCGTTGACCAAAGGCGATCCGACGCTGACGATCCTTACCGTTATCGGCGACGGCGCGTTCTTCTTCCTGCCGCTGATGGTGGCCGCCTCTGCTGCCGTGAAATTCAAAACCAACATGTCGCTGGCCATCGCCATTGCGGGCGTGCTGGTTCACCCGAGCTTTATCGAGCTGATGGCTAAAGCGGCACAGGGCGAGCACGTTGAGTTCGCGTTTGTGCCGGTCACGGCGGTGAAATATACCTACACGGTGATCCCGGCGCTGGTCATGACCTGGTGCCTGTCCTATATCGAGCGCTGGGTGGACAGAATTACCCCGGCGGTGACCAAAAACTTCCTGAAACCAATGCTGATCGTGCTGATTGCCGCCCCGCTCGCCATCGTCCTGATTGGGCCCCTGGGGATCTGGATCGGTAGCGCCATCTCCGCCCTGGTGTACACCATTCACGGCTATCTGGGCTGGCTCTCTGTCGCCATCATGGGCGCCCTGTGGCCGCTGCTGGTGATGACCGGGATGCATCGCGTCTTTACCCCAACCATCATTCAGACCATTGCCGAAACCGGCAAGGAAGGGATGGTGATGCCGTCTGAAATCGGCGCCAACCTGTCGCTCGGCGGTTCATCGCTGGCGGTAGCATGGAAAACGAAAAACCCGGAACTGCGCCAGACGGCGCTGGCGGCAGCCGCTTCCGCCATTATGGCGGGGATCTCTGAACCGGCGCTGTACGGCGTGGCGGTTCGCCTGAAACGTCCGCTGATTGCGAGCCTGATCAGCGGCTTTATCTGCGGAGCCGTCGCCGGGATCGCCGGGCTGGCCAGCCACTCGATGGCGGCACCGGGCCTGTTTACCAGCGTCCAGTTCTTCGACCCGGCCAACCCGATGTCCATCGTCTGGGTATTCGGGGTGATGGCCCTGGCCGTGGTGCTCTCTTTTGTGCTGACCCTGATTCTGGGCTTCGAAGATATCCCGGTTGAAGACGAAGCAGAAAAAGCGCGTGCGCTGCAATCTGCGCCGGTTCAGGCCAAAGCCGCACAAGCATAAATTTATAGCGAGGTAAGAATGTCAGTTTTTCCACAAGGATTTTTATGGGGCGGCGCACTGGCCGCTAACCAGAGCGAAGGCGCATACCGCGAAGGCGGCAAGGGCCTGACCACCGTCGACATGATCCCTCACGGCGCCAACCGTCTGGCGGTCAAGATCGGCAAGGAAAAACGCTTTTCGCTGCGTGACGACGAGTTCTATCCCAGCCACGACGCGATCGATTTTTACCATCGCTATAAGGAAGACATCGCCTTAATGGCCGAGATGGGCTTCACGGTTTTCCGCACCTCCATTGCCTGGAGCCGTCTCTATCCCAACGGCGACGAACCGCTGCCTAATAAAGAAGGCATTGCCTTTTACCGGGCGGTGTTTGAAGAGTGCAAAAAGTACAACATCGAGCCGCTGGTGACGCTCTGCCACTTCGACGTGCCGATGCACCTGGTAACGGAGTACGGCTCGTGGCGCAACCGCAAGATGGTCGACTTCTTTGCCCGCTACGCCCGCACCTGCTTTGAGGAATTTAACGGGCTGGTGAAATACTGGCTCACCTTCAACGAGATCAACATTATGCTTCACAGCCCGTTCTCCGGCGCCGGGCTGGTGTTTGAGGAAGGTGAAAACGAAGATCAGGTGAAGTATCAGGCGGCGCACCACGAGCTGGTCGCCAGCGCGCTGGCAACCAAAATCGCCCACGAGGTCAACCCGCAAAACCAGGTCGGCTGCATGCTGGCGGGCGGCAACTTCTACCCTTACTCCTGCAAACCAGAAGACGTGTGGATGGCGCTGGAGAAAGACCGGGAGAACCTGTTCTTTATCGATGTCCAGGCCCGCGGCAGCTACCCAGCTTACTCTGCCCGCGTGTTCCGCGAAAAGGGCGTGGTGATTGTGAAGGATCCGGGCGATGACGCGCTGCTGAAAAACACCGTCGATTTTGTCTCGTTCAGCTATTACGCCTCCCGCTGCGCCTCGGCCGACATGAATGCCAACAACACCAGCGCGGCCAACATCGTTAAATCCCTGCGTAACCCGCACATTGAGGTGAGCGAGTGGGGCTGGGGCATCGACCCGCTGGGCCTGCGTATCACCATGAACATGATGTACGACCGCTACCAGAAGCCGCTGTTCCTGGTGGAGAACGGCCTGGGGGCAAAGGATGAGATTGACGCCAACGGCGAGATCAACGACGACTACCGCATCAGCTACCTGCGGGAGCATATCCGCGCGATGGGCGATGCGATAGAAGATGGCATTCCGCTGATCGGCTACACCAGCTGGGGCTGTATCGATCTGGTGGCCGCGTCAACGGGGGAGATGAGCAAACGCTACGGCTTTATCTATGTCGATCGCGATGATGCCGGCAAAGGTACGCTCGATCGCAAACGCAAAAAATCCTTCTGGTGGTATAAGAAAGTGATCGCCAGCAACGGTGCCGATCTGGATTAACCTGCCTTTTTGCCGGGCGGCGCGCTGCTTGCCCGGCCTGCAAAACCTATCCAATTCTTATAATTTCAATAAGTTATTATCATTCATTGACACTATGAATATATCATTGTATAAAACTCCGCCGTAATAAATGATATTCATTCTCAGCCAGGCTTCCGGCTGTCATAAATAAATTAATGAAGGATAGCGTTTCATGAAAAAGGTCATCAGCGCATTAGGATTGCTGATCGCGACAGCCGGTTCTGCCTTTGCGACCACATACCCTCTGACGATTGAGAACTGCGGGTATAAAGAAACCTTCACCAAAGCACCGGAACGCGTGGTCGCGCTGGGCCAGAACACGGTCGAAATTCTGCTGCTGCTGGGCCTGGAGGATAAGGTGACCGCCAGCGCTTTCTGGCCGACCAAAGTGCTGCCTGAACTTGCTGAAAAGAACAAAAAAGTCAAAACGCTGACCGTCGAGATCCCGACGCTGGAATCTATCCTGGCGCAAAACCCGGACTTCGTTCCGGCCCAGTTGCCGCTGCTGCTGGGGCCAGAGAGTAAAGTCGCCAAACGCGAAGATCTCGCCACCGTAGGCGTGAACAGCTATATGTCACCGGGCATGTGCGCCACCAAAAAAGACATTGGCGATATGTACGGCAGCCGCCAGAAGCTGTGGGACATGAGCTTCCTGTATAAAGAGATCGAAGATTTCGCCACAATCTTCAACGTCGAAGATCGCGGTCAGGCCCTGATTGCCGATTTTAAAAAGCGCGAAGCCGACCTGCGCGCTGAATTCAGCAAAAACAAAAAAGATCTGTCGTTCGTCTTCTGGTTCTCCAGCTCCTCCCCCTCCTCTGACGCCTACGTCGGCGGTAAAAACAGCGCCTCCGGGTTTATCGCCAACGTGCTGGGCGGCCATAACGCCATCACCTCCGAGACCGAATGGCCGACCGTGGGCTGGGAGAGCATTATCGCCGCCAACCCGGACGTGATCGTGGTCTCCAGCCTCGACCGCAACCGCTGGGCGCTGGATAACGCCGAGGAAAAAATTAAATTCCTGAAGAGCGATCCGGCCGTCAGCCAGCTGGATGCGGTGAAAAAAGGCCACATCGTGGTGATGGACGGCCAGGCCATGAACCCGACCATCCGCACAATTTACGGCGCGGAGCAGATTGCTGACCAGCTCAGAAAGATGGGACTGAATTAATGACCGCAGTGGTTCAACAGACCCGACAAAGCTGGCTGCTGCCGGCGTCGGGTTTCCTGGCGGTGGTGGCGTTACTGCTGGTTATCGCCTTTGGCGTCAGCGTGGGGGAGTTATCGATCCCCCTGCAGAGCGTGGTTTACGCCATTACCAATAAAATGGGCTTAACCGCAGAGCCGCTCAATCGCATTTACGAGAGCGTGATCTGGGACTTTCGCCTGAGCCGGGCGCTGGTGGCGGCCTGCTGCGGCGCCGGTCTGGCTATCTGCGGCGCGGTGCTGCAAAGCCTGCTGAAGAACGCCCTCGCGGAGCCTTACGTGCTGGGCGTGTCAGCCGGGGCGTCAACCGGTGCGGTCTCCGTCGTAGTGCTGGGCATTGGCAGCGGCGCCGTGACCCTTTCCGCAGGTGCCTTTGCCGGGGCGTTTACCGCCTTCGCGTTTGTGGCTCTGCTCACCAACGGTGCCCGCGGTGGCAGCGAGCGCACGATTCTTGCCGGGGTCGCGGCTTCGCAGCTGTTTAACGCCATTACCGCCTGGACCGTCAGCACCTCGGCCAGCGCGCAGCAGGCGCGTGACGTGATGTTCTGGCTGTTGGGCAGTTTTAGCGGCGTGAGATGGCCGGAATTCCAGCTGGCGCTGGTTGCGGTGCTGGTGGGTCTGGCGATCTGTCTTTATTACGCCCGGGCGCTGGACGCCTTCACCTTTGGCGACGATGCCGCCGCCTCGCTGGGGATCGCCGTGCCCTGGGTACGCCTGATCCTGTTCATCGTCACCGCGTTAATGACGGCAACCATCGTCAGCATGGCAGGCTCCATTGGCTTTGTCGGCCTGGTAGTACCCCATATGATGCGCTTCTTCTTTGGTCCGTTACACCGCACGCTGCTTATCGCCAGCGCGCTGGCGGGCGCCATTCTGATGGTGCTGGCGGATATCGCCTCCCGCCTGCTGATCGCCCCGCAAAGCCTGCCGGTCGGCGTCGTTACCGCGCTGGTGGGGGTGCCATTCTTTGCCGTGATTATCTATCGTTCAAGGAATAAGTGATGAGCATCACTGCTGAAAATATCACCTGGAAGGTGGGTAAAAAGGTCATCGTTGATAATGTCTCGCTGGCCGTATCCCAGGGGCAGACCGTCGGCCTGCTGGGGCCAAACGGCTCCGGCAAATCGTCGCTGCTGCGGATCCTGGCCGGCTTGCGCCGCCCCCATAGCGGCACCGTCGCGGTGGACGGCAAAAGCATCACCGGCATCCCTAAAAAGCAGCTCGCCCGTCGGATCGCTTTTGTGGAACAGCACGGCATGACCGATGCCAACATGCGCGTGCGTGACGTGGTAAAACTGGGGCGTATTCCTCACCACTCCCCTTTCTCCGGCTGGACGGCGCAGGATGACGAAACGGTTACCCAGGCGCTGAAAACCGTGGATATGCTGCATCACAGCGAGCAGGGCTGGCTGAGTCTCTCGGGCGGTGAGCGTCAGCGGGTGCACATCGCCCGGGCGCTGGCGCAGATGCCGACCGAAATCCTGCTGGATGAACCCACCAACCACCTCGACATTCATCATCAGATGCAGCTGATGCAGTTGATCAGCCAGTTGCCGGTCACCAGCATCGTCGCCATTCACGATCTTAATCACGCCTCCATGTTCTGCGATGCGCTTATTGTCATGCAGAAGGGACGCGTGGTCGCCAGCGGCACGCCGCAGGCGATCCTTACCGAAGAGCTGCTGTGGGAGATTTTCCGGGTGAAAACCCGTATTGAGCTCTCCCCCGACCATGGCAAAAAACACATTCACTTCCTCGTCTGAGGCGAGGTAACAGGTGACATTAATTCGTCCCGCCACGCAACTCTGGCCGCCCGTTCTGCTGGGCAGCCAGTTTGTTTTCAACATCGGTTTTTATGCCGTCGTCCCCTTCCTGGCGATCTTTTTACGTGACGATATGCTGCTTTCGGGCGGGCTTATCGGCCTGGTGCTCGGACTGCGCACCTTCTCGCAGCAGGGGATGTTTATCGTCGGCGGCGCCCTCTCCGACCGCTACGGTGCGCGCATCATTATTCTTTGCGGCTGTGTCGTGCGGGTGGTGGGCTATCTGCTGCTGGCCTTTGGTTATAGCCTGCCCGTCATTATCGCCGGGGCGTGCCTTACCGGAATTGGCGGCGCGCTGTTCTCCCCCTCCATCGAAGCGTTACTGGCAAAAGCCGGAACCCGCAGCGAGGCACAGGGCAAACGCAGCCGCGCCGAGTGGTTTGCCCTTTTTGCGGTGTGCGGCGAGCTGGGGGCGGTGCTTGGCCCGGTCGCGGGCGCCCTGCTCACGGGCCTGGGATTTCGCCAGGTGGCGCTGGCGGGTGCCGCGGTCTTTGTCGTGGCGCTGATTGTGCTGTTCTTCTGTCTGCCTGCAGGGACACATAAAAACCAGCCGCTGCACATCACGCCGTGGTGGACCACCTTTCGCCAGCCGCGGTTCGTGGCTTTTATCATCGCCTGGAGCAGCTGGTTGTTAAGCTATAACCAGCTCTATCTGGCGCTGCCGGTGGAGATCCAGCGCGCGGGCGGAAGCGAGAAAGATCTCGGCCCGCTGTTTATGCTGGCCTCCGGGCTGGTGATCCTCTTTCAGCTGCCGCTGGCGCGTTTTGCCCGGCGGGTGGGCGCGGTGCGGATCCTGCCTGTCGGATTTTTGCTTATCGCCGCCGCCTTTGTCAGCGTCGCGCTGTTTGCTGCCTCAGAGCCTGCGGCCGGGTTGTGGCGCCTGCTGCCTGCGGCCTGTTTCGTCACGCTGCTGACCACCGGTCAGATGCTGCTGGTCCCTGCGGGGAAAGATGTGGTGCCATGGTTTGCCAGCGAATTGACCCTGGGCGCGCACTATGGCGCGCTGGCCACCGCTGGCGGCTGTGCGGTACTGGCGGGAAATTTACTGCTTGGCGATCTGCTCGACCAGGCGCTGATCCCGTCCGTCGGGGCGATGTATCCGTGGCTGGTGCTGGCGGTGTTCCCGCTGTGCAGCGCCATCGCCATGGTGGTGATTTGCCGCCCGATGCACAGGCCACAAGCCTGAGGAGTTACTTTTTCGGGCGGTACTTTTCCGGTAGCTCAGGTACCGGGCGGCGGTCGTCGATCAGATGGCGCACGGTTAAAATCGGGTGACGCCACAGCATGCGCGGCCCCGCCCAGCGCATCACCTGTTTCATCTCTTCACGTTTAGCTGGCTGATAGCAGTGAACCGGACACTGCTTGCAGGCCGGTTTCTCTTCGCCAAAGACGCACTTATCCAGCCGCTTGTCGGCGTACGCGTTCAGCGCCGCGTAGTGCCCCGTTTCTTTCGACGCCTGCGGACACTGCTTTTCATACAGCGCGATCATCTTACGGATGGTCTCTTTCTCGCGTGCGATGCGTTTTCCTGACATAGCCTGATACCTGTGTAGAAGTTGCATGAATAATACGCCTTTCAAATCCGATCTTCAGCCCGATTTCATTTTTACATTCTATTTCCTGAAGACGCCTCGCAGTTATGCATTTGTCGCCAGCGCATTTTACTGGCATTTTATACAGGTGTTTGTATCACCGGATCCTTGCCTGAGAAAAAGGAGTTTCTATGTCAGATATCTGTATTTCCCGATCCAGCCGTCAGCTCACCGTGGGCTATTTCAGAAAACGTCACGAAGATCGCAAAACCAAGATCCCGACGCGCTACAGCGTACACGCCGCGCTGAGCTTAAAGGGCGCCTGGCTCGAGGAAGCCGGTTTTACAACCCACTCCCGGGTACGGGTGCAGGTTGAACAGGGGAAATTAGTGATTGAACTGGTTACGGAAGAGGGCTCGTAAAGTCACGACATTTTGCTGCGCCGGGTCTTTTTTTCATGCGACAATAGCGCCATTACACGACCCTGACGTCGCCTGAAACGCACTATTTTCAAAGAAATGGACATCATCATTCCATGACCACAACTGATAATTTTGACGCCCATACCCCGATGATGCAGCAGTACCTGAAGCTGAAAGCTCAGCATCCGGAGATCCTGCTCTTTTACCGGATGGGCGACTTTTACGAGCTGTTTTATGACGATGCGAAACGCGCCTCGCAGCTGCTCGACATCTCCCTGACCAAACGCGGGGCGTCGGCAGGTGAACCTATCCCGATGGCCGGTATTCCGCACCATGCGGTAGAGAACTACCTGGCGAAGCTGGTCAATCAGGGGGAATCGGTCGCCATCTGCGAACAGATTGGCGATCCGGCCACCTCAAAAGGCCCGGTCGAGCGCAAGGTGGTGCGCATCGTCACCCCTGGTACCATCAGCGATGAAGCGCTGTTGCAGGAGCGCCAGGATAACCTACTCGCCGCCATCTGGCAGGACAGCAAAGGCTTCGGGTACGCCACGCTGGATATCAGCTCCGGCCGTTTTCGCCTGAGCGAACCGGCCGACCGTGAAACCATGGCCGCCGAACTGCAGCGCACCAACCCTGCGGAACTGCTGTATGCCGAAGATTTTGCCGGGATGGGTCTGCTTGAAGGCCGTCGCGGCCTGCGTCGGCGTCCGCTGTGGGAGTTCGAAATCGACACCGCGCGCCAGCAGCTCAACCTGCAGTTTGGCACCCGCGACCTGACCGGCTTTGGCGTTGAGAATGCGCCGCGCGGCCTTTGCGCTGCGGGCTGTTTGCTGCAGTACGTAAAAGATACCCAGCGCACCGCCCTGCCGCATATCCGCTCCATTACCATTGAGCGCCAGCAGGACAGCATCATTATGGATGCCGCCACCCGCCGCAATCTGGAGATCACCCAGAACCTGTCCGGCGGCGTGGAAAACACGCTGGCCTCGGTGCTCGACAGTACCGTCACCCCCATGGGCAGCCGCATGCTCAAACGCTGGCTGCACATGCCGGTGCGTGATACCGCCACGCTCACCGGGCGCCAGCAGACCATTGGCGCTCTGCAGGACAGGTACACCGAGCTGCAGCCGGTATTGCGCCAGGTGGGCGATCTTGAACGTATTCTGGCGCGGCTGGCGCTGCGCACCGCACGCCCGCGCGATTTAGCCCGCATGCGCCACGCCTTCCAGCAGCTGCCTGAACTGCGCGGCCAGCTGGCGGAGATCGACTGCGCTCCGGTGCAGAAACTGCGCGAGGCGATGGGTGAATTTAGCGAGCTTCGCGAGCTGCTGGAAAAGGCCATCATTGATGCCCCACCGGTCCTGGTTCGAGATGGTGGCGTTATCGCCCCAGGCTATAACGAAGAGCTGGACGAGTGGCGCGCGCTGGCCGACGGCGCGACGGATTATCTGGATAAACTGGAGATCCGCGAGCGTGAACGGCTCGGGCTGGATACGCTGAAAGTGGGCTATAACGCGGTACATGGCTACTTCATTCAGATCAGCCGCGGCCAGAGCCACCTGGCGCCTATTCACTATGTGCGCCGCCAGACGCTGAAAAATGCCGAGCGTTACATTATTCCTGAGCTGAAAGAGTACGAAGACAAGGTGCTTACCTCTAAGGGTAAAGCCCTGGCGCTGGAAAAACAGCTGTATGACGCCCTGTTCGATATACTGATGCCGCACCTCGCGGATCTACAACAGAGCGCCGCTGCGCTGGCTGAACTGGACGTGCTGGTTAACCTTGCGGAACGTGCTGAGACGTTGAACTACTGCTGCCCGACCTTTACCGATAAGCCTGGCGTACGTATTACCGAGGGGCGTCATCCGGTGGTCGAGCAGGTGCTGAACGAACCCTTCATCGCCAACCCGCTAAACCTGTCCCCGCAGCGCCGGATGCTGATCATTACCGGGCCGAACATGGGCGGTAAAAGTACCTATATGCGCCAGACGGCGCTGATTGCGCTGCTGGCTTACATCGGCAGCTACGTTCCGGCGCAAAAGGTGGAGATCGGCCCTGTCGATCGCATCTTCACCCGCGTTGGCGCGGCGGACGATCTGGCGAGCGGGCGTTCCACCTTCATGGTAGAGATGACCGAAACCGCCAATATTCTGCACAACGCCACGGAATACAGCCTGGTGCTGATGGATGAGATTGGCCGTGGGACGTCCACCTATGACGGCCTCTCGCTGGCGTGGGCCTGTGCCGAAAGCCTGGCCAATAAGATTAAGGCGCTGACCCTGTTTGCCACCCACTACTTCGAGCTGACGCAGCTGCCTGAGAAAATGGAGGGGGTGGCGAACGTTCATCTGGATGCGCTGGAGCATGGCGATACCATCGCCTTTATGCACACCGTGCAGGATGGCGCGGCGAGCAAAAGTTACGGCCTGGCCGTGGCAGCGCTGGCGGGAGTGCCGAAAGAGGTGATCAAGCGTGCGCGCCAGAAGCTGCGCGAGCTGGAAAGCCTAGCGCCAAACGCGGCGGCCACCCAGGTGGACGGCACGCAGATGTCGCTGCTGGTGCCTGCAGAAGAGACCTCCCCGGCACTTGAAGCGCTGGAAAACCTCGATCCGGATTCTCTCACGCCGCGCCAGGCGCTGGAGTGGATCTATCGGTTAAAGAATCTGGTGTAGTTCTCGCCCGGTGGCGCTGCGCTTACCGGGCCTACGGATCCGCCGACATCACACTTGCAGGCCGGGTAAGGCGTAGCCGCCACCCGGCTTTTTATCAGGTAGAGCGTCCACAGAATGAGATTAAAGGAGAAAAAATGACCTGCTACGAAAATGAAATTATCGATGCCCACATCGCATTAGAAAACTGGTTAGGTCAGGGAGAAGGCGATCTTGCCGCCCTGCTCGCCCGTTTTCGTCAGGACTTCCTGATGATCGCTCCCAGCGGCGCGCACCTGGATTACCCCGCACTCGCGCGTTTCCTTGAAGAACAACGCGGCAGCCGTCCGGGTCTGAAAATTGTGATTGATGAATTAACGACATTACAGACCTGGGACAACGGCGCGGTGCTTCACTACCGTGAAACGCAGACCCGCCCGGATCAGCCGGTAAACGTGCGCTGGTCCAGTGCCGTTCTGCATCAGGAAAGTAACACCCTCACCTGGCGACTGCTACACGAAACCGCACAGCCCTGAAACAAAAGAAAAAGGCCAGTCTCTCGACTGGCCTTTTTTGACGAAAAGGTGCTTACTCGCGGAACAGCGCTTCGATATTCAGACCTTGTCCCTGCAGGATTTCACGCAGGCGACGCAGACCTTCTACCTGAATCTGACGAACACGTTCACGGGTCAGGCCGATTTCACGACCGACATCTTCCAGTGTTGCAGCTTCATACCCCAGCAGACCGAAACGACGTGCCAGCACTTCACGCTGTTTGGCGTTCAGTTCGAACAGCCATTTGACGATGCTCTGTTTCATATCATCGTCCTGCGTGGTGTCTTCCGGGCCGTTGTCTTTTTCATCGGCCAGGATGTCCAGCAGCGCTTTCTCGGAATCGCCACCCAGCGGGGTGTCGACAGAGGTAATACGCTCATTGAGACGCAGCATACGGCTGACATCATCAACAGGTTTATCAAGCTGTTCGGCAATCTCTTCCGCGCTTGGCTCGTGGTCCAGCTTATGGGACAACTCGCGTGCGGTACGCAGATAAACGTTCAACTCTTTCACAATGTGAATAGGCAGTCGAATCGTACGGGTCTGGTTCATGATTGCCCGTTCGATGGTCTGTCGGATCCACCAGGTCGCATAAGTTGAGAAACGGAACCCACGTTCTGGGTCAAATTTCTCTACTGCGCGGATCAGCCCCAGGTTGCCCTCTTCAATCAGATCCAGCAGAGCCAGACCACGATTGCTGTAACGACGGGCAATCTTAACCACCAGACGCAGGTTACTTTCGATCATGCGACGACGTGAAGCCACATCACCACGTAATGCCCGGCGCGCGAAGTAAACTTCCTCTTCGGCTGTTAACAGTGGAGAGTATCCAATCTCCCCAAGGTAAAGCTGAGTCGCGTCCAGCACACGTTGAGTGGCCCCCTGCGATAACAGCTCTTCTTCAGCTAAATCGTTATCACTGGGTTCCTCTTCTACTAAGGCTTTTTCGTCAAAAGCCTCTGCTCCGTTCTCATCAAACTCCGCGTCTTCATTTAAATCATGAACTTTCAGCGTATTCTGACTCATAAAGGTGGCTCCTACCCGTGATCCCTGAGCGAGACAACCAAAGTGGTTTATCCCGCCAAATTATCGCTGCGGCAAATACTGCAGCGGGTTTACGGATTTCCCCTTGTAACGAATTTCAAAATGCAAGCGTGTAGAACTGGTTCCGGTGCTACCCATGGTAGCTATTTTTTGCCCCGCCTTAACTTCTTGTTGTTCCCGGACCAGCATCGTATCGTTATGGGCGTAGGCACTCAGGTAATCATCGTTGTGTTTGATGATAATAAGATTACCGTAACCGCGCAGAGCGTTACCGGCGTATACAACACGACCATCTGCGGTCGCGATAATAGCCTGTCCCTTACTCCCTGCGATATCGACCCCTTTATTTCCCCCCTCGGAGGAAGAAAAGTTCTCGATAACCTTGCCTTCAGTCGGCCAGCGCCACGAAGAGATCGTTGAGCTGGACGTCACACTGCTGGCAACGGGTGCGGTAGAGCTAACCACAGGTGCCGTAACGGGCGCCGTGACAACGGTCGTAGTCCCCTTATTATTCGGCAACATCTTGTTAGCACTCTGTTCACCTGAATCCTCAGAATACGTAATTGTCGGTTGCGACGCAACCACCGTGCTTGATTTTTGCACAGGCGTCACACTGTTATTTTGCGCCGTCACATCAGCCGCAGAAACGGTGTTGCCAGGCGTTAGCGGTTTACCCGTTGCGTTACCAACCTGCAGCGTCTGGCCGACTTCCAGACCATACGGGGCCTGGACGTTATTTCGCTGCGCAAGATCACGGAAATCGTTCCCGGTAATCCAGGCAATATAGAAGAGCGTATCGCCGCGTTTAACGGTATAGGTGCTGCCGCCGGTATAGCTTCCTTTCGGAATGTTCCCATACTTACGGTTATACACAATGCGGCCATTTTCGGTCTGAACAGGCTGATCCACTGGCTGAATCTGAGTTGGCTGGGTAACCGGTGGCTGTACAGGCTGAATTTGCGGAGTTTGCTGTGCCGCCGGAGTACTCATTTGAGGGGTGATCAGCATGCCGCCGGATGGATTACCAGAACTGGTACCGTTGCTGCCGCCAACCGAACTCACAGGCGCAGGGGCATTATTCGAAGTACAACCCGCCAGCCAGATTGAAACCAGTGACAATGCCGCAACACGGCTGATGGTGAATTTTGGGCTTCCCGCGCTCATTTATCCCCCAGGATTATTTTTAATTACCAGTGACTTAAAATTACCGTAGTGTCACAACGTTTTGCGCCACACCATACGCTGAATTTGCCCGAAAAACCCTGGAATAATCCGAGTCTCAGGCCAGCTCTCCTTTCACCAGGGGCACGAAACGTACGGCTTCTACGGTATCGATGATGAA
Organism: Leclercia adecarboxylata; assembly: GCF_023639785.1. Lineage (NCBI taxonomy): Bacteria > Pseudomonadati > Pseudomonadota > Gammaproteobacteria > Enterobacterales > Enterobacteriaceae > Leclercia > Leclercia adecarboxylata. Next base: position 3,708,613 of record NZ_CP098325.1, read on the forward strand.
CTCGTTGCCCCGTCGACAAACACGCTTCAACAGCTGATGTTCATCGCCCACCGGTAAAACGAGGATCCCGCCGTCATCCAGCTGCGCCATCAGCGCATCCGGGATCTCAGGCGGTGCAGCCGTCACGATAATGGCATCAAACGGGCCGCGTGCCTTCCAGCCCTGCCAGCCATCCCCGTGACGGGTAGAAATATTGTGTAAATCGAGCTGCTTGAGGCGACGGCGCGCGTGCCACTGAAGCCCTTTAATGCGTTCAACCGAGCAGACATGATGCACCAGGTGCGCCAGAATAGCGGTCTGATATCCCGAACCGGTGCCAATCTCCAGCACCCGCGAGTCCGGGGTCAGCTCCAGCAGCTCGGTCATGCGCGCCACCATATAGGGCTGGGAGATGGTTTGCCCCTGCCCTATCGGCAACGCGACGTTTTCCCAGGCTTTGTGCTCAAACGCCTCATCCACGAATTTTTCCCGCGGCACCCGCGAGATGGCGTCCAGCACCCGCTCGTCAGCAATACCCTGACTGCGTAATTGATTCAGAAGAGTTTGTACACGATTGCTTACCATTGCGAGCTCACCCCGGCACGATCCAGCCAGCCTGATACCACATCCTGCGCGTTGTGCGCGGTCAAATCTACATGTAGTGGGGTAACGGAAACGTAGCCTTCATCCACGGCGGCAAAATCGGTATCCGGCCCGGCATCGTGCTTTTCGCCCGGCGGGCCAATCCAGTACAGCGTGTTACCGCGTGGATCTTCCTGCGGGATCACTTTATCCGCCGGATGACGGCTACCGCAGCGCGTCACGCGGATACCTTTGATCTGATCCAGCGGCAGGTCCGGCACGTTGATGTTAAGGATGCGTCCGGTACGCAGCGGCTCGCGGCTCAGCGCACGCAGAATGGCGCAGGTGACCGCCGCGGCGGTGTCATAATGCTGATGGCCGTTGAGCGAAACCGCCAGAGCAGGAAAGCCGAGGTGGCGGCCTTCCATTGCGGCGGCTACCGTTCCGGAGTAGATCACGTCATCGCCCAGGTTGGGTCCGGCATTGATGCCGGAAACCACCACATCCGGGCGGGGACGCATCAGCGCATTGACGCCCAGAAAGACACAGTCGGTGGGAGTGCCCATCTGAACGGCGATATCGCCGTTGTCGAAGGTAAAGGTGCGAAGAGACGACTCGAGGGTTAACGAGTTAGAGGCACCGCTGCGGTTACGATCGGGAGCCACCACCTGCACCTCGGCGAACTCACGTAGCGCTTTAGCCAGGGTCTGAATGCCTGGCGCATGGATCCCGTCATCGTTACTCAGCAATATTCGCATAGTCACCCGAAGTGTTGATAAGTTCCCTGACAACACTGGTGGCAAAGCTGCCAGCCGGCAGCCAGAAACGTAGCTCGACGGTTACGTCATCCCACCAGTTCCAGCTCAGCTGCTGCGGATAGAGCAGCATCGCCCGGCGTGCCGCTTCGACTTTTTCCCGCACCAGCAGTGAGCATAACTCTGTTTCATCGGCGATGGCATCCTGCTCAAAGCGCAGCGCATCACCCTGCGGACCCCAGTCGCCGGTACCCGGCAGGGCCGCAGTGATCAGCAGGGTTTTCGCATTGACGCGCGCCTGCACATCGCTCATTTCTTCATCAGTGGCGACAAACCAGCTGCCGCGTCCCGCTAATTGTAGCGCATCGCCGACAACAACTTGATTCGCGTCTGTTTTTTTCAGTCGCTCGCTGACGATTTGATTAAACAACGCGCTGCGGGCTGCCGACAACCAAAAACTGCGTTTATTGCGATCCCGCACCGGTGCATTGCTTTGCGCCCAGCGCAGTGCGCCCTGCAGGTTACTGCCGCCAATGCCAAAACGCTGCGCGCCGAAGTAGTTCGGCACGCCCTGCTCGTTGATGGCGTTAAGACGCTGTTCGACCTCATCGCGGTTGCTCACCTCGCGCAGCACCAGGGTAAAGGCGTTGCCCTTGAGCGCCCCGAGGCGCAATTTGCGCTTGTGGCGGGCATATTCCAGAACCTGACAGCCTTCAAGCTGGAACTGGCTTAAATCGGGCATTCCATTACCCGGCACCCGCGCGCAGAGCCACTGTTCCGTTACGGCGTGTTTGTCTTTCTGGCCCGCAAAGCTCACTTCACGAGGGTGAATTTTCAGGAACTTCGCCAGCGCCTCGGCGACAAAACGGGTGTTGCAGCCGTTTTTCAGGATCCGCACCAGAATGTGCTCGCCCTCACCGTCCGGCTCAAAGCCCAGATCTTCGACCACCACGAAATCTTCCGGATTGGCTTTCAGCAGGCCCGTGCCCTGCGGTTTACCGTGCAGGTACGTCAGGTTGTCGAAGTCCGTCATTTGGCCGCCTTCACCAGCAGAGCCACGGCTTCGCAGGCAATGCCTTCACCCCGGCCGGTAAAGCCGAGCTTCTCGGTGGTGGTCGCTTTGACGTTAACATCATCCATATGGCAGCCGAGATCTTCAGCAATAAAAACGCGCATCTGAGGGATGTGCGGCAGCATTTTCGGCGCCTGGGCAATAATGGTCACATCCACGTTACCGAGGGTAAAGCCTTTGGCCTGGATACGGCGCCAGGCTTCGCGCAGCAGCTCACGGCTGTCGGCGCCTTTAAAGGCCGGATCGGTGTCCGGGAACAGCTTGCCGATATCGCCCAGCGCCGCCGCACCCAGCAGCGCGTCGGTTAACGCGTGCAGGGCAACATCGCCATCAGAATGCGCCAGCAGTCCTTTTTCATAAGGGATGCGTACGCCGCCAATGATAATTGGGCCCTCGCCGCCAAAGGCGTGTACGTCAAAACCATGTCCAATTCGCATTATGCCTTCTCCTGATGGGTCGAACGGGTAAGATAAAATTCTGCCAGCTGTAAATCTTCGGGACGCGTCACTTTTATATTATCTGCGCGCCCTTCAATCAGTTCCGGGTGAAAACCGCAGTACTCCAGCGCCGAGGCTTCGTCGGTGATGGTTGCCCCTTCGTTCAACGCACGGGTTAAACAGGCGTGCAGCAGCTCGCGGGGGAAAAACTGCGGCGTGAGCGCATGCCAGAGATCGACGCGCTCCACGGTATGCGCGATGGCCGGAAGCCCTGGCTCGCCGCGTTTCATGGTATCGCGAACCGGCGTCGCCAGAATGCCGCCAACGCGGCTGGTTTCGCTGATGGCCAGCAGCCGCGCCAGATCGTCCTGATGCAGGCACGGACGCGCCGCATCATGCACCAGCACCCACTGTGCGTCTCCGGCGGCCTGCAATCCCGCCAGCACCGAATCGGCACGCTCTGCGCCGCCGTCAACCATGGTCACCTGCGGGTGGCTGGCAAGCGGCAGCGCGGCAAAGCGGGCATCCCCCGGACTGATAGCGATAATGACCCGCGTCACGCGTGGGTTCGCCAGCAGCGCCGCCACGGTGTGCTCGAGGATCGTTTTATCACCAATTGAAAGGTATTGTTTAGGACATTCAGTCTGCATGCGCCGGCCAAACCCGGCGGCTGGCACAACGGCGCATACGTTCGAAAAAGTTACTGCCATGGCGTAATCCTGGGCCTGATTATCGAGTGTTTTGTATTGAGCCCTGGTTGCGTTTAGACGCATCCGGCACCAGACGATAGAAGGTTTCGCCCGGTTTAGTCATGCTGAGTTCGTTGCGCGCGCGCTCTTCAATGGCTTCCTGGCCGCCATTGAGATCGTCAATTTCCGCAAACAGCTGATCGTTTCGCGCTTTAAGTTTGCTGTTTGTAGCCTGCTGCGCCGTCACATCGTCGCTGACGCGACTGTAATCGTGAAGGCCGTTCTTACCGAACCACAGCGAATACTGAAGCCAGACCAGCAGAGCCAGCAACAGCAGCGTAAGTTTACCCATCCTGCCCCCTGAAAAACGGCATCATCATCCCATAACTCTCCCCACGACTCTACATCGGGGCTACAGAGATGCCGCAACATTGCGGGCAAATGTACCACATTTTTTTTGCATATTCGCGCAAGCCAACAATGTCACATAGTTGGTTACGGTTTGCATTATGGATGAACTTATCCCATGAGCCACAAAAATAACAGTCCGACCATTGCCACCACCGTCATCACGGTGAAAAACGAACTGTAGAGCAGCTTGCCGTTAAGCAGAGAGTGCAGCGCGATCCCCACCACAACGGCGACGGGCATCAGTGCCAGGAAGAAGGGCCAGGTATAGAGGAAGAAGAAGAGCGTGTTGCTGCCATAAAACAGGAAAGGGATCCCCAGTGCCATCAGCCATGACGCAAAGCCGACAATCGCCCCAGGAAAAGACCAGGTCGTCTCGTCGTTTGCCGATACTGTGTCCGACCCGGTGATAATGTAGTTTTCACTGTTCCGCATAGCTGATCCTGTGACCGTGACATATTGATGGAGATTAAGCATCCCCATCAATACCATCTCAGGATCTGATAATATCGCCCTGCCGGAGCAGGTCTAATAATTGGCTTACTAAATTTGTTACCAATTGTTGACCTTCAAGGTGAATATCCGGGGTTTCCGGCGCTTCGTAGACCGCATCAATGCCGGTGAAATTCTTCAGCTCGCCGGCGCGGGCCTTTTTGTACAGCCCCTTCGGATCGCGCTGTTCGCAAATGTCCAGCGGGGTATCGACAAAGACCTCAATGAAGCGGCTGTTGCCCACCCGCTCACGCACCATCTGCCGCTCGGCGCGGTGCGGTGAGATAAAGGCCGTTAACACCACCAGCCCGGCATCGGCCATCAGGCTGGCGACTTCGCCCACCCGACGGATGTTCTCTTTACGATCTTCATCGCTAAAACCGAGATCGCTACACAGGCCGTGGCGCACGTTGTCGCCATCCAGCAGATAGGTGCTGACGCCAACGTTGTGCAGCGCCTCTTCAAGCGCGCCCGCGACGGTAGACTTACCGGACCCGGAGAGCCCGGTAAACCACAGCACAACCCCACGGTGACCGTGGAGTTGTTCGCGATCGTCCACCGTGACCGGATGAGGATGCCAGACGACGTTCTCATCATGCTGCGCCATTACTTGCCTCCCAGCAGATCGCGCGCGCCCCAGTGCGGGAAGTGTTTGCGCACCAGCGCGTTCAGCTCCAGCTCAAAGGCGCTGAATTCAGACGGCACCGCGCTTGCCTGTTCGTGCGGCTCACGCACCATCCCTGCGCCAACGGTGACGTTGGTCAGACGGTCGATAATGATTAAGCCCCCGGTCACCGGGTTCTGCTGATACCGATCCAGCATCAGCGGTTCGTCGAAGGTGAAATCCACCAGACCAATGCCGTTCAGCGGCAGCTCAGTCACGCTGTGCTGCGCCAGGTTGTTGATGTCGACCTGGTACTGCACGCCATCCACCCGGGCACGGGTTTTCTTTCCGGCAATTTTGATGTCGTAGCTCTGGCCCGGGCTCAGGGGCTGCTCGGCCATCCACACCACATCAATGGAAGCACTCTGCACCGCAGGCAGCGTCTCTTGTGCATCCACCAGCAGGTCGCCGCGGCTGATATCAATTTCGTCTTTCAGCACCAGCGTGACCGCCTCTCCTGCTCCGGCTTCCTGCAGATCGCCATCAAAGGTGACGATGCGGGTGATCGCGGATTCCACGCCGGACGGCAGGACCTTCACGCGCTGGCCTACCTGCACGCTGCCGGAGGCAAGGGTGCCGGAGAAGCCGCGGAAATCGAGATTCGGACGGTTCACGTATTGCACCGGGAAACGCATCGGCTGCGTTTCAACGCTGCGCTGGATCTCAACGGTCTCCAGCACTTCCAGCAGCGTCGGGCCGCTGTACCACGGCATGCTCACACTCTGGGACGCCACGTTATCCCCTTCCAGCGCCGACAGCGGCACAAAGCGGATGTCGAGGTTGCCCGGCAGCTGCCCGGCAAAGGTCAGGTAACTTTCACGGATCTCGTTAAACTTCTCTTCGCTGAAGTTGACCAGGTCCATTTTGTTGACCGCCACCACCAGGTGTTTGATCCCAAGCAAAGTGGAGATAAAGCTGTGGCGACGGGTCTGATCCAGCACCCCTTTACGGGCGTCGATCAGCAGGATCGCCAGGTCGCAGGTGGATGCGCCGGTCGCCATATTACGGGTGTACTGCTCATGCCCCGGGGTGTCGGCGATAATAAATTTGCGCTTTTCGGTAGAGAAGTAGCGATAGGCCACGTCGATGGTGATGCCCTGCTCGCGCTCCGCCTGCAGGCCATCCACCAGCAGGGCCAGATCGAGTTTCTCGCCCTGGGTGCCGTGGCGCTTGCTGTCGTTGTGCAGCGAAGAGAGCTGATCTTCATAGATCTGACGGGTATCGTGCAGCAGACGGCCAATCAGGGTGCTTTTCCCGTCGTCCACGCTGCCGCAGGTCAGAAAACGCAGCAAACTTTTGTGCTGCTGGGCGTGCAGGTAGGCTTCGACGCCGCCTTCATTGGCGATCTGTTGAGCAATAGTGGTATTCATGGCGGCTCCTTAGAAATAACCCTGACGTTTCTTCAGCTCCATCGAGCCTGCCTGGTCGCGGTCAATCACGCGCCCCTGTCGCTCGCTGGTGGTTGAGACCAGCATCTCTTCAATGATCTCCGGCAGCGTCTGCGCGTCAGATTCCACCGCGCCGGTCAGCGGCCAGCAGCCGAGGGTACGGAAACGCACCATCCGCTTTTTGATCACTTCCCCAGGCTGCAGATCGATGCGATCGTCGTCCACCATCATCAGCATGCCGTCGCGCTCCAGCACCGGGCGTTCAGCCGCCAGATACAGTGGAACGATCTCGATATTTTCCAGATAGATGTACTGCCAGATATCCAGTTCAGTCCAGTTGGAGAGCGGGAAGACGCGAATGCTTTCGCCTTTGTTAATCTGGCCGTTGTAGTTGTGCCACAGCTCAGGGCGCTGGTTTTTTGGGTCCCAGCGATGGAAGCGATCGCGGAAGGAGTAGATGCGCTCCTTGGCACGGGATTTCTCTTCGTCGCGGCGGGCGCCGCCGAAGGCGGCATCAAAGTCGTATTTGTTCAGCGCCTGCTTCAGCCCTTCGGTTTTCATGATATCGGTATGTTTACCGCTGCCGTGCACGAACGGGTTAATGCCCATTGCCACCCCTTCCGGGTTTTTATGCACCAGCAGTTCGCAGCCGTACGCTTTGGCGGTACGGTCACGGAACTCATACATTTCGCGGAATTTCCAGCCGGTATCCACATGCAGCAGCGGGAACGGCAGCGTGCCAGGGTAAAACGCTTTACGCGCCAGGTGCAGCATTACGCTGGAGTCTTTCCCGATGGAGTACATCATTACCGGATTAGCAAACTCAGCGGCCACTTCGCGGATAATATGAATACTTTCCGCTTCCAGTTGCCGCAGGTGCGTCAGTCGTTTTTGATCCATAACCGTTCCTTAAGCCAGAGTCACCACAGAAGAGCCAAACCCTTCTGTGTCTGTTGTGTTTTGAAACCAGGCGAGCGTGCTGTGCAGCTGCACCACTTCACCCACCACAATCAGGGCGGGCATCGGGGCGTCTTTCGCGAGGGTTGCAAGGTGTTGTAGTGTTCCGGTGGTCACGCGCTGATCGACGCGCGTGCCGCGGGATATCACCGCCACAGGCGTATTCGCATCGCGCCCGTGGCGAATCAGTTGTTCGCTAATTTCCGCCGCTTTCATGGTGCCCATGTAGATGGCGAGCGTCTGTCGGCTTTGCGCCAGATGCGTCCAGTCAAACGGGGTGCTGTCGGCCTTGTAGTGGCCGGTGACAAAGGTGACGCTCTGGGCGTAATCACGGTGCGTCAGCGGAATACCGGCATAGGCGGTAACCGCCGAGGCCGCGGTGATCCCCGGCACCACCTGGAAAGGCACACCCGCTTCGGCTGCCGCCTGTAGCTCTTCGCCGCCGCGACCGAAGATAAAGGGATCGCCCCCTTTCAGGCGCACCACGGTTTTGCCCTCTCTGGCCGCCGCAATCAGCATCTGGTTGGTGTCGTGCTGGGGAACGGCGTGTCCACCCGCGCGTTTACCCACGCAGATTTGCTCAGCGTCGCGACGAATCAGCTCGCGCACGCCGTCGCTCACCAGGTGGTCATAGAAGACGACGTCGGCATCCTGCAGCACCTGCAAACCGCGCAGGGTCAGCAGGCCGGCATCACCGGGCCCTGCCCCCACCAGAATGATCTCTCCGCCACTGCTGCCGGGATTATCCAGTTCGTCTTCGAGAAGCTGCTGGGCTGCCGTCTCATTGCCAGCCTGCATCAGGCTGGCAAAGCGCCCTCTGAACACGCGCTCCCAGAAGCGGCGGCGCTCCGCCACGCTGGTCAGGCGGGTTTTCAGGTGGTTACGCCAGAAGCTGGCCTTCTCGGCCATCCGGCCAAGGCTTGTCGGCAGCAGCGCTTCGATTTTTTCCCGCAATACACGGGCCAGCACCGGGGCGGTACCGCCGGAGGAGATCGCCACCAGCAGCGGGGAGCGGTCAACAATGGACGGAAAGATAAACGAGCATAAAGGCTGGTCGTCCACCACGTTCACCAGACGGTGACGGGCATGGGCAGCATCCGAGACGCGCTGGTTGAGCGCCGGGTTATCGGTGGCGGCAATGACCAGCACCACATTGTCGATTTGCGATTCAGCAAAGTCCGCTTCGGCAACAACCTGCACGCGAGCGCCCGCCCGGTGTAAAAAGGCAATTTTGCGCTCAGCGATTTCGCCGCTGCCGACAACCAGTACCGGGCGGTCTTTTACGGCAGCGAATAAAGGAAGGTAATCCACAATGCTACAACTCGCTAACAATCAGGAATAGTGGGACTATAGGGGGCGGCTACGAGCGAATGAAATTACGAATTGGAATGAGTAGTTACTCAATGGAATAACGCTCTGAAAAAGCTCATATCAAAAAGTGCTTAACGCGCGTAATTCCGGGCATTTAAGAACAAATCAAATTGTGTAAGCGCAGTCACAGTTTCATACTAAGCGCGTTAAAATTTTGCGTTATTTTTTTAAGGACTCACTATGTTTTCCGCAATGCGCCACCAGTACGTTGCTTTGGCGCTCGGCGTTTGCTTGTTCGGAACGGCTCAGGCTAAGACTCCGCCGCTGGGTGAGGTTGCCGCGACGCAGGCGCGTCACATTGCCACCTTTTTCCCGGGCAGGATGACCGGCACCCCCGCTGAAATGCTCTCCGCTGACTATGTGCGCCAGCAGTTCGCAGGTATGGGTTACCAGAGCGATATCCGCACCTTTCAAAGCCGCTATATCTATACCTCCCGTAATCTGAGTAAGAACTGGCACAACGTGACCGGCAGCACCGTGATTGCTGCCCACGAGGGTAAAGCCGCCCAGCAGATTATTATTCTGGCGCATCTCGATACCTACGCCCCGATGAGCGACAGCGATGCCGACAACAACCTTGGCGGCCTCACCTTACAGGGTATCGATGACAACGCCGCCGGTGTCGGGGTGATGCTGGAACTGGCCGACCAGCTAAAAGATATTCCTACCCAGTACAGCATCCGCTTTATCGCCACCAGCGGCGAAGAGGAGGGACGCCTGGGTGCCGAAAATGTTCTCAAACGCATGAGCGCGGCAGAGAAGAAAAACACCCTGCTGGTGATCAACCTCGATAACTTAATCGTGGGGGATAAGCTCTATTTCAACAGCGGCAAAACCACGCCCGGGCCGGTGCGTAAGTTAACCCGCGACCGCGCGCTGGCCATTGCCCGCGCCCACGGCATCTATGCTGCCACCAACCCCGGCGGCAACAGCGCGTATCCGAAAGGAACCGGATGCTGCAACGATGGCGAGGTGTTCGATAAAGCCGGGATCCCGGTGCTGTATGTCGAAGCGACCAACTGGTCTCTGGGCAAAAAGGATGGGTATCAGCAGCGGGCGAAATCGAAGGCGTTTCCGGCGGGTACGAGCTGGCATGACGTCAGGCTGGATAATCTGCAATACATTGACCAGGCACTGCCGCAGCGGATTGAACACCGCAGCCGGGATGTAGTGCGGGTGATGCTGCCGCTGGTGAAGGAGCTGGCGAAGGCAGGGAAGACCTGAGGTCATGCCCGGTGGCGGCTACGCCTTACCGGGCCTACAAACGGCCCGAACCCCTGGCCCGGTAAGCGCAGCGCCACCGGGCACAACAATCATCCTTCGTGCAAGCCGCACTCGCGCTTGAGGCCAAAGAATCGGGTCTCTTCTTCCGCCATACCCGGCTCCCATTTACGGGTGGTGTGGGTATCGCCCACCGACAGATAACCCTGATCCCACAGCGGGTGATACTTCAGGCCGTGCTGCTGTAGGTACTGGTAAACGGTACGGTTATCCCAGTCGATAATCGGCAGCACTTTGAACACGCCACGCTGAATGGCCAGCACCGGCAATGACGCCCGGCTACCGGACTGATCCCGGCGCAAACCGGCAAACCAGGTTTTGGCGTTGAGTTCAGCCAGCGCCCGGTTCATCGGCTCGACTTTGTTGATGGCGTTGTATTTCTCAATGCCCTCAACGCCCTGCTCCCACAGCTTGCCGTAGCGCGCCTCCTGCCAGGCCGCGCTCTGCTCCGCGCGATAGACCTTCAGGTTCAGCCTGAGCTTGTCCGTCAGCTCATCAATAAACTGGTACGTTTCCGGGAACAGGTAGCCGGTATCGGTGAGGATCACCGGAATGTCCGGACGAATTTTATTCACCAGATGCAGGCTCACCGCCGCCTGAATACCAAAGCTCGACGAGAGCACATATTCACCCGGCAGATTTTCCAGCGCCCAGGCGACACGCCCTTCGGCGTCCAGCTTCTCCAGTTGGGCGTTAGTTTCTGCCAGGGCCAGAATGCGTTCGACTTTGGGTAGATCGTTCAAAACATTGAGATCAAATCTGGACATAAATCCCTCACTTCTGCCGGGCGGCACTGCGTTTGCCCGGCCTACGGTTTTGTCGGCCCGGATCGCTGCGCGCAACCGGGCATTACCCCATTACTCCCAGAAATCCCGGGCGGGATCGAGCACCGGGCGAATGATGCCCGCACGCACCGTAAAGTCGCCGAAGCCTTCACCCGCTTCGCGCTCCTTCGCCCAGCGCCCGACTAACTCATCAACCGCGTTGAGAATTTCGGGTTCCGTGATGTTCTCGCGATACATACGTGGAATACGCGTTCCGCTGCGGTTCCCCCCCAGGTGCAGGTTGTAACGGCCCGGCGCTTTACCCACCAGCCCCAGCTCGGCCAGCATCGCACGGCCACAGCCGTTCGGGCAGCCGGTGATGCGCATCACGATATGCTCATCAGGAATGCCGTGTTTTTCAAGAATCGCCTCCACTTTATCGGTGAACGAGGGCAGGAAGCGCTCGGCTTCGGCCATCGCCAGCGGACAGGTCGGGAAGGAGACGCAGGCCATCGAGTTTTCACGCTGCGGTTTTACCGCGTCCATCAGGGCATGATCCCGCGCCAGCTTCTCGATCTTCGCCTTCTCGCTTTCCGGCACCCCGGCAACGATCAGGTTCTGGTTGGCGGTGATACGGAATTCGCCCTTGTGGATCTTCGCGATCTCCAGCAGGCCGGTTTTCAGCGGACGACCTGGATAATCCAGAATACGGCCGTTTTCAATAAACAGCGTCAGGTGCCATTTATTGTCGATACCCTTAACCCAGCCGATGCGATCCCCGCGCCCGGTGAATTCGTACGGGCGGATCGGCTCAAACTTAATGCCCGCGCGGCGCTCCACTTCGGCTTTGAAGGTCTCAACGCCCACGCGCTCGAGGGTGTATTTGGTCTTGGCGTTTTTACGATCGGTACGGTTGCCCCAGTCGCGCTGGGTAGTGACGACCGCTTCCGCCACCGCCAGGGTGTGCTCCAGCGGCAGATAGCCAAACTCGCTCGCGGTACGGGCATAGGTGTTCTTGTTCCCGTGCTCAATAGAGAGCCCGCCGCCCACCAGCAGGTTAAAGCCCACCAGCTTGCCGTTCTCGGCAATCGCCACGAAGTTCATGTCGTTGGCGTGCAGATCGATATCGTTCTGCGGCGGGATCACCACCGTCGTTTTGAACTTACGCGGCAGGTAGGTCTGGCCGAGGATCGGCTCTTCGTCCGTGGTCGCGACCTTCTCCTGATCGAGCCAGATCTCAGCATAGGCGCGGGTGCGCGGCAGCAGATGCTCGGAGATCTTCTTCGCCCACTCGTAGGCCTCGGCGTGCAGCTCGGACTCGTACGGGTTAGAGGTGCAGAGCACGTTACGGTTCATGTCGTTGGCGGTGGCCAGCGCGTCCAGCCCGACGGAGTGCAGCATCTGGTGTACCGGCTTCACGTTCTTCTTGAGAATACCGTGGAACTGGAAGGTCTGACGGTTGGTCAGACGGATGCTGCCGTAGATAGTGTTGTCATGGGCAAACTTGTCGATCGCCTGCCACTGTGTGGTGGTAATGATCCCACCCGGCAGACGGCAGCGCAGCAGCATCGCATGACGCGGCTCCAGCTTCTGTTCGGCACGTTCGGCGCGGATATCACGATCGTCCTGCTGGTACATGCCGTGGAAACGGATCAGCAGGAAGTTGTCGCCCTTAAAACCGCCGGTCAGGCCGTCATTTAAATCTTCGGCAATGGTGCCGCGCAGGTAGTTACTCTCAACCTTCATGCGCTCGGCATCAGACAGTTTGCCTTCGACCACCAGAGGGCCAGGATGTTTTTCGCTCATTAGTAGACATCTCGCTGATAACGGCGCTCAACGCGCAGCTCACTTAAATATTCATCTGCCGATTCAGTATCCATGCCACCGAATTCAGCAATCACTTCCAGCAAAGCCTGCTCAACGTCTTTCGCCATACGATTGGCGTCGCCGCAGACATAAATGTGGGCACCGTCATTGATCCAGCGCCACAGCTCCGCGCCCTGTTCGCGCAGTTTGTCTTGTACGTAGATTTTTTCTTTTTGATCCCGGGACCAGGCCAGATCGATCCGGCTCAGCACGCCCTCTTTGACGTAGCGCTGCCACTCCACCTGATACAGGAAGTCCTCGGTGAAGTGCGGGTTACCGAAGAACAGCCAGTTTTTACCTGGCGCTTCGTCGGCAGCACGCTGCTGCATAAAGGCGCGGAACGGCGCGATGCCGGTGCCCGGACCAATCATGATGACCGGGGTTTCCGGGTTGGCAGGCAGACGGAAGTTGTCGTTGTGCTCGATAAAGACCCGCACCTCGCCCTCCTCTTCCACGCGATCCGCGAGGAAGCTCGACGCGCCACCGGCACGGGCACGGCCTTCGATGTCGTAACGCACTACGCCCACGGTGACGTGAACTTCGCTTTCCACTTCAGCCTGCGCGGAGGCGATAGAGTACAGACGCGGCGTCAGCGGACGCAGCAGGCCAATCAATGCCTCGGCATCCAGCTGGGCTGGGGCAAAACGGACCATATCGACGATGGGCGTCGTGGCGGCGTAGTGTTGCAGTTTGGCTTTGTCGCCCACCAGCGGCAGCAGAGATTCGCTCCGGGTCAGGGTGGCGTAGTTCTCCACGATGTTCGCGGTATTCACGGTCAGCTCGAAATGCCACTGCAACGCCTCAGAAAGCGGCAGGGTTTTGCCGTCCACGTTGACCTGCTCGTCGCCCTTGAGCCACAGCAGCTCAACCAGCTCTTTCACCAGCGCCGGATCGTTCTGGTACCAGATACCCAGGGCATCGCCCGGCTGGTAGCGCAGGCCGGAGTCGCCCAGATCGATTTCGATATGGCGCACGTCTTTCTCAGAATCACGGCCGGTGATTTTCTGGTTCACCGACAGGCTCGCCGCCAGCGGCGCTTCTTTGGTGTACGGACTGGTATGGATTTCGTTGACCGTGCCAGTCGCGGTGGCTGCCGCCTGGGCGGGCGTCTCTGTCGGAACGCGGGCCTTCAGGACATCCACAATGCGCGCGCGCCATTCGGCCGCTGCGGCCTGGTATTCAACGTCGGTATCGACGCGATCCAGCAGGCGTTCCGCGCCCAGTTCGGCCAGCTTGCTGTCAAAATCTTTGCCCGACTGGCAGAAGAATTCGTAGGAGGAGTCGCCCAGGCCGAAGACCGCAAATGCGGTGCCCGCCAGTTTTGGCGCTTTTTTGGAGAACAGGAACTTATGCAGCGCAACCGCTTCTTCAGGCGGCTCACCTTCGCCCTGGGTGGAGGTCACAACGACAACCAGTTTTTCTGACGCGATTTGCTTAAATTTATAATCCCCGGCGTTCACCAGGTTCACGTTCAGTTTGGCTGCGAGCAGATCGTCGCGCAGGGCTTCAGCCACGCGCCGGGCATTGCCGGTTTGCGAGGCGGAGATAAGCGTAATTGCCGGGATCTCAGCCGCAGGAGCCGGTGCACTTGCCACAGCCCCCGGCTGTTGATTGAGCATTCCCCAGAAATAACCGGATACCCAGGCGAGCTGGGTGGGGGAGAAATCAGTGGTGGCCGCCTGCAGGCGTGCCAGTTGCTCCGGGTTCAGGGGAAGCAAATTTGAAGGTGGGGCCTGTGTTGTCATGCGTCGTTATGTTCCAGTAGCAAAGCTGAATTTTTATCTGAAAGACAGAACAGAGTGTAAGGTTAACGGCGCGGATCATAACAATTAAAGAAGGGATGGAAATAATAAATAACCAAATGGACTAACCTCTTTTAGTTATTGTTCTTAACGATAAAACTGATTAATTATCCTGTTGAAAAATATAGTTAAAAAGTGGCCCCACCACGGCCTGAGGGCCCCACTCCCGTAATGGCCGTTTTAGTTAATGATAAAAAATGTACTTTCCGGTACTCTACGCCGGTTTTTTCCGCATTTTTGAGAGTCCACGATGTCCACCACGCTGTTTAAAGATTTTATGTTCGAAGCCGCCCACCATCTGCCTCACGTCCCGGAAGGGCATAAATGTGGCCGCCTGCACGGGCACTCCTTTATGGTGCGTCTGGAGATCACGGGTGAAGTCGATCCGCATACGGGCTGGATTATGGACTTCTCCGAACTGAAAGCGGCGTTCAAACCGACCTACGATCGCCTCGATCACTACTATCTGAACGACATTCCGGGCCTTGAGAACCCGACCAGTGAAGTGCTGGCAAAATGGATCTGGAATGAGATGAAACCGCGGGTACCGCTGCTGAGCGCGGTGATGATCAAAGAGACCTGCACCGCTGGCTGCATCTATCGCGGGGAATAATTTTCCTCATCAGAAAGCAACGGCGCGAGCTCAAAGAGCATAAGCGCGTTGCTTTCCAGCGATTCCGTTATCTGCCAGTCCTCCTGAAGCCGTTCATCACGCATTAATAGCGTAGGACGCGCTTTATGCTCCACCCATCGCCACATCTCTTCATCGGGCCCCCTTTCGCTGCGTACACCTTCAATCAAGGGAAAGAGCGCGCCGTTGTGCTGGTCAAACAGGTGGCATTTAATCCGCCACCTGCCGCTTAACCCCTTTAACTGGATATGGAACTGCTGACGAAAGCGCTGGATGAAGGCCTCTTCGCTGGAGAGCAGCGGGTTAAACACCACCGTATTGCCCAGCAACAGCTGATATCCGTTGTGATGGCGCAGCAGCAGCAGGTTCTTTTCATTTACCAGCACTTCACCCCGCAGGCGACGCCACAGCCAGAGCACCCAGTAGATAGGGCGAGGCAGGCCGTGGTTATACTGCAGGGCAAGGCTGGACGTGTCGATGGTATTGTTGGCCCGCGCCTCGCCCTGTAAACCTGAATTAAGCCAGAACCCCGCCAGCCAGACCTGTTCCGAGAGACCGAGCAGGTTTTGCATCAGCAGTGCTCCGCGGAAAAACCCGCCGTTAGTCGTGCGGGTATTCCCGGTGAGGGTATTCCACGACAGCAGCCATAGCGGAAGAGAGAGCCTGCGCTGGCGAAGGGATGTCAGGATCTGCCGGATCTTCTGTACCGGATAGTTTTCTGAGGAGGAGAGATGCGCCGGATCCAGCTGCGCCAGATCGAGAAGCTCGTTGGCATCGGCCGGACAGGCCAGAAAATCGGCCTGCGTCAGGAGAGTGGAGTTCAACAGCGCCTCGTCGCTTTGCGCAGCGGCAAAGCGGTGCCAGATCCCGAACGTCGCCTTCGGCAGATACTCGCCCAGCGTCGCCCGCTGGGTCTGCCAGACCTGTGAGCGCGTCTCCTCACTTGCCTGGGTTGACCAGTGCATCACAAACTGCCAGCTGCCGGTGATATCGGGAGAAAAATGGTTAACCGACTGCTGTAAAAAGCGCGCCAGCAAATCGGTGCGGGTTGTCAGGCCGGTATGCATTAGCACCGCCCACTGCTTTTGACCAAGCCAGGTGAAGACCTGATGAAGGTTGTACCAGCAGGCGTATCCCGCCATCTGCGGATCGTCCCAGCCGCTGGCAAACAGACGGCTGCTGAGGAAGGGCTCCGCGATATCAATCCCGTAAATGGGTATCGCCTCCCCGAGCTTTTCCAGCGCCCGGCGCACATCCTCGCGCAACAGATCGTCCAGCTCACGCACCGTCACCACCATTCGGGTATGGCGCAGCGGCGCGGAAGGTTTAAGAAGGCGCAGATCAAGCACCCTTTCCTGCCCCGGATGCGGAGTGAATGACGACGGCTCCCAGCCGCGCGTTTCGGGTTGATTCAACAGGCTGAAGAGCTTATCCACCGCCACCGGGTAGAGCAGCTCCCCGCTATTTTGGCGTAATCGGGGGGCGCCGGGGTGAGCGCGCCGTTGTTTACGAAACTCGCCCGGCGCCATCTGGTGATGACGCCGGAACAGATCGCTCATCATTCGCGTACTGGCAAATCCCTGCTCCAGCGCGATCTGGTGCAGTGGTCGGCTGGTCAGGCGAAGCGCATCCGCGGCCTTTTCCAGCCGCAGAGTCGTAATGTACTGCATAAAACTGACGCCCATCTCTTTACGAAAGAGACGGGAGAGCCAGGCTTCCGAGACAAATTCACTCTCAGCGATCTCTGCCAGGGTAATACGTCGGGTATAGCTGGCGTTGATGCGTTCCACCACCCGGGCGATGCGTTTGCTTAAGCCCGGATGGGTTTCCCGCAGGATCAGGCGGGCGGGTTGCTGAAACCGGCTGGTTAACAGCAGCAGGATCTCGCTCAGCCAGCGGGTCGCCTCCAGCCGATAGCGATGCCGATCGTTAATCAGGGTGCTCACCAGCAGCTGGCGCAGGAGATGACGTAGCTCATCACACTGCGGCCAGCTGCCTCCGGTCTCAGGTGGAATAGTGTAATCGTGGGCAAAAAAGTCGCTGCACAGCTGCTGGATCCAGCGTCCGGAAAGCACAACGCGCATCGCCGTATTCCCGCTCTCGCTGGTGAGCTGCCAGCGTTGATTACGGTTGACGATGGTCAGGGTATCCGCCGCGAGCGTCACCTGCCGCTGGTCAGTTTGCAGTTCGGCGCGGCCTTCCAGCAGCCATAGCAGGGTCAGCGCATCGTCCTCCTCCTGATGAAACTGACGAATGTCCTGCACATTTACCGAAAATTCGCTACCCCGTTGCTCCATTTGCCCCTCCAGGGAAGACAAATAATAACGCGCTGTTTTTTGTCATAACGGAATTGTATGAAAAACAATCAGAAATAATGCGTCGCTTCACAACAAAAAAGTGCAATTTCCGTCGCTGCGATCGGCATAAACTCGAAATTAGCATTGTTTGATAAAAAAAGGATAACAAAAATGACACATCCGATTGTTGAAGCACTGCAGAGCAATGAGGCGCAGTTTATTGCGCTGCGCCGCCATTTTCATCAGCATCCCGAAATCGGTTTCGAGGAGGAGCAAACCAGCCAGCGCGTCGCGGAACTGCTCCAGCAGTGGGGTTACGACGTGCATCGCGGGATGGCCAAAACCGGTGTCGTAGGCACCCTGAAAGTGGGTAACGGCAATAAACGCCTGGGCCTGCGTGCTGATATGGATGCGTTACCGATGCAGGAGGACAGCGGCAAAGCATGGAGCAGTACCGTTGCGGGCAAATTCCACGGCTGCGGCCATGACGGCCATACCACCACCCTGCTCTATGCCGCTGAATACCTGGCGCGCACCCGCAATTTTAACGGTACGTTGCACCTGATTTTCCAGCCGGCGGAAGAGCTGCTGTATGGCGGGCGGGTGATGGTGGAAGATGGCCTGTTTGATACTTTCCCCTGCGACCATATTTTCGGTCTGCATAACATGCCGGGGCAAAAGCTGGGCAAAATTGGCCTGCGCGACGGCGCCATGATGGCCTCTTCTGACACCCTTCACATTGAAGTTAACGGCGTGGGCGGACATGGTGCCCTGCCGGAACATACCGTTGATGCCACGCTGGTGGCGTGCCACATCACGCTCGCCCTGCAGTCGATTGTGTCGCGCAATATCACCCCGTTTGAACCTGCGGTCGTCACCGTCGGCAGTATTCAGGCCGGACATGCGCCCAACATCATCAACGAGAAAGTGCTGATGAAGCTGACCGTACGCACGCTGAACGAAAAGGTGCGCCAGACCGTACTGCAGCGTATCCACGACATTGCGGTGGCGCAGGCTGAAAGCTTCAACGCCACGGCCACTATCCGGCATATCAACGGCAGCCCGGTTCTGACCAATAACCCCGCCGCCAACGAGATGGTGCGCACCGTCGCCCAGGATCTGTTCGGTGCAGATGCGGTCGCCTCCGTCGGTTCATTTATGGGCAGTGAAGACTTTGCCTTTATGCTCGAGAAGAACCCTGACGGCTGCTACTTCACCATTGGTGCAGGCGACGAAGCGGATCGCTGCATGGTGCATAACCCGGGCTATGACTTTAACGACAAGATCCTGCTAACCGGTGCCGCGCTCTGGAGCGCCCTGACCGAACACTATCTGCGTTAATCGCGTATCCCCAGGAGGGCTGCACAATGAGTACCGTTCCCCTGACAGGCACCCCGGCTTTCGCAGGTAACGATCGACTGCTGGCGGGGATTGTTCTGAGCGTTCTGACATTCTGGTTATTTGCCCAGTCGGTGATCAACGTGGTGCCGGCCATGAAAAATAGCCTCGATATTTCCCTGGAGACGCTCACGCTGGCGGTCAGCCTCAGCGCGCTGTTCAGCGGCTGCTTTGTGGTTGCCAGCGGCGGCTTTGCCGATAAGTTTGGCCGCGTGCGCCTGACGGTGATCGGCCTGGCGCTGAGTATTGTCGGCAGCGGCCTGCTGTTTCTGGCCCGGGAGCCGGTGCTCTTTCTGCTGGGACGGGCGATCCAGGGGCTGTCCGCAGCCTGCATTATGCCCGCCACGCTCGCGCTGATTAAAACCTGGTATGAAGGCAAAGCGCGCCAGCGGGCGATCAGTTTTTGGGTGATTGGCTCCTGGGGCGGCAGCGGCCTGAGCTCGTTCGTGGGCGGCGCGATCGCCACCAGCCTGGGCTGGCGCTGGATATTTGTTTTCTCCATCGTAATGGCTCTGGCGGCGCTGCTGCTTATCCGCGGCACGCCCGAAAGCCGAAGCGCCAGCGCCGGTCAGCATAAGCTGGATATTGGCGGGCTGGTGAGTTTTGTCTGTATGCTGGTGCTGCTCAATCTGTTTATCAGCAAGGGCCACAGCTGGGGCTGGAGTAGCGGCCTGTCGCTGACGGTACTGGGGGCGGCGATCCTCGCGGCGCTGGGCTTTATCATGACCGGCCTGCGGAAGGGCGATGCGGCGCTGATTGATTTTGCGCTGTTTAAAAACCGGGCCTACAGCGCGGCGGTGCTCTCCAACTTTATGCTCAACGGCTGTATTGGCACCATGATGATTACCAGCATCTGGCTGCAGCAGGGCCATCATCTGACCCCTTTGCAAACCGGGATGATGACGCTGGGTTATCTGGTGACGGTGCTCGCCATGATCCGCGTGGGGGAGAAACTGCTGCAACGTTATGGCGCCCGCCTGCCGATGATGACCGGCCCCGTGCTGACCGCGATCGGCATTACCTTTATCTCCTGCACCTTCTTAAGCAAGGAGATCTACATCGTGACCGTCTTTTTCAGCAACGTCCTGTTTGGACTGGGGCTGGGCTGTTACGCCACGCCATCGACGGACACGGCAGTAATGAACGCCCCTGAGAGTAAAGTCGGCGTGGCGTCGGGAATTTATAAGATGGGAAGTTCGCTGGGTGGAGCAATGGGGATCGCCGTGACGGCTTCACTGTACGCCCTGCTGCTGCCGCTGGGTATGGCCAGTGCCGCCCAGTACGCGCTGCTGTTTAACAGTGCGATTTGTCTCAGTTCGGCGGTGGTGACCTGGGCATTATTACCCAAGCTGCAGGCCCCTTAATCACAGGGGCCGCAGGGCTGTCAGGCGATATTGAGGTACTTGTGCGTCTGCATCGACAGACGCCAGTTCCGCGCAATACAGGTCTCGATACAGAGGCGCGTGGCGTCTTCTTTCTGGGAGATCGGCTGCAGGGCAATCACCCGCTGCTTGTCGTCGGTTAAGGTTTCCAGCAGTTCGTCCAGGGCTTCGATATCGCGTACGCGACCGACCGGGTGCTTGATCTCGTCCGCGCGTTCCAGCGCCTGGGACAATACGTCGTAACCGCCGCGCATGTTCACTTTTGGCGAGACCGTCACCCAGGTGGTGTGGGTACAACGCACTTCGTGGGTGCCGCTGGTCTCAATCTGGCAGCTAAAGCCGTTGCTTTCCAGCAGCATGGTAAGCGGCATAAGGTCGTGAATGCAGGGTTCCCCACCGGTGATCACCACGTGGCGCGCCGTCCAGCCCTGACGGCCGATGATCGCCAGCAGATCGTCGGGGTTTGCTGCGCCCCATTTGTCGCTCTCTTTGGTTTTCGCCAGAATGCTGAACAGTGAAACTTCCCGATCGCTGAGCGTTTCCCAGGTATGTTTGGTATCACACCAGGCGCA
This sequence comes from Leclercia adecarboxylata, assembly GCF_023639785.1. Lineage (NCBI taxonomy): Bacteria > Pseudomonadati > Pseudomonadota > Gammaproteobacteria > Enterobacterales > Enterobacteriaceae > Leclercia > Leclercia adecarboxylata. Next base: position 3,729,400 of record NZ_CP098325.1, read on the forward strand.
GCCAACCGGGCATCCCTGCAGACGAATGAAAATAGCGGGAACGCCGGTGAAGTAACCCTCGCCTTGCAGGGTCTGGAACATCTCGTTAATCGGGTACTGCATAGTTATCTCTGGTCAGATTTACGGGGGGGCATTATTGCAGATCGCACATAATCAGGCAAAACAACCCCGGCCAGGAATTTATTGCGGTCAGTTTAAGGATAGCCAGGCCCATAGCTTCAGGGTGGAAAACCCTTGTCAGAGGGCTATGTTAAAAACATGAAAACTTACGCTACGCTTTTAAGATATCGCCCACCCGGCTCGGGTCGATGTTAACCCCCTTGACTGAGTCGCCATCAGAATACTGGACAAGCAGAATGAGCCATTTTGCGGTAATCACGCTACCGTTATACAGCCATATGCACGCTATGGAAGCACTGGCAAAACACCTTATCATGCGCGGCCATCGGGTCACTTTTTTTCAGCAGGAAGAGGCGCGCACCTTGCTCAGGGAACCGCAGGCGCACTTCGTCGCAGTAGGTCAGCCGACGCCGTCTGCACTGCACGAGCCGGGGTTTTTCAGCCTGATATCAGGTATGGCAAGCGTAACCGATATGCTGTGCCGTGAACTGCCCCTCGCCTTCCGACAGCACAACATTGACGCCGTGATTGTCGATCAGATGGAGCCGGCGGGAGGACTGGTTGCACAAGCACTCAACCTGCCCTTTATCTCCATCTGCTGCGCCCTGCCGGTAAACCGGGATAACACCATCCCCCTGCCGGTGATGCCTTTTCGCTATGGCACCAGCGACCGCAGTCGGAAATTATACGCCTCCAGCGCGGATGTTTATGACTGGCTGATGTCGAGACAGGGGCGGGTCATTGCCCGTCATGCCCGGGCATTTGGTTTGCCCTCGCGCAACAGGCTGGATCAATGCCTGTCGCCGCTGGCGCAAATCAGCCAGACCATTCCCGGCTTTGATTTTCCACGCACCTTGCCCGCCTGCTTCCACGCGGTAGGCCCGCTGCGCGCCGATCCGCCAACGGTTTCTTCCGGCAAAAAGAAGCCGTTTGTTTTTGCGTCATTAGGCACCATCCAGGGCTACCGCTATGGGCTGTTCCGCAAGATTGCCCGCGCCTGCCAACAGGCTGGTGTGCCCCTGCTTATTGCCCACTGTAACGGACTCAATGCCAGTCAAACCGCCCGGCTGGGGAATATGGGGGCGCAAACCGTAGGATTTACCGATCAGCTGGCGGTATTGCGCGATGCCAGCGCCGTCATCACCCACGCAGGGCTGAATACGGTTATGGATGCCATCGCCACCGCCACGCCGATCCTCGCCGTGCCTCTGGCGTTTGATCAGCCAGGCGTCGCCGCCCGAGTGGTCTTCAGCGGCATTGGCCTTAAGGCCTGCCGCTTTTCGCCGAGCCGCACGCTCAGCCAGCATCTTCTCGATCTGCTGGAAAATAAGCAGTACACGCAGCGCATCACTGCCCTACAGACTGAGCTGATAAACGCCGGAGGGGCAGCACGGGCTGCCGACATCATTGAACAGGCGGTGTGCACACGTCATAGCGTATCGGCGGTGTAATGATAAAAAAAAACCCGCCGAAGCGGGTTTTTCTGAAGACTCAGGTTCAGTAGAAATTACTGACCTTTGATCTCTTTACGACCGTTGTATGGTGCTTTCTCGCCCAGCGCTTCTTCGATACGAATCAGCTGGTTGTATTTAGCAACACGGTCAGAACGGCTCATAGAACCCGTTTTGATCTGGCCTGCAGCGGTACCAACAGCCAGGTCAGCGATGGTAGCGTCTTCAGTTTCGCCTGAACGGTGAGAGATAACGGCAGTGTAGCCAGCGTCTTTCGCCATTTTGATCGCAGCCAGAGTTTCGGTCAGAGAACCGATCTGGTTGAATTTGATCAGGATGGAGTTAGCGATGCCTTTCTCGATACCTTCTTTCAGGATCTTGGTGTTGGTTACGAACAGATCGTCACCAACCAGCTGGATTTTGTCGCCCAGTACTTTGGTCTGGTATGCGAAACCATCCCAGTCAGACTCGTCCAGACCGTCTTCGATAGACACGATTGGATACTGTTTGGTCAGGTCTTCCAGGAAGTGGGTAAACTCTTCGGAGGTGAATGCTTTGTTGCCTTCGCCAGCCAGAACGTATTTACCGTCTTTGTAGAATTCAGATGCTGCACAGTCCATCGCCAGGGTGATGTCGGTGCCCAGCTCGTAGCCAGCAGCTTTAACCGCTTCAGCGATTACAGCCAGTGCTTCGGCGTTGGAGCCCAGGTTAGGTGCATAACCACCTTCGTCACCTACTGCAGTGTTCATGCCTTTAGCTTTCAGAACCTTAGCCAGGTGATGGAACACTTCAGAACCCATACGGATGGCTTCTTTAACAGTTTTCGCGCCAACCGGCTGAATCATGAATTCCTGGATGTCGACGTTGTTATCTGCGTGCTCACCGCCGTTGATGATGTTCATCATCGGAACTGGCATAGAGTATTTGCCTGGGGTGCCGTTCAGTTCAGCAATGTGTTCGAACAGTGGCTGACCTTTAGAAGCCGCTGCTGCTTTGGCGTTCGCCAGGGAAACAGCCAGGATTGCGTTCGCACCGAAGTTAGATTTGTTTTCAGTACCGTCCAGATCGATCATGATCTTGTCAATGCCAGCCTGATCTTTGGCATCTTTGCCAAGGATTGCCTGAGCAATAGGACCGTTTACTGCGCCAACCGCTTTGGTTACGCCTTTGCCCAGGAAGCGGGATTTGTCGCCATCGCGCAGTTCTAGCGCTTCGCGGGAACCAGTAGAAGCACCTGACGGCGCAGCAGCCATACCTACGAAACCACCTTCCAGGTGTACTTCGGCTTCAACAGTCGGGTTACCACGGGAGTCGATGATTTCACGACCGATGACTTTAACGATTTTGGACATTAGATTTTCCTCAGTACAAGTTAAACTAAAACTCCAGACAAACAACGCGTACCTTTGGTACGCGTTGCCGTTCTAACTTTTCTTACTTCGCCTGACGCTTCTGGAACTCATTGGCGGCTTTCACAAAGCCAGCAAACAGCGGATGTCCATCACGCGGCGTAGAAGTAAATTCCGGGTGGAACTGACAGGCTACGAACCATGGGTGGTTCGGCACTTCGATGATCTCGACCAACTGATCATCCCCGGAGCGGCCCGCAATACGCAGACCCGCAGCTTCAATTTGTTTCAACAGCAGGTTGTTCACTTCATAACGGTGACGATGGCGCTCAGTGATGACCGGCGCACCGTACATCTGGCGTACCAGGCTGTCGTCAGAGAGCTGGCAAGCCTGAGAACCCAGACGCATCGTGCCACCCAGATCGCTTTTCTCGGTACGGACTTCGACGTTACCTTCTTCGTCGCGCCATTCGGTAATCAGCGCCACAACAGGGTACTTACAGTCTGGCACAAATTCAGTAGAGTTCGCGTTTTCCATCCCCACCACGTTGCGTGCAAATTCAATCAGCGCAACCTGCATACCCAGGCAGATGCCAAGGTAAGGAATATTGTTTTCACGCGCATAGCGTGCGGTAGCGATCTTGCCTTCAACACCACGGTAGCCGAAGCCGCCAGGGATGAGAATAGCATCCAGATCTTTCAGAATTTCTACACCGCGGGTTTCAACATCCTGCGAATCGATCAGCTTGATGTTGACGGTTACGCGGTTTTTCAGGCCACCGTGTTTCAGCGCTTCGATAACTGACTTATAGGCGTCCGGCAGTTCAATGTACTTGCCGACCATACCGATAGTCACTTCGCCTGCCGGGTTCGCTTCTTCGTAAATAACCTGTTCCCATTCAGACAGGTTAGCTTCCGGACAGTTCAAGCTGAATCGTTTACAAATATAATCGTCCAGGCCCTGTGATTTCAACAGGCCCGGGATTTTATAAATGGAATCGACATCTTTCATTGAAATAACGGCTTTTTCTGGCACGTTACAGAACAATGCAATTTTTGCACGTTCGTTGGCCGGAACTGCACGATCGGAGCGGCACACCAGGATATCAGGCTGAATACCGATAGAGAGCAGCTCTTTAACGGAGTGCTGGGTCGGCTTGGTTTTCACTTCGCCTGCGGCAGCCATGTAAGGCACCAGAGTCAGGTGCATGAACAGCGCGTGTTCGCGACCGATATCCACCGCCAGCTGGCGAATCGCTTCAAGGAACGGCAGAGATTCGATATCACCTACGGTACCGCCGATTTCAACCAGCACGACGTCGTGGCCTTCGCCACCGGCAATGATTCGCTCTTTAATGGCGTTGGTGATGTGTGGGATAACCTGAACGGTTGCGCCCAGATAGTCACCGCGACGCTCTTTACGCAGAACGTCGGAGTAGATACGGCCAGTCGTGAAGTTGTTACGACGGGTCATTTTGGTGCGAATGAAACGCTCGTAGTGACCCAGGTCCAGGTCGGTTTCAGCGCCGTCTTCAGTAACGAACACTTCCCCGTGTTGGATCGGGCTCATGGTACCTGGATCGACGTTGATGTACGGATCCAGCTTCATCATGGTCACATTGAGGCCACGGGCTTCAAGAATGGCTGCGAGGGAGGCTGCGGCAATGCCTTTACCCAGAGAGGATACAACCCCGCCGGTCACAAAAATATAGTTCGTTGTCATGCTGAACCTGAGAAGTTAGGGTGAAACGATGGAATAACCAGGACGGGAAAGTAGTATACCCGAACACGGCGAGCGCCACAAACTTTCATTCTCCGTCTCCTGTCTCAGGCTTTGACTCACATTGGGAGTGAGAAAATAGCCCCTTTTGGGTAAATGTTTTTGACGCAAATCAAGCGCTTGTCATTTAAAAAATCACACAAATTGCGCTTGATCGCAAAAACCCGTTAGAGATCAGATTCCTGGCGTTTTACTTCCTGCCACACTTCTTCCATCGCATCGAGGTCCACGCCGGTCATTTCCAGGCCGCGGGCAGCGATAATGCGCTCCACTTCCCGGAAGCGACGCTCGAATTTGAGGTTCGCTTTTTGCAATGCCACTTCGGCTTTGACCCCTAAATGACGCGAAAGGTTGACGGTAGCAAACAGCAGATCGCCCATCTCCTCTTCCAGCTTCTCCTGATCAACGACCGCCTGCTGGGCTTCGTGCATCACCTCGTCAATCTCTTCATGCACTTTGTCGAGCACCGGGCCGATCGTCGTCCAGTCAAACCCCACCGTCGAGCAGCGTTTCTGGATCTTATGCGCGCGCATCAGTGCCGGCAGGCTTAACGGGATATCATCCAGCGCGGAATGCTGCGACTTTTCTGCCCGCTCCGCGCTTTTAATCTGTTCCCAGCGAGCCAGCACTTCGTGGCTGTTCTCAGCGGTGGCATCGCCAAAAATATGCGGGTGACGGCGCTCCAGCTTGTCGCTGATGGCGGCGCAGATATCGTTGAAATCAAAGCGCCCCTCTTCCTGGGCCATCTGCGCATAGAACACCACCTGGAACAGCAGGTCGCCCAGCTCGCCGCACAGATCGTCAAAATCTTCCCGGGAGATGGCATCCAGCACCTCGTAGGTCTCTTCCAGAGTGTAGGGGGCTATGGTGGCGAAAGTCTGCTCTTTGTCCCACGGACAGCCGTTTTCCGGGTCGCGCAGACGTTTCATAATGCCGAGCAGGCGGTCGATTTGGGTCATGGTCTTTTCCATTAAAAAATAAAGCCGGGTGGCGGCGAAGCCTGACCCGGCCTACAAAAGAAAGTGCGATTAACCGCCGTGCAGGCGACGGGCGTCAATCACATCCGGTACCTGGTTCAGCTTGCCGAGCACCCGGCCCAGCACCTGCAGGTTATAGATTTCGATGGTCATATCGATGGTGGCGAGCTGCTGACGGGTGTCGCTGCGGCTGGCAACCCCAAGCACGTTCACCTTTTCGTTCGCCAGAATGGTAGTGATGTCGCGCAGCAGGCCGCTGCGATCGTTGGCTGACACCCGTACTACCAGCGAATAGCCAGCGGAGTAGCTCTCGCCCCACACCGCATCAACGATGCGTTCCGGCGCGTGGGACTGTAAGTCGTCCAGCTGATCGCAATCCGCGCGGTGGATGGAGATCCCCCGGCCCTGGGTGATAAAACCGACGATTTCGTCCCCGGGGATCGGCTGGCAGCAGCGGGCGATGTGGTGCATCAGATTACCCACGCCCTCCACCACTACTCTGCCGTTGTCTTTCTCTTTGCTACGGTGCGAGGGATTGTAGCTCTTCTGCTGCAGCTGCTTCAGCGCCGCGGCATCCTGCTCTTCCGCGCTCGGTTTGTTGAACTGCGCCTGCAGGAAATTCACCATCTGGTTAAGACGAATATCCCCGCCGCCGATGGCAGCCAGCAGCTCATCCAGCTCGTTGAAGTTGTAGCGCGGCAGCAGGAATTTCTCCGCCTCTTTCAGATGGATGCCTAAATGCTCCAGCTCGTCGTCCAGGATCTGACGCCCGGCAAGGATATTCTTGTCACGATCCTGCTTGCGGAACCAGGCGTGAATTTTAGAGCGCCCACGGCTGGTGGTGACATAGCCGAGGTTCGGGTTCAGCCAGTCGCGACTCGGGTTCGGCTGTTTCTGGGTGATGATGTCTACCTGATCGCCCATCTGCAGTTGATAGGTGAAGGGTACAATACGCCCGCCGATTTTGGCGCCGATGCAGCGATGCCCCACATCACTGTGGATGTGGTAGGCGAAGTCGAGCGGCGTAGAGCCTGCTGGCAGGTCAACCACGTCCCCTTTCGGCGTAAAGACGTAGACCCGGTCGTCAAAGACCTGGCTGCGCACTTCATCGAGCATTTCGCCCGAGTCAGCCATCTCTTCCTGCCACGCAATCAGCTTACGCAGCCAGGCAATGCGATCTTCGTGACCGGAGCGCGCCCCGCCTGAGGTGCCCTCTTTGTACTTCCAGTGCGCGGCGACGCCCAGCTCGGACTCTTCGTGCATCTGTTTGGTGCGGATCTGGATCTCGACCGGTTTGCCGCCCGGCCCCAGGACCACGGTATGGATCGACTGGTAGCCGTTCGGTTTCGGGTTAGCGACGTAGTCGTCAAACTCATCCGGCATGTGGCGGTAATGGGTATGAACAATCCCCAGCGCGGCGTAGCAGTCCTGTAACCGCTCGGCCACGATACGCACGGCGCGCACGTCAAACAGCTCGTCAAAGGCGAGATGCTTCTTCTGCATTTTGCGCCAGATGCTGTAGATATGCTTCGGACGGCCATAGACTTCGGCCTTCACGCCCTCTTCTTTCATCGACTTACGCAAACCGCCGACAAACTCTTCGATGTAATGTTCGCGGTCGATACGGCGCTCGTGCAGCAGTTTGGCAATCCGTTTGTATTCCGCCGGGTGCAGGTAGCGGAAGCAGTAATCTTCCAGCTCCCATTTCAGCTGCCCGATCCCCAGACGGTTCGCCAGCGGGGCATAGATATTGGTGCACTCTTTCGCCGCCAGCACGCGTTCATCTTCCGGCGCGTCTTTCACTTCCCGCAAATGGGCGACGCGTTCTGCAAGCTTGATCACCACGCAGCGGAAATCATCCACCATCGCCAGCAGCATACGGCGGACGTTATCGACCTGTTCAGAAGAGACCGAATCGGTATGGGTGGCTTTAAGCTGGCGGATGGCCGCCATGTCGCGCACGCCGTGGATCAGGGCGACAACGGATTTGCCCACGCTTTCACGAAGGGCATCTTCTGTGACCACCTCCGCGTCCGCCAGTGGGAACAGCAGCGCAGCCTGAAGCGTTTCGATATCCATACTCAGCATGGAGAGGATTTCGACCATTTCGATGCCGCGCCACAGCAGCAGTTCGGCATCGGGGTGCCCCTGAGTGGTGCGCAGACAATAGGCCCATGTTTCGGTTAAGCGTTCACACGACTGCTGGCTGGCAATCCCCAGACTTGCGATCCATTTTTGTGGGTCAAACTCACCAGCTTTATTGAGATGTGCACTTCTTACCGCAACCATTGTCCTCTCCTTTAGGGACCCTTGCCTGTCGGATTCGACAAGCCGAAACTCATCAGTTGTGTTCAAACAACGCCATTGATTCCAGATGTCCAGTGTGCGGGAACATATCAAGCATTGCCAGACGCTGAATCTGGTAACCCGCGGCGAGTAACGCCTCGCTATCCCGGGCAAGCGTCGCCGGATTACAGGAAACATAGACCACGCGCTTAGGGGCGAGTTTGATAATATGCTGCATCACGCCTGGCGCACCCGCGCGTGCCGGGTCCAGCAGAATTTTATCGAAACCGTGCGCTGCCCATGGCTGCCTGGTGACATCCTCTTCCAGATTCTCATGAAAAAATGTCACGTTTTGCAGCGCATTATGAATAGCGTTTTCGCGCCCCTTTTCCACCAGCGCCGCCACGCCTTCCACACCAACGACGCTGTGTGCCCGTTTTGCCAGCGGCAGGGTAAAGTTGCCCATCCCGCAGAACAGGTCGAGCACCCGGTCCTCTGGCTGAATATCCAGCCATGCCAGCGCGGTCGCTACCATCTGCTGATTAACGCCGTCATTGACCTGAATAAAATCACGCGGACTGAACGTTAAGCGTAGCCCGTCTGAATCATACCAGGGCGTTTCACCGCTCAGTTGCTCAAGTATCTCGCTTTGCGGAGCGAGATAAAGCGCAAGGTCAAAGGAATGCGAAAAGCGTTCCAGTTTTTCACGATCTTTGGCCGACAGCGGCGCCGTATGGCGCAGCACCATCAACGGACCGCTGTTGGCCAGCACCAGCTCAACGTGCCCGAGATGGCGAGCGCCCTGCAGTTCAGAAAGGCATTTGCGCACTTCTGGCAGCAATGCCTCAAGATGGGGCACCAGAATGGGGCACTGTTTGACGTCCACAATGTCGCTGGAGTTGGCCTTGCGAAAGCCCATCTCCAGACGCGCAGTTTTCGGCTGCCAGTTCAGGCTCAGACGCGCCCGGCGGCGGTAGCCCCAGGGCCTATCGGCGATCGTTTCATCGACGTCGTGCTTCAGCAAGCGCGCCAGCGCATTGCTTTTGCTGCGCGCCTGGAGCGCAACGCTGGCGTGCTGCTGTTGGCAGCCGCCGCACACGCCGAAGTGCGGGCAGCGTGGCGTTTCGCGTTCCGGGCTATCATTAAGACGGCGCTTTACCTGGCCGCGTGCGTACTGACGTTTCTCTTCCGTCAGGGTGATTTCCGCACGCTCCTGGGGCAGCAGTCCGGGGATAAATACGGTCTTACCCTCATGGCGCGCCACCCCCTGTCCGAACGGATCGAGGTCTGTCACTTCAACAGTTATGATCTGACGCGTCGTCACGCGTCGCTTTGCAGAGTAGAATTGCGCCATCGCCGGGAATTTTCTCAAATGAACATATTGACTCTAATTGTCCCATAACGGAACTCCATGACCAACTACAGCCTGCGTGCGCGCATGATGATTTTGATCCTCGCCCCTACCGTACTCATTGGTTTACTGCTGAGTACCTTCTTCGTGGTGCACCGTTATAACGACCTTCAGCGCCAGCTTGAGGACGCCGGGGCCAGCATTATTGAGCCGTTGGCGGTATCCAGCGAGTACGGCATGAACCTGCAAAACCGCGAGCCCATCGGCCAGCTCATCAGTATTTTGCATCGCCGTCATTCAGACATTGTGCGGGCTATCTCGGTGTATGACCAAAATAATCATCTGTTCGTCACCTCCAATATCCAGCTTGACCCGGATACCCTGAAGCTGCCGGACGGAACGGCGTTTCCAAAACGGCTGAGCGTGATCCGCCAGGGCGAAAAGATGATCCTGCGCACGCCGATTATCTCGGAAAGCTATTCACCGGATGAATCACCCGCATCGGACGCCAAGCCCAATAACAACCTGCTGGGATATGTGGCGCTGGAGCTGGATCTCAAGTCCGTGCGGCTGCAGCAGTACCGGGAGATCTTCATCTCCACGGTGATGATGCTGTTTTGTATCGGCATCGCGCTGATCTTTGGCTGGCGTCTGATGCGTGATGTGACCAGCCCTATCCGCAATATGGTGAATACCGTCGACCGCATCCGTCGGGGCCAGCTCGACAGCCGCGTTGAGGGCTTTATGCTCGGCGAGCTGGATATGCTGAAAAACGGCATCAACTCGATGGCCATGTCGCTGGCGGCGTACCATGAGGAGATGCAGCATAACGTCGATCAGGCCACCTCCGACCTGCGCGAAACGCTGGAGCAGATGGAGATCCAGAACGTCGAGCTGGATCTGGCGAAAAAACGTGCTCAGGAGGCGGCCCGCATCAAATCAGAGTTCCTGGCGAACATGTCTCACGAGCTGCGCACGCCGCTTAACGGGGTGATTGGCTTTACCCGCCTGACCCTGAAAACCGAGCTCAACCCAACCCAGCGCGACCACCTGCATACCATTGAACGCTCCGCCAATAACCTGCTGGCGATCATCAATGACGTGCTGGACTTCTCCAAGCTCGAGGCGGGCAAACTTATCCTTGAGAGCATACCGTTCCCGCTGCGTAATACCCTGGATGAAGTGGTCACCCTGCTGGCGCACTCCTCTCACGACAAGGGGCTGGAGCTGACGCTGAACATTAAAAACGACGTACCGGACAACGTGATTGGCGATCCGCTGCGTCTCCAGCAGGTGATCACCAACCTGGTGGGCAACGCCATTAAATTCACCGAGAGCGGTAACATCGACGTGCTGGTTGAAAAGCGCGCCATCAGCAATACCAAGGTGCAGATTGAGGTGCAGATCCGCGATACGGGGATCGGTATTCCTGAGCGGGATCAGTCCCGGCTGTTCCAGGCCTTCCGTCAGGCCGACGCCAGTATTTCCCGCCGTCACGGCGGCACCGGGCTGGGACTGGTCATCACCCAGAAACTGGTCAACGAGATGGGGGGCGATATCTCCTTCCACAGCCAGCCTAACCGGGGGTCGACCTTCTGGTTCCATATCAATCTCGACCTCAACCCGAATGTCATGACCGATCGTCCGGCCATGGACTGCCTGCAGGGTAAACGGCTGGCGTACGTGGAGCCGAATACCGCCGCCGCGCAAAGTACCCTTGATGTGTTGAGCACCACCCCGCTGGAGGTGGTATACAGCCCGGCGTTCTCCGCGCTGCCCGTTGCGCATTACGACATCCTGCTGATGGGGATCCCGGTGACCTTTACCGGCGAGCTGAGCATGCAGCAGGAGCGGCTGGCGAAAGCGGCCTCGATGACCGATTACCTGCTGCTGGCTCTGCCGTGCCATGCGCAGATTAACGCCGAGGAGCTTAAGCATGACGGGGCGGCAGCCTGTCTGCTGAAACCGCTGACTGCCACCCGTCTGTTGCCGACCCTCACCGAGTACTGTCGTCTGAACCATCACCCCGCGCCTGCGATCAGCGATCAGAGCAAACTGCCGATGACGGTGATGGCGGTGGACGATAACCCCGCCAACCTGAAGCTGATTGGTGCGCTGCTGGAGGATCAGGTGCAGCATGTCGAGCTGTGCGAAAACGGCCTGCAGTCCGTAGAGCGGGCGAAGGCGATGCCATTTGACCTGATCATGATGGATATTCAGATGCCCGGCATGGATGGCATCCGCGCCTGCGAACTGATTCGCCAGCTTCCTCATCACCTGCAAACGCCGGTTATCGCCGTAACGGCGCATGCGATGGCGGGTCAAAAAGAGAAACTGCTGAGCGCCGGGATGAACGATTATCTGGCGAAACCGATCGAAGAAGAGAAACTGCGCAGCCTGCTGCTGCGCTACAAACCTGGTCCCGCCACGGACAACCGGGTAGCTCCGCCTCCCCCTCCGGAGAGCGTGGTCAACGCCAGCGCAACCCTCGACTGGCAGCTGGCGCTGCGTCAGGCGGCGGGTAAAAACGACCTGGCGCGGGAGATGCTGAAGATGCTGGTGGACTTCCTGCCGGAGATCCGCAATAAGGTGGAGGAGCAGCTGGTAGGTGAGGAACCGGACGATCTGCTCGGCGCTATCCATAAGCTGCACGGCAGTTGCGGTTACAGCGGAGTGCCGCGCCTGAAGAACCTGTGTCAGTTGCTGGAGCAGCAGTTACGTTCCGGCACGCCGGAGAGCGAGCTGGAACCGGAGTTCCTGGAGCTGCTGGATGAGATGGATAATGTGACGCGGGAAGCGATGAAGGTGTTGGGATAGTCAGGGCTGAGGGATCCGCATTTCTATTGTCCATCTTAAAGCGGCATTTAGATCATAAGAGAATAAAAAACTTACAGCGACTCCCTGGTCCGGCTGAAAATCGCCGAAGCGTTTCCGGATGGCCGGGGCGAGGCGCAGGGACGCGCCGAGAGGGCATAGCCTGCAGGGATGCAGGCTGGTGCCCGACCCGAAAGCCAGGAGGAATAAGCTGAGGGGACCGCGAAGCGGCGATTTTTTTGCCGGGAGCCGGGATTGCTAAGGGGGCGGCGGTGCACTGAACCCCGGATCCTGGACACCAGATTCCAAATCTGGAGGTTCAGAACGATGAAACATCCTTTCCATATCAGACTTGCGGCTGTAGAGCATTACATGGCCGGAAAGTCGGGCATTAAAGAAACAGCCCGCCTGTTCAGTGTCGGCAAATCACCCCTGACCCGCTGGCTACGGGCTTACCGTCGTCAGGGTAAAGCCGGGCTGGAGGACCGTCCTGCGCGGACCTATACTGCAGAATTCAGGCTCCGCGTTGTCCGTTACGTCGCAAAAAACAGGTGCAGCTATGCGGAGGCTTCATCGCGCTTCGCCATCCCCAATGAATCCCTTATTCTCAACTGGATGAGGCGCTACCGGAGGGGAGGGGCAAAGGCGCTTCACACTGCCAGACCCGGACCCGCTATGTCACAGAAAAAATATGTCCCCGGTGCTAAGCCCTTCAGTGAAATGACGCCCAAAGAACTGCAGAGGGAGCTGGAATATCTGCGTGCGGAAAATGCTTACTTAAAAAAGCTGAAAGCCCTGAGAGAAGAAAACGCGCTCAGGGAGCAGGAGAAAAAACCAGAATAGTGCAGTCGTTGCTGACGGCACACAGGCTGCCCTGCCTGCTGTATGCCGCGCGGTTGTCACGCAGCACATATTATTATCATGTCTCGCACCCTGAGCACGGGACTGAGCGTTATGCGGATGCGGTCAGTGCAATGAAGGCCATCAGCCAGCGGCATGCGCAGCGTTATGGCTACCGGAGAATGACGAGAGCACTGCGGGATGAGGGCTTCACGCTCAATCACAAGACAGTGCGCAGGCTGATGAAAGAGCATGGCCTCACCTGTCAGCTGCGGCGGAAAAGATACCGCTCGTATATGCCGGATGCAGGGCTGGCATCCGCCAATCTGCTGGCCCGCGACTTCAGCGCTGAACGAAGCGGGATCAAGTGGTGTACGGATGTGACGGAGTTCCGGGCCGGGGGACAGAAACTGTACCTGTCAGCCCTGCAGGATCTGTTCAACAACGAAATCGTGGCCTGGAATATGTCGACCAGCCCGTCACAGCCTCTGGTCTGCAGGATGCTACATAAGGCCCTGAAAGCAAAAAGACATAGTGAAGGCCTGGTCTTACACAGCGATCAGGGCTGGGCTTACAGGACGCCGGCATGGCGGTTAATGCTGGAAAAAGCCGGGATAGTCCAGAGTATGTCGCGAAAGGGAAACTGCCTGGATAATGCAGTAATGGAAAACTTCTTCAGTCATCTGAAAGTGGAGATGTACTACCGCAAGAAGTATGGTTCCGTGAAGGAGCTGGAGCGGGATATCAGGGCTTATATTCGTTACTTCAACACCGAACGAATTAGCCTGAAAACTGGCGGCCTGAGCCCGGTGACGTACCGGACTCAGGCAGAAAAAACAAAAGAATAGAGGTGTCCAGGAAACGGGGTTCAGTGCAGGCGAGCCCCCTTAGCACGTTCACAGATGAGGCAGCTTACAGATAAGTACAGAACGTGAGGTGAACGGAATAACCACCTCAGTCGCATGTTCCCCCTCACCCCAGCCCTCTCCCTGAGGGAGAGGGAGCCGGCCGTGCGAATCTGGGGAAGATAAAACTACATTCCCATCCCCACCTTCAACACCGCCGCAATATTCCTCGCCGCCATCCGCACATTTTCCTCGGCGTTTTCCAGCGCCTCCTCCAGCGTACAGACGGTATAAATCACGCTGAACACCGCGTCGATGCCGTGCTCATGCACCACGCCAACATCCGCCGTCAGGCTGCCCGCGAGGCCAATCACCGGTTTATTATGACGTTTAGCGATCTTCGCCACCCCAACCGGCACTTTGCCATGGATGGTCTGGCTGTCGATTCGTCCTTCCCCGGTGATCACCAGATCGGCATCGGCCACCAGGCTGTCCAGATTGAGCGCATCGGTAACAATTTCAATGCCCTGGCGCAGCTGCGCGCCGCAAAACGCATATAGCGCCGCCCCCATTCCGCCCGCCGCGCCGCCGCCCGCCAGCCCGAGCACGTCAACGTCCAGGTCACGGGCGATGATGCGGGCATACTGCGACAGCGCGCGATCGAGGCGAACGATCATCTCCGGCGTGGCCCCCTTCTGGGGACCAAACACCGCGGTGGCACCGTTGTCACCGGTCAGCGGATTGGTGACGTCGCAGGCCACGTCAATGCGGCACTCCGTCAGCCGTTTATCCAGGCCGCTGATATCGATACGCGCCAGCTTCTCCAGCTCGCCGCCCCCCGCACCAATGGCGTTCCCCTGCTCGTCCAGCAGCTTCGCCCCAAGCGCCTGTACCATTCCTGCGCCGCCATCGTTGGTGGCGCTGCCACCGATACCGATGATGATATGTTTTACGCCAGCATCCAGCGCATGACGGATCAGCTCGCCGGTTCCCCAGGAGGTAGTTTTCAGCGGATTACGCTGGCCCGGGGGAACCCGCTCCAGACCGCTGGCCGCCGCCATCTCGATAAACGCACTTTTGCCATCGCCGGAGCGGCCATAAAAACCCTCAACATGCTCGCCGAGCGGCCCTGTTACCCGCACCTGAATAATGTCACCCTGAGTCGCGGCGACCATCGCTTCCACGGTGCCCTCGCCACCATCAGCAACCGGCAGCTTCACGTACTCCGCCGTGGGGAAAATCTCGCAAAATCCTTGCTCTATCGCCGTTGCCACTGCCAGGGCACTCAGGCTCTCTTTGTAAGAGTCCGGTGCGATAACTATTTTCATAAGCCGTCCTTACGCATGTTGACCACCATAAGCATACACCCGTCACGCAAGAGAAAATGCCGACTCCCGCAGGAACCGGCACCGGACTTAACGCACCATGCAAGGGCGTTTGTTGTTGAAGGTCCACTCCGGGATGAGGTACTGCATCGCCATCGCGTCGTCGCGCGCGCCCAGACCGTGCTGCAGATAGAGCTCGTGCGCCTTCATCACCTGATCCATATCCAGCTCAACGCCCAGACCCGGCGTGGAAGGCACCTGCACCATACCGCCTTTGATTTCGAACGGCTCTTTGGTCAGACGCTGGTTGCCTTCCTGCCAGATCCAGTGGGTGTCGATGGCGGTGATGTCGCCCGGCGCGGCCGCAGCCACATGGGTGAACATCGCCAGCGAGATATCAAAGTGGTTGTTGGAGTGCGATCCCCAGGTCAGGCCGAACTCGTGGCACATCTGCGCCACGCGCACCGAGCCCTGCATGGTCCAGAAGTGCGGATCCGCCAGCGGGATATCTACGGATTGCAGCGACAGGGTATGGCCCATCTGGCGCCAGTCGGTGGCGATCATATTGGTGGCGGTTGGCAGACCGGTAGCGCGACGGAATTCAGCCATTACTTCACGCCCGGAGAAGCCCTGCTCGGCGCCACACGGATCTTCTGCGTAAGCCAGCACGCCCTTCAGGCGTTTACCGATGCGGATCGCTTCATCAAGGGACCAGGCGCCGTTAGGGTCGAGAGTGACGCGCGCCTGCGGGAAGCGTTTCGCCAGCGCGATGATCGATTCGGCTTCCTCGTCACCGGCCAGCACGCCGCCCTTCAGCTTGAAATCGTTAAAGCCGTACTTCTCGTACGCCGCTTCCGCCAGACGTACAACCGCATCCGGGGTCATCGCCTCTTCATGGCGCAGGCGATACCAGTCGCACTGCTCATCCGGCTGGCTCTGGTACGGCAGCGGGGTCAGCTTACGGTTGCCTACAAAGAAGAGGTAGCCCAGCATCTCCACTTCAGTGCGCTGCTGCCCGTCACCCAGCAGGGAGGCAACGTTGACTCCCAGGTGCTGGCCCAGCAGGTCGAGCATCGCCGCTTCAATACCGGTGACCACGTGAATAGTGGTGCGCAGGTCAAAGGTCTGCAGCCCGCGGCCGCCCGCGTCACGGTCAGCAAATTCGTTACGTACCGCATTGAGGACGTTCTTGTATGCGCCCAGCGTTTTGCCGACGACCAACGGGATCGCATCTTCCAGCGTTTTACGGATCTTCTCCCCACCCGGGATTTCACCCACACCGGTATGGCCAGAGTTGTCTTTGATAATCACAATATTACGGGTAAAGAACGGGGCATGGGCGCCGCTCAGGTTCATCAGCATGCTGTCATAACCGGCAACCGGGATGATCTGCATGGAGGTGACAACAGGCGTAGTAAAAGTGCTCATAATTCAATCCTTTAATCAGTGGCGACCGAACGCCGGGCGTTTACGGTCAAAGGTCCAGCCGGGAATAAGGTACTGCATCGGGCCTGCATCATTACGCGCGCCGCCTGGCAGTTTCTTATACGCTTCGTGTGCTTTGTGGATCTGATCCCAGTCAAGCTCCACGCCAAGCCCCGGGGCGTCAGGGACGGCAATCTTGCCGTGTTTAATTTCGAGTGGATTTTTGGTCAGGCGCGCTTCGCCTTCCTGCCAGATCCAGTGGGTATCGATAGCCGTCGGCGTGCCAGGGGCGGCGGCGCCTACGTGGGTAAACATGGCCAGCGAAATATCAAAGTGGTTGTTAGAGTGGCAACCCCAGGTTAAGCCCCAGTCATCGCACAGCTGCGCCACGCGTACCGCGCCGGAAAGGGTCCAGAAGTGCGGATCCGCCAGCGGGATATCCACCGAGTTCAGCATCACCGCATGGCCCATCTCGCGCCAGTTTGTGGCAATCATATTGGTTGCCACCGGCAGGCCCGTGGCGCGGCGGAACTCCGCCATCACCTCACGGCCAGAGAAGCCCTGCTCAGCGCCGCACGGATCTTCGGCGTAGGTCAGCACATCGCCCAGGCCTTTGCACAGGGCAATGGCTTCATCCAGCAGCCAGGCGCCGTTGGGATCGACGGTAATACGGGCATCCGGGAAGCGTTTTTTCAGGGCGCGGGCGCTGTCGATCTCCTGCTCGCCCGGCAAAACGCCGCCTTTCAGTTTGAAATCTTTAAAGCCGTAGCGATCCTGCGCCGCCTCTGCCAGGCGGACCACCGCCTCGCTGGAGAGCGCCTCCTGATGGCGCAGGTGGTACCACTCGTGATTGCCCGGGGAACGCTCCAGATAAGGCAGATCGGTTTTGTTGCGATCGCCCAGGTAGAAGAGATAGCCCAGCACGGTGACCGCATCGCGCTGTTTACCGGGACCAAGGAGTTCACATACCGGCACGTTCAGCGCTTTGCCCAGCAGGTCCAGCAGCGCCGCCTCCAGCGCCGCCACCGCGTTCACCCGCAGTTCAAATGTCCAGGCACCTTTGCCGAAGGTATCGAAGTCGGCAGACTGGTTACCTTTGTGCACGCGCTGTACGACTTTGTTCAGCCGCGCCACTTCCTGGCCAACCACCTGGGGGATGGCATCCACCAGCGTCTGGTAGATCACCTCCCCGCCGGGGGCTTCCCCTACGCCGGTGTTCCCGGCGTTATCGGTCAGCACCACGATGTTGCGGGTAAACCAGGCGTTGTGCGCGCCGCCGATGTTCAGCAGCATGCTGTCCTGGCCGGCGACCGGAATAACCTTCATTTCCGTCACGATGGGGCTGGATTGCATGCTCATTATGAACGCTCCGCAACAGGTTTCAGCTCGATACGTTTGATATCACCCACCAGCACCAGGTAGCTCAGTACCGCCACCAGGGCATGGATCCCGACGTAAATCAGCGCGCCGTTGAACGAGCCGGTAGTGCCGACGATGTAGCCAATCGCGATCGGGGTGACAATACCGGAGATGTTGCCGAACATGTTGAACAGACCGCCGCTCAGGCCGCTGATCTCTTTCGGCGCGGTATCTGCCATCACCGCCCAGCCCAGCGCACCGATGCCTTTACCGAAGAACGCCATTGCCATGAAGCCGATAATCATCCACTCAGCATCAACGTAGTTACACACTACCATCGACATGGAGAGCAGCATCCCCAGCACGATTGGCGTTTTACGGGCGATATTCAGGGAACCCGTGCGGCGCATCAGCCAGTCGGAAATCACCCCGCCCAGCACGCCGCCGATAAAGCCGCAGATCGCCGGAACAGAGGCCACAAACCCGGCTTTCAGGATGGACATGCCGCGCGCCTGCACCAGGTAGACCGGGAACCAGGTGATAAAGAAGTAGGTTAAGGCGTTGATGCAATACTGGCCGAGGTAGATCCCCACCATCATGCGAGAGCCCACCAGCTGTTTGATCTGGCCCCACTTCTGGCTGAACGGCACTTTCTCTTTGTTTTTCGCCTGATCCATATTGATCAGCGCGCCGCCTTCGGCGATGTAATCCAGCTCTTTCTGGTTTACGCCCGGATGCTGGTTCGGCTCGTGGATCACTTTCAGCCAGACAAAGCTGATGACGATACCCAGGCCACCCATGAAGAAGAACACGTGTGACCAGCCCACCTCGTGCGTCAGCCAGCCCATGATTGGGGCGAAGATAACGGTGGCAAAGTATTGCGCGGAGTTAAAAATGGAAACCGCCGTTCCCCTCTCCTGCGCCGGGAACCAGGCCGCCACTATTCGGCTGTTGCCCGGGAAGGATGGCGCTTCGGCCAGACCCACCAGGAAGCGCAGGGTAAAGAGCGCGACGATAATGCCAAAGCCGTTAAAGACATCGACGAAGCCCTGCAGCAGGGTGAACAGGGACCAGATAAAAATGGACCAGAAATAGACACGTTTTGAACCGAAGCGGTCAAGCAGCCAGCCGCCAGGAATTTGGCCGATAACATAGGCCCATGAAAATGCCGAGAAAACATATCCCATGCCGACCGGATCCAGACCGATATCTCTTGCCATTTCCGAGCCGGCAATTGACAGGGTGGCGCGGTCGCCATAGTTGAAGGATGTGACGATAAACAGCATCACCACTATCCAGTAGCGGGCATTAGTGCGCTTTTCAGCGCTGCTCGCCGCTTGGCTTAATGAACTCATTCTTGCACTCCTGAATCATAGCGTTTTCGCTACGTTCATTCTGAACAGCTCAACCGTAGGGTAATCAGAATGACGTGTATGTGTTATTGCAGTTCGAACGTTTAGGTCGTATTGCCTCAATGACTGCATTTTTATTAACTGGCGGAAAAAGTATAAGAAAGGATCCAGGGCGCTCTCACCGTGCAACGACACAACATTGGCGCACTCCTTTGCGGTTGTTTGTGGCAAAAGCCCAGGCCAATGGAAGAGACTTCACGGAAATGAAAACTGCCCGCCGGTAAACGGCAGGCAGAAGGAGGGGATTACCGGGAGTGTGAAACAGGTCGCTTGACGCAGTGAAAATGCCTGCTAATAACCACGATCAAGACAGGGATTTACGGGCGTTTGCCCAATGCTTACTCGATTCAGTTACCTTACATTGTCTGCAAGGTCGCTTTGTTAACTGGCAAAAGGTTCTGGCCCTCCGCAGCAGGGAGGGCGGGAACTTATTTTAGCAATGTGCCCCAGTGTTCAACCCAGGGATTGGATTCGCTTTCCGGCTCAGGGTGTTCAGAGGCATCGATCATCAGCATTTCGCCCACGCGCTGCGCGCTTTGCTCCTGTAACAGCGCATCGAACTGCTTGCCGCCGCCGCAAAAATTCGCGTAGGTGCTGTCACCGAGCGCGATAATGCCGTAACGCATTTCCGGCTGGTAACCCAGCTTATCCTTAATGCCCGTAAACAACGGGACGATACTGTCCGGCAGATCGCCCTGCCCGGTTGTCGAGGTGACCACCAGCGCATACTGACCCTGATATTTTTCCCAGTCGGCCAGATCGGGATCTTCATAGACTGTCGCTTTATGGCCCATTCCCGCGAGGATCGCTTCGGCCTCTTCAGCCACCAGCAGCGAATTGCCGTACATCGTGCCGACAAAAATTCCGATTACCGCCATGTTTTACTCCCTGATTAGACGCAATTAACGATCATCCTGAACGCTGGCAACGTCAAACTCAACCCTTTCATTTTCGGGGAGTTGTCCGCGCCATCCAAACTGTGACAGCGCCTGCATCCATACCTCGTCCAGTCCGGCGCGGATCGTCAGCGGCTCGCCGGTAAACGGATGGATAAGGTGCAGCTGGCTGGCGTGTAACATCAGACGATTGCAGCCGAAATGCTCTGCTGCACTGCGGTTCTGCCGCAAATCGCCATGCTTGCTGTCGCCGATGATCGGGTGGCGCAGATGCGCCAGATGGCGTCGCAGCTGGTGCTTACGCCCGGTTTTCGGTTCCAGTTCAATCAGACTATAGCGTGTAGTGGGAAACTTACTGGTGGCAACCGGCATTTCGGTGGTCACCATTCCGCGATAATCAGTCACCGCCGGCTGCGGGCCTTTGTCATCGCGGGCATACTTATCGGCGATTTTATCCAGCTCTTCCGTCAGGGGATAATCGAGGGTTGCGGCCTCTGTGAGCCAGCCGCGGACAATCGCATGGTAGCGTTTCTGGATCTGATGCTGCTCAAACTGCTGCGACAGACGACGTCCGGCCTCGCTGGAAAGCCCCATCAGCAGCACACCGGAAGTGGGTCTGTCGAGACGATGGGCCGTAAAGACATGCTGACCGATCTGGTCGCGCACCGTCTGCATGACGACGACCTTCTCATCCCGGTCCAGCCAGCTACGGTGCACCAGCCAACCCGAGGGTTTATTGACGGCCACCAGCCACTCATCCTGATAGAGGATCTCAATCATGCTTCGTCGCCGAAGAGCGTATCCAGCGCCAGCAATGCCGTCAGCACCGCGTCGCGAGAGGGGTGAGCGGCGTCGAGCGCCATTTCATAATAGGGCGCCACGGCAAAGCTCTGGGGCAGCGGATGACCGCTGTCCAGCAGGGCGTGCATGCGGGGAATGAGCACCCACTGCAGCCACTCAAACGGCTCCAGGGTATCCATGCAGAAAGGTTGTGTACTTTCAAACGCGTCAGGCTGCGGGGCCATCTCTTGCCACAGCTGATGATCCCGCAGTAAAGCTTCGATGGCGTGCAGTTGCGCGCGCACGTTGTCGTGATGGGTCATGAAAACCTCAACTGAAAATGTGAACGGCGCGCAGCATAGCAAAGACCACGCAGAAATAAAAAAAGGGAGCACTGTTTACACAGTGCTCCCGGTTCGTTTCGCAGCAATCCAGCTACTTTTGGTGCTCCCTGCTCATCCGTGACAACTTTTCCTCTGACCCGAAAGTCTGGTCTTCCCTGAACCGCTGCATCCTGCACACATCGTCCTGATGTGACTGTTTCATCCTGAAACGTCCTGGCCTTCCTGACCCACCGGACATCCTTACCGGCTCTCATTCTCCTTCCTGGAGGTGTCCTTCAACGCGTCTTGCGC
The DNA here is from genome assembly GCF_023639785.1 of Leclercia adecarboxylata. Lineage (NCBI taxonomy): Bacteria > Pseudomonadati > Pseudomonadota > Gammaproteobacteria > Enterobacterales > Enterobacteriaceae > Leclercia > Leclercia adecarboxylata. The sequence continues at coordinate 3,751,045 of NZ_CP098325.1, forward strand.
TATCCTCTTGCTTCTTCCTGAAGCCTTCCCTGTAACGCCTTCCTGACGTGTCCTTGCTAAGAAACGTCATCATCCTGATGTTCGTTTCTTGTGTCGGCATCCTGTCGACGGACATAGAATCCCTTATTCCGCTTCGTCTTACAAGGCGGTGCGTAAGCCAAATTAAAGAGCAGGCTTATCTGTGAGACAGGATTTAACCGCTCAACTTATTGATAGAATTGTAATTTAATCGCAGCCCAGCAAGATGCGCCTGCAGGATATGACGCCGATCTCTCACAAGCTATGTAAGAGATCTCTCACACGCGCAGTAGTATTCAGGATTACACGACGGGATGTAGTTGATTGAGGAAATCCGCAAGGGTAGCGGAGAGGAGCTGGCGTTTTTGCGTGCCCAGCGTCTCTTTAACGACGTTGCCTGTGAGATTACAGACAGAGATAACGTCCATTTCACTGTCGAGCGTGGCGATAAACAGCGTGGGCGACAGCTTCAGACGCTTCTGGGTAACCAGGTGCCCAATCAGGTTCTCCTGCACGCGCAGCAGATCTTCTTCGCTCCAGGTTTGCAGCAATGTCAGCGCTTCATTATCAAAGCGAGCGCACATATCCCCGGCGAACTGTGTGGTATAGAACGCGTGAACCGTTGGTTGTACCATAATGCCCATGGCGCGTTCAATGGCATTTACATTCTGCTCAGCGGAAAATGGCTGCGGCTGCCAGGTCACCGTATCGCCGGAAGAGGTGATAATGCAGGGGGAAGGCACGCCGTACAGCTCTTCACTTTGCGGCCATGACGCATTCTGTTCATGCCAGGCGTCGCAGTAACGCGTAGTAAATGCAGTTAACGCAGCAGCAGTCTCTTTATCCACCGGTTTCTCTCTTTATCTAAGACAGGATACACTCAGCCCCATAGTTTACCCTTAAAGTGACAACGAAACATGTCTTACGAAAATCATGATGCCCTGTCGGGCCTGACGCTGGGCAAAAGCACAGCCTACCGCGACATCTACGACGCCAGCCTGTTACAGGGCGTGCCGCGCAGCCTCAACCGCGATCCGCTGGGCCTGAAGGCTGATGCCCTGCCCTTCCACGGCGGCGATATCTGGACGCTGTATGAACTCTCCTGGCTTAACGCCCGCGGCTTGCCGCAGGTGGCAGTCGGCCAGGTTGAGCTGGATTATGCCAGCGTGAATCTGGTGGAATCCAAAAGCTTCAAGCTCTACCTCAACAGCTTTAACCAGACGCGTTTCGACAGCTGGGAAGCGGTGCAGCGCACGCTGGAGCGTGACTTAAGCGCCTGCGCCCAGGGTAAGGTCACCGTGGCGCTCTACCGGATTGACGAGCTGGAAGGCCAGCCCGTTGCCCACTTCCATGGCACCTGCATTGACGATCAGGATATCGAGATCGACAACTACCAGTTTGACACCGCCTGGCTGGAAAATGCCGCCAGCGGCAAAGTGGTGGAAGAGACGCTGGTCAGCCACCTGCTGAAATCCAACTGCCTGATTACGCACCAGCCTGACTGGGGTTCCGTGCAGATTAAGTATCGCGGCGCGAAAATCGATCGAGAGAAGCTGCTGCGCTATCTGGTCTCCTTCCGTAACCATAACGAGTTTCATGAGCAGTGCGTGGAGCGCATCTTCAATGACATTCTCCATCTCTGCCAGCCAGAGGCGCTGAGCGTCTATGCCCGCTATACCCGACGCGGCGGGCTGGATATCAACCCATGGCGCAGCAACACCGATTTCGTTCCGGCGATGGGTCGGTTAGTGCGTCAGTAAAATAAATAAATTCACAATATGCGCGGTATCTTCCGCGCTTTAGGTTGTGAAAGGTCATAAGCCAGGGCTATTGTAATCAACAGGGAAAGACGATAAACGTCCCGTAAGGAGCTCACTTGATTACACATATTAGCCCGCTTGGCTCAATGGATATGTTGTCGCAGCTGGAAGTGGACATGCTCAAGAGCACGGCCAGCAGCGATCTCTATCAACTGTTTCGTAACTGTTCGCTTGCCGTTCTGAACTCCGGTAGCCTCACCGACAACAGCAAAGAGTTGCTGTCCCGCTTTGAAAGCTTTGACATTAACGTTCTGCGCCGCGAACGTGGCGTAAAGCTGGAACTGATTAACCCGCCGGAAGATGCCTTCGTGGACGGACGTATTATTCGTGCGCTGCAGGCCAACCTGTTTGCCGTCCTGCGCGATATCCTGTTTGTAAATGGCCAGATCAGCAACGCCGGCCGTTTCCAGCATCTGAACCTGGAAAGCTCGGTTCATATCACCAACCTGGTGTTCTCTATTCTGCGTAACGCCCGCGCGCTGCACGTGGGCGAAGCCCCGAGCATGGTGGTGTGCTGGGGCGGTCACTCTATCAACGAAACCGAATATCTCTATGCCCGTCGCGTGGGTACCCAGCTGGGTCTGCGCGAGCTGAACATCTGTACAGGCTGCGGCCCGGGTGCGATGGAAGCGCCAATGAAAGGTGCGGCTGTAGGCCATGCGCAGCAGCGCTACAAAGAGGGACGTTTCATCGGCATGACCGAGCCGTCGATCATCGCCGCCGAGCCGCCGAACCCGCTGGTTAACGAACTGATCATCATGCCGGACATCGAGAAACGTCTGGAGGCGTTTGTCCGCATCGCTCACGGGATTATCATCTTCCCGGGCGGCGTGGGTACGGCAGAAGAGCTGCTCTATCTGCTGGGCATTCTGATGCATCCTGCTAACCAGGATCAGGTTCTGCCGCTGATCCTGACCGGTCCGAAAGAGAGCGCTGATTACTTCCGCGTGCTGGATGAGTTCATCGTGCATACGCTCGGCGAGACGGCACGCCGTCACTACCGCATTATCATTGACGATGCCGCAGAAGTGGCGCGCCAGATGAAAAAGGCGATGCCGCTGGTGAAAGAGAACCGTCGCGATACCGGAGATGCCTACAGCTTCAACTGGTCTATTCGCATTGCGCCGGATCTGCAGATCCCGTTTGAACCGTCGCATGAAAATATGGCTAACCTGAAACTCTATCCGGATCAGCCTGTAGAAACCTTAGCTGCCGATCTGCGTCGCGCCTTCTCAGGCATCGTCGCGGGGAACGTGAAAGAGGTGGGCATCCAGGCTATCGAACAGTTTGGCCCGTATAAGATTCATGGCGATCGCGAAATGATGCGCCGTATGGACGATCTGCTGCAGGGCTTTGTCGCCCAGCACCGTATGAAACTCCCCGGCACGGCCTATATCCCCTGTTACGAGATTTGCGCGTAACGCCCGTGTCCGGCAGCCTGCCGGACACCCTCTCACTCATACCCGCCGGGAAGGGTTTAAACTGCCCGGCTTTTTTATTGCCTTCAGTAACATGGCCTGTTTTTTATTATCACCAATACTTATCTTTTCGTTATTTCATAACCCAACGCAAACGATTACCTCTTTTTAAAGAGCGTGATTAATTAGCCACAAACGCCATAAAGCATGAAAAAATGCTCTAAACAGGCACTTTTACAGCGTATGACTCCTATCTTACAAGGCTCTCTATCCCGTCACATATCGTTGATGGTAGCCTTCGCGCCCAGAAATTCCTCGTGATGATTTATTAGCAGATAAATGGTCTAAAGATACCCACCTCAAAAGTAGATTATTGCATTTGAGATCGGGATCACTGATAGATCCATTACGAAAATGTATCTTTCCGCCCGCCGATAGTTACGGAGAAAAATTATATAAAAACCGTCACTGAGCGAATTTCATATTACGTTTTGCTCTTTTTGCATCGAATTTGACCAGAAACCTGACATTAGCTACTTCCTGGAGACACAGATGGAAACCACTCAAACCAGCACCGTTGCTTCGATTGAAACACGAAGCGGATGGCGTAAAACCGATACCATGTGGATGCTTGGCCTGTACGGCACAGCAATCGGCGCTGGTGTTCTCTTCCTGCCTATTAACGCGGGTGTTGGCGGCTTAATTCCGCTGATCATCATGGCAATCATTGCGTTCCCGATGACCTACTTCGCACACCGCGGCCTGACTCGTTTTGTGCTGTCCGGTAAAAATCCGGGTGAAGACATCACCGAAGTGGTTGAAGAGCATTTCGGGATTGGCGCAGGTAAGCTGATTACTCTGCTCTACTTCTTCGCAATTTACCCCATCCTGTTGGTATACAGCGTGGCAATCACCAACACCGTTGACAGCTTTATGACCCATCAGCTGGGCATGACTCCGCCACCGCGTGCCATTCTGTCGCTGATCCTGATTGTCGGCATGATGACTATCGTGCGCTTCGGTGAGCAGATGATTGTTAAAGCGATGAGCGTGCTGGTGTTCCCGTTCGTTATCGCCCTGATGGTGCTGGCGTGCTACCTGATCCCACAGTGGAACGGCGCGGCGCTGGAAACCCTCTCCCTGAGCAGCGCGTCTGCCACCGGCAACGGCCTGTGGATGACCCTGTGGCTGGCAATCCCGGTCATGGTCTTCTCCTTCAACCACTCCCCGATCATCTCCTCCTTCGCGGTAGCGAAGCGTGAAGAGTACGGTCAGGAAGCCGAGAAGAAATGCTCCAGCATCCTGGCTCGCGCTCACGTGATGATGGTGCTGACCGTTATGTTCTTCGTCTTCAGCTGCGTGCTGAGCCTCTCCCCGGCGGATCTGGCAGCGGCGAAAGAGCAGAACATCTCGATTCTCTCTTACCTGGCGAACCACTTTAACGCACCGGTTATTGCCTGGATGGCGCCAATCATCGCGATTATCGCTATCACCAAATCCTTCCTCGGCCACTACCTGGGCGCACGTGAAGGCTTTAACGGTATTGTGATTAAATCTCTGCGCGGCAAAGGCAAGAGCATTGAAATCAACAAGCTGAACAAGATCACTGCGCTGTTTATGCTGCTGACCACCTGGGCGGTTGCGACGCTGAACCCGAGCATCCTCGGCATGATCGAAACCCTGGGCGGCCCGGTTATCGCGATGATCCTGTTCCTGATGCCGATGTACGCGATTCAGAAAGTGCCAGCGATGCGTAAATACAGCGGCCAGATCAGCAACGTCTTCGTTGTGGTTATGGGTCTGATTGCTATCTCCGCTATCTTCTTCTCGCTGTTCGCTTAATTCCTCCTGCGCCGTCTTCGGACGGCGCCCTCTTCTCCTCAGACGTAAAGCAACGGACGCATCATGATTAGCGTTTTCGATATTTTTAAAATTGGTATTGGTCCTTCCAGCTCTCACACCGTCGGGCCAATGAAAGCGGGTAAACAGTTCACGGACGATCTTATTGCGCGCGGAATGCTGCACGACACCACCCGCGTGGTGGTAGATGTCTATGGCTCCCTGTCGCTGACCGGCAAAGGTCACCATACCGATATCGCCATCATTATGGGCCTGGCAGGCAACCTGCCGGATAGCGTCGATATTGACGCCATCCCGAGCTTTATCCAGGACGTAAACACCCACGGCCGCCTGCTGCTGGCCAACGGTGAACATGAAGTTGAGTTCCCGGTCGATCGCTGCATGAACTTCCATGCCGACAACCTGTCGCTGCATGAAAACGGCATGCGGATCACCGCGCTGGCAGGCGACAAGGCCATTTACAGCCAAACTTATTACTCCATCGGCGGCGGTTTTATCGTCGACGAAGACCATTTTGGGCAGCAGGACAGCGCGCCTGTCGCGGTCCCTTATCCGTACAAGTCGGCAGCGGATCTCCAGCGCCATTGCCAGGAAAGCGGTCTGTCACTCTCCGGCCTGATGATGCAAAACGAGCTGGCATTGCACAGCAAAGCAGAGCTGGAGCAGCACTTTGCCAGCGTCTGGGAAGTGATGCGCGCCGGAATTGAACGCGGTATCACTACCGAGGGCGTACTGCCGGGCAAACTGCGCGTCCCGCGCCGTGCTGCGGCCCTGCGCCGGATGCTGGTGAGCAGCGATAAAACCACCAGCGATCCGATGGCGGTGGTTGACTGGATCAACATGTTTGCGCTGGCGGTGAACGAAGAGAACGCCGCGGGCGGACGCGTGGTAACGGCCCCGACTAACGGTGCTTGCGGTATTGTTCCTGCGGTGCTGGCCTATTACGACAAGTTCATCCGTGAAGTAAACGCTAACTCGCTGGCTCGCTATCTGCTGGTGACCAGCGCTATTGGCTCGCTGTACAAGATGAACGCCTCGATCTCAGGCGCCGAAGTAGGCTGCCAGGGCGAAGTGGGCGTGGCCTGTTCCATGGCGGCTGCAGGCCTGGCGGAACTGCTGGGCGCCAGCCCGGCGCAGGTCTGCATTGCGGCAGAAATCGGCATGGAGCATAACCTCGGCCTGACCTGCGATCCGGTTGCCGGCCAGGTGCAGGTGCCCTGTATCGAGCGTAACGCGATTGCCTCCGTGAAGGCGGTCAACGCCGCACGTATGGCGCTGCGCCGCACCAGCGAGCCGCGCGTCTGCCTCGATAAAGTGATCGAAACCATGTATGAAACCGGGAAAGACATGAACGCCAAATACCGCGAAACCTCTCGTGGTGGCCTGGCGATGAAGATTGTCACCTGCGACTAAGCCTAAAAAAGGAGCCTTGTTTTGCGAGGCTCCTTCCCGTTCCTCCCGCCTCTCGTAGTTTCATTCCGCCGACGGTGTTACCCTTAATCCACTGGATATAAGAGGGATTATCTGTGGCTGTTCATTTACTTATTGTCGACGCGCTGAACCTTATCCGGCGTATTCACGCAGTACAGGGTACGCCCTGCAAGGATACCTGCCTGCATGCGCTGGAGCAGTTGATTCGCCACAGCCAGCCCAGCCACGTGGTCGCCGTGTTTGATGATGAAGCACGTAACAGCGGCTGGCGTCATCAGCGTCTGCCGGATTACAAAGCCGGACGCGCGCCCATGCCGGACGATCTGCACGCCGAAATGCCGATGATACGCGCCGCCTTTGAGCAGCGCGGCGTGCCCTGCTGGGGCGCTCAGGGCAATGAAGCCGACGATCTCGCAGCCACGCTTGCGGTTAAGGTCGCCAGCGCCGGGCATCAGGCCACTATCGTTTCCACTGACAAAGGCTACTGCCAGCTGCTTTCCCCGACTATTCGCATCCGTGACTATTTCCAGAAACGCTGGCTCGACGCCCCTTTTATTGCCGGTGAGTTTGGCGTATCCCCCCAGCAGCTGCCGGATTACTGGGGTCTGGCGGGGATCAGCAGCTCAAAGGTGCCGGGCGTGGCGGGCATTGGCCCGAAAAGCGCTGCCCAGTTGCTGACAGACTTTCAGGATCTGGAAGGGATATACGCGCATCTGGATGAGGTGCCGGAGAAGTGGCGTAAAAAACTGGAGGCCCATAAAGAGATGGCCTTTATCTGCCGGGACGTGGCGCGGTTGCAGACGGATTTACAGCTGGACGGGAATTTGCAGCAGCTCAGGTTAGAGCGAGTGTGAAGTCATGCCCGGTGGCGCTGCGCTTACCGGGCCTACGGGACGAGGGGTGCTGTAGGCCCGGTAAGCATAGCGCCACCGGGCGCTGTACAGATTATCGCTCGTCGCGACGTCCACCCACGGCAGCCCACCAGCGGCGCACGTGTACCGTCACCTCTTCGCGGTCGTGGTACAGCTGGCGCGCCTGGATCTCGGCATTAATACCGTGCTCCTGAAGCTGGGCCTGAATGTACGCCAGGTTCTGGGAAACCTCTTCGTAGCGTTTTTTCATCGGCAGCTTGAGGTTGAAGATCGCCTCCCGGCACCAGCCGTTGACCAGCCAGGTCGCCATCAGTGCCGCCACCTTCGCCGGTTTCTCCACCATGTCGCACACCAGCCAGGTGATGTTATTGCGATTAGGGCGATAGCGGAAACCGTCTTCACGCAGCCAGGTCACCTGGCCGGTATCCATCAGGCTTTGCGCAATCGGGCCGTTATCAATGGAGTAGACCCACATGTTGCGTTTCACCAGCTGATAGGTCCAGCCGCCCGGACAGGCGCCCAGATCCACCGCATACATGCCGTTTGCCAGACGCTCATCCCACTCGTCGGCCGGGATAAAGACATGGAACGCCTCTTCCAGTTTGAGCGTGGAGCGGCTCGGCGCGTCGGAAGGGAACTTAAGACGCGGGATGCCCATATAAAACGGCGAGTTATTGGTGGTCAGGGAGTACCCGACGTAGCAACAGCCCGGAGCGATAAAGAAGACATGCACCACCGGACGCTTTGGCGTCTCGTAGTTGGTCAGCACGCCGCAATCACGCAGCGCGGCACGCAGCGGCACGGTAAATTTACGGCAGAACTTCATCAGCTCTTTGCTTTCGTTGGTGTCTGCCACCTCAACGCGCAGTTCACCGCCCTTCTCCACCATGCCCTGCAGCATACCGGCAACAGGGGTAATGCGATCTTCTGGCGGCAGATCCTGCAGCAGCTCGCTGGCCACAAACATCTGACGGGCAAAAATCAGCGAGCTGAACGGCAGTTCGCGAACCAGTTTTTCAGCCTCTTCTGGCTGATAGCATTCGAAAACGACATAGCCCGCGTTCTCTTTCACGCGAGCAAAACCAAAGACTTCGCGTTTTGCGGCTTTATCAGTAATTTCCGCGGCACACTCTTTTTCAAAGCCCGGGCGACAATATAAGACAACTTTATTCATGAACAACGCCCTTGCGTTTCAGACGGAACGAACCGATTAACATTAATACCCACCCGACCAGGAAGCTGACGCCACCGACCGGGGTAACAAACGCCCACAGGCGTAAATGCGAGAGCGCAAGGCAGTAGAGGCTACCGCTGAACAACACGGTACCCAGCGCCATAAACACGCTGCTCCAGTAAAACCAGATGCTGATGCGACGCTGCATCGCCACCGCCAGTCCGAAGATTGCCAGGGTATGAAACGCCTGATATTCCAGACCGGTGTGGATCCAGCCCATCTCTACCACACCCAATGATTTGCGTAATACATGTGCGCCAAAGGCGCCCAGCGCAACAAAAATAAAGCCACTCACCGCGGCAAAAATCAGCATAAAACGGCTGGTCATGTTTCTGTCCTGAAGTTATGCGCGTCCTGCGCGCAAAAGAATGTTACTCGTACCTGAAGCGGAATTTTTCTTGCTCGTTGGCCGCCTTTGCCAGGATCCACTGGCGAAACGCGGCTATTTTACCCAGTTCTGCCTGACTGTCATGACAAACCAGATAAAATGCATTCTTGCTGACCAGAACATCATTAAAGGGGCAAACCAGACGGCCTGCCTCAATTTCGGACTGCGCCATAACGTTGTTCGCCAACGCCACGCCCTGTCCGTGGATGGCAGCCTGTAACACCATCGCGCTGTGGCTGAAGATGGGGCCCTGCTGCACGTTTATATGGTTAAGACCAAGCTGGCGGGTATAAGTTTGCCAGTCGCGGCGAGAAGCATCGTGCAAAAGCGTGTGCTGCGCCAGATTCTCCGGCGTTTTTAACGCTTTTTCGCCTGTTAAGAGTAGTGGCGAGCAGACCGGCAGCAAATATTCCGCGTACAATTTTTCGACACGCAGGCCCGGCCAGTTACCGCGGCCATAAAAAATTGCAACGTCGACATCGTCTGCCAGCTTGTCTTCCTGACGGTCAACCGCCTGGATTCGAACGTCGATTCCCGGATAAGCTGAGTTAAAGCTTGAGAGCCTCGGCACCAGCCACTGAATGGCAAAACTGGGCAACAGACTGACCGTCAGCGCCCCTTTCGCACTCCGCGCCTGTAGCTTACGGGTTGCCTCGGTAAGCTGAGAAAATATCTCTTTAATATCCTGAAAATAGCTCTGCCCCTCTTCAGTAAGAAGCAGGGAACGATTGCGGCGTCGGAACAGCTTGAGGCCCAGAAAATCCTCAAGGGACTTGATTTGATGACTTACTGCGGCCTGAGTCACAAAAAGCTCATCGGCCGCGCGGGTGAAACTTAAATGGCGCGCGGCAGCATCAAATACACGTAATGCATTAAGTGGTGGTAATCGCTTGGACATGGTTATCTGGCTTAGATGTTAACGGCTTTTAACAAACAGGAAACAACGTTTAACCTATTAGTTTTTTTTATCTGAGCCATTATAAATTGTCCGTTGAGGAACTACCAGCAAATACCTATAGTGGCGGCACTTCCTGAGCCGGAACGAAAAGCTTTTTTTGGAATGCGTGTTCTGATGGGCTTTTGGCTTACGGTTGTGATGTTGTGTTGTTGTGTTTGCAATTGGTCTGCGATTCAGACCACGGTAGGAAAACTACCACCTTTTCACTTCCTGTACATTTACCCTGTCTGTCCATAGTGATTAATGTAGCACCGCCCAATTGCGGTGCTTTTTTTTGTCTGCTGTATCCTTACTTATTCAGCTCAACCATCTCTTTCACATCACTGCGGTTGATCTGCTGTTTGTTCCCGTTAGCGTCCTTATACGAGATCATGCCGGTATCGTTATCGGTCTGCGGCTTACCTTCTGACACTATGGAGCGGCCATCATTGGTGTGCATGACATAGTTATTACCAGAACAGGCGCTCAGGGCAAAGGTAAGCATACAGGCCGAGGCAATTGCGATAGTCTTTTTCATTTTCTTCTCCTTTAGCAATAAATGCTATTCAAAGCGTGTTTTATAACAGGCTAAAACATTCTCCAGACACACTTTCAGCATAACCTGCTTCGTCTGTTGCGCCAGGATAAACAGACAATTCCGATAGAGATCAACCTCCTTGCCCTGACGGGTGATTTGCGCGACGATCTGATCATCACGAAGAGGAATTCCATGAACGCATTCAGCCCTGCCCATTTTCGCGCGCAGTTCCCGGCGCTGGCCGATGCCGGTGTCTATCTTGATAGCGCCGCGACCGCACTCAAGCCCCAGGCGGTGATCGAGGCCACCCACCAGTTTTACAGCCTGAGCGCGGGCAATGTGCATCGCAGCCAGTTTGCCGAGGCGCAACGCTTAACCGCGCGCTACGAAGCGGCACGCGACCAGGTCGCCCGCCTGCTTAACGCCGAAAGCGGTAAAAACATTGTCTGGACGCGAGGCACGACCGAAGCCATCAATATGGTGGCGCAATGCTACGCCCGCCCGCGCCTGCAACCGGGGGATGAGATTATCGTCAGCGAGGCGGAGCACCACGCTAACCTCGTGCCCTGGCTGATGGTTGCCGAACAGACCGGCGCCCGGGTGGTGAAGTTGCCCCTGGGCGCAGATTTGCTGGCGGATGTCGCCCGCCTGCCCGAGTTTATGACCTCGCGCAGCCGCATCCTCGCGCTGGGGCAGATGTCCAACGTTACCGGCGGCTGTCCGGATCTCGCCCGTGCCATCAGCCTCGCCCATGACAACGGGATGGTGGTGATGGTCGATGGCGCGCAGGGGGTTGTGCATTTCCCGGCGGATGTGCAGCAGCTGGATATCGACTTCTATGCCTTCTCCGGACATAAGCTCTACGGGCCGACCGGGATTGGCGCGCTGTACGGTAAAGCGCAACTGCTGGAGGAGATGACGCCGTGGCTCGGCGGCGGCAAGATGATCACCGAGGTCACCTTCGACGGGTTCAACACTCAGCAAGTGCCGTATCGTCTTGAAGCCGGTACGCCAAACGTCGCGGGCGTCATTGGCCTGAGCGCGGCGCTGGAGTGGCTGGCGGATATCGATCTACAGCAGGCAGAGAGCTGGAGCCGCGGGCTGGCGACGCTGGCGGAAGAGGCGCTGAAACAGCGCCCCGGATTTCGCTCTTTCCGGGTGCAGGACTCAAGCCTGCTGGCGTTCGATTTTGCCGGCGTGCATCACAGCGACATGGTGACGCTGCTGGCGGAGTACGGCATCGCCCTGCGCGCCGGCCAGCACTGCGCCCAGCCGCTGCTGGCGGCGCTGGGCGTAAACGGCACGCTCCGCGCCTCGTTTGCCCCCTACAATACCCAAAGCGATGTCGACGCGCTGGTCGCCGCCGTCGATCGCGCCCTTGCTTTACTGGTGGATTAATGACAAGCCCAACTCTGGCCGGACACCCGTTCGGCACCGTCATCACTGAAAAGACGTTAAAACAGACCTTCGCCCCGCTAAACCAGTGGGAAGACAAATATCGTCAGCTGATCCTGCTGGGTAAACAGCTGCCTGCGCTCTCCGATGAGCTTAAGGCACAGGCGAAAGAGATCCCCGGCTGTGAGAACCGCGTCTGGCTTGGGGTCACGCGTATTGGGGATAACCTGCATTTTTATGGCGACAGCGAAGGACGTATCGTTCGCGGCTTGCTGGCCGTGCTGCTGACGGCCATTGAGGGGAAAAGCGCCGCGCAGATCCTGGGAGAAAATCCCCTGGCGCTGTTTGATGCGCTGGGACTTCGCGGCCAGCTAAGCGCCTCGCGCAGCCAGGGGCTAACTGCGCTCAGTGAAGCGGTGCTGGAGGCGGCGCGTCAGGCCTGACGTTCCGCCTTCGCCATCATCTTTTTCAGGGCATGAGACACGGCGATAAAACCAAAGCTCGCGGTCACCATGGTGGCCGCGCCAAACCCGGAGGCACAGTCCATCCGTTTTGGCCCTTCTGCGGTGCTCTTCATGGCACACACCGAACCGTCCGCCTGCGGATAGACCAGCGCTTCCGTGGAAAAGACGCAGTCGATGCCCAGCTTGCCTTTGCTGTTTTTCACCACGCCAAAATCGCTTTTCAGGCGCTCGCGCAGCTTAGCCGCCAGCGGATCCTGAATGGTCTTCGCCAGGTCAGTGACCTGGATCTGCGTCGGGTCAATCTGCCCGCCCGCTCCGCCAGTGGTCACCAGCGGCACTTTATTGCGACGGCACCAGGCGATGAGCGCCGCTTTCGGACGCACGCTGTCGATGGCGTCAATCACGTAGCTGTAACCGGCCCCCATGTATTGCGCCACGTTATCGGCAGTCACGAAATCATCAATCACGGTGACGCGACATTCCGGGTTGATCTGGCGAATGCGCTCCGCCATCACCTCTGACTTTGCCAGCCCGACGCTGTCGCGCAGGGCGTGGATCTGCCGGTTGGTGTTGGTGACGCAGACATCATCCATGTCGATTAGCGTAATGGCGCCGATCCCGGTTCGTGCCAGCGCTTCTGCCGCCCATGAACCCACGCCGCCAATGCCGACCACGCAGATATGTGCATCGGCAAACAGCTGCAGGGCTTTTTCACCATATAAACGCGCGGTGCCACCAAAACGCTGGCGCCAGGCTTCGCTCATTACTACAGACATACGACCTCAGATGTAAAAAGGGTGAGAGTTGCCCCTCACCCTGGAAAACATGGCGTCAATATTACCACACTCAGCCGCTAAACACGTTGCCCGCGCCTGCTGCGGATTTCAGCACCCATACACGCCCGTAGTGGTTATACCAGCCTGCACGGTGGCCGGCATCGGCACCAATGCCCTGATAAATATCGAAGTGCTGGCCTTTAATCGCGCCGCCAACGTCCAGCGCCACCATCAGACGCAGCTCGTACTGGCCGCTGAACTTACCTTCATTATTCAGCAGCGGAACTTCTGCCAGCAGCGTGGTTCCCGGCGGGATGACCGTCTTGTCAGACGCTACCGACGCCCGGCCAATCAGCGGTACCGCACTGGCGCCTTTCACCGGGGCAAAGTTTTGCGGTTTAAAGAAGACAAACGACGGGTTCTGCTCAAGCAGCTCACGGACTTCATATTCGCTGTGCTTCTCGCCCCACTCGCGGATCGCCTGCATCGACATATCTTCGCGTTTCACTTCCCCGCGATCGATCAGCACCTTCCCGATGCTGCGATACGCATGGCCATTCTTACCGGCGTAGCTGAAGAAGTTTAGCGGGCTGCCGTCACCAAAATCGATATAGCCGCTGCCCTGCACATCCATGATGAAGTTATCCATCAGCGAGTTGCTGTAGGCGAGGACATAGTTGTCGCTCAGCGCACCCGAGTAGATCTCAGCGCGGGACGGCAGGCGGCCACGTTTTGGCGGCATGCGGTAGATTGGATACTTGAACTCACCCTGCGCGGTATGGCGCGCCTGCACCACCGGCGTGTAGTAGCCGGTAAACTGGACGTTACCGTAGTTGTCGGTGCCTTCCATCTGCCAGGCGTCGATACCGTACTGGCGCATGGTGCGGGTATCGCCTCCGGCACGTAGCCAGTCCTGCACGGCGTTATAAACGGCGTTCTGCGAGCCATACAGCCGCGGCGAGGCGGTGCGGATCTGGCTTACCTGCTCGGCAAAGTCGCCGCCATTAATGGGCGCGCCCACGGCGTCCGGCTGGTTCACTAAAGAGAAAGGCTGGGTCAGTTTCCCGTCTTTATATTGCTGACCGCGATCGGTCGGTTTGGAGGAACAGGCGGCGAGAATTGCTACCATGGCGCCCGTTATCAGATACTTCGCCCAACGTCCTTTCATATATCCCATCTTCAAGTTGCCCGATTCTGCGTAACGAAGATAACAAACCGGCAGGGGTATTGAAATGCGATTACCTTCCCTGTCGCAAATTCTGCGCAAAAAACAGTCTGATTGTCGTTATAGCGCGCAACACAACGCCTAATTTGGTGATTTTTACGAAAAAGGGTTGCAACAAAAAGTCAGCAGAGTATAGTGCGCTTCCACGGACGCGGGGTGGAGCAGCCTGGTAGCTCGTCGGGCTCATAACCCGAAGGTCGTCGGTTCAAATCCGGCCCCCGCAACCAATTAAAATTTGATGAAGTATCTTCTGCAAAGCAGAAAGACGGACGCGGGGTGGAGCAGCCTGGTAGCTCGTCGGGCTCATAACCCGAAGGTCGTCGGTTCAAATCCGGCCCCCGCAACCAATCAAATTTAAAGAAGTAAGATTCTACAAAGTAGAAATTTTTGCAAAGTAGTTCGAATCACAGCAAGGCGGCGACGCAGTGAATCCTTAGGAGCTTACTCCAGTAAGTGACTAAGGTGAACGAGGAAAGCCAACGCAGATGTGGTTTGAAATACGAAGCAAAAAGACGGACGCGGGGTGGAGCAGCCTGGTAGCTCGTCGGGCTCATAACCCGAAGGTCGTCGGTTCAAATCCGGCCCCCGCAACCAACACTTCTTAAAACAATAAACACCCTTTCGGGTGTTTTTTTGTTTTTGTCGCCAGCCAACCCGTTGGCCCGCGCACGCGCAGCGCCGCCGGGCCAGGTTGATGTTATCCCCGTCTTGCCAGGGTCGCACCGTCAGAGAAATAGGCCTTAATCCCTGACAGTATCGATTCCGCCACTTCCTGCTGGAACTTCGCCGTCTTGAGCTTGCGCTCCTCTTCCACGTTACTGATAAACGCGGTCTCCACCAGAATCGACGGGATATCCGGCGCTTTCAGTACCGCAAAACCGGCCTGCTCAACGCTGTTCTTATGCAGCTTATTGACACGGCCGAGCTTACCCAGCACCGCTTTGCCAAACTTCAGGCTGTCGGTGATGGTCAGCGACTGCACCATATCAAACATGGTGTGGTCGACGTAGCGATCGCCGCTTCTTCCTACCCCACCAATAAGGTCAGAGGCGTTCTGGGTATCAGCAAGATAGCGTGCGGCGGTACTGGTCGCCCCTTTGGTGGAGAGGGCAAACACCGATGAACCGCTCGGCTGACGGCTGGTAAAGGCGTCCGCATGAATGGAGACAAACAGATCCGCGCGCTGCTTCTGCGCTTTTGCTACCCGCACCTTCAGCGGAATAAAGACATCTTCGTTACGCGTCATGTACGCGCGCATATTGCCTTCCCTGTCGATCAGCGCCTTCAGGCGACGGGCAATCTGCAGCACCACGTCTTTTTCCCGCGTCCGGTATTTGCCTACCGCGCCGGAGTCCTCCCCGCCGTGTCCCGGATCGAGCATGATCACAATCGGGCGATCGCGCCCGGCTTTGCCCGGCTGCGGGCCGCTTTGCGCTGGAGGAACCTGCTTTTCAAGATCGCCTTTGTTGTAATCTTCCAGCAGAGCCAGGAGTGGATCCTGAATGTCCGTTGCGTTGGCCGGATAGAGATCCATCACCAGACGCTCTTTAAAACCCGCCACCGGGGCCAGGGCAAACAGCTGCGGTTTAACGTTCTGCTTAAGTTCAAACACCATGCGCACGGTTTTCGGATCAAACTGCCCGACCCGCGCGGACTTGATGAAAGGATCGTCCCCGCGGATCTGGGCACTCATCCCTTTCAGCACCGAATTCAGATTGACGCCTTCGATATCCACCACCACCCGCTCCGGGTTGCTCAGAGCGAATTGCTTATAGTTCAGCACCCGGTTCGACTCCACCGTCACGCGTGTATAGGTCGACGAGGGCCAGACACGCACCGCGACGACCTGACTGACGGCGGCAAGTCCTACCTGACTGACGCTAAGCAACCACATGGCTCCGGCCCCTTGTAACAGGCGGCGACGACTTAATGCTTTACTGGATCCCGACATGCTTCTCCCGAGCAAAGATATCGAATAACTTTTCATAACGTCTAAATTGACCGAAAACTTTAGCGAATGATGCATAACCTGTCATCCCTAAAAGGGTAAACAATCATGCGTTAACGATAAGTTTGCTGAATCTTTTCTTTGCTTCGCTGAAAATTTTGGCTTGCGCGCAAAGGCATATTCGAATAAAAATACAAAAATTACGAATAAACATTCATTAAGGGGTTGTGCCGTGGTGAAGGAACGTAGAATCGAACTGGTCCAGGGATTCCGCCATTCTGTTCCCTATATCAACGCCCACCGGGGAAAGACGTTTGTCGTCATGTTGGGTGGCGAAGCCATTGAACATGAGAATTTCTCCAGTATAGTCAATGACATCGGCCTGCTGCACAGCCTGGGGATCCGCCTGGTTGTCGTTTACGGCGCCCGCCCGCAGATCGAAGAGAATCTGGCCGCACACCATCACGAGCCGATCTACCACAAGCACACCCGCGTTACCGACGCCAAAACCCTGGAGCTGGTTAAGCAGGCTGCCGGTCTGCTGCAGCTGGATATTACCGCCCGTCTGTCGATGAGCCTCAACAACACCCCGTTGCAGGGGGCGCATATTAACGTGGTCAGCGGGAATTTTATCATCGCCCAGCCGCTTGGCGTGGATGACGGCGTGGATTACTGCCACAGCGGACGTATTCGTCGTATTGATGAAGAGGCCATCCACCGCCAGCTCGACGGCGGTGCGATTGTGCTGACCGGCCCGGTCGCCGTCTCCGTCACCGGCGAAAGCTTCAACCTCACCTCCGAAGAGATTGCCACCCAGCTGGCGATCAAGCTGAAGGCAGAGAAAATGATCGGCTTCTGCTCCTCTCAGGGTGTGATGGACGAGCTGGGGAATATTGTCTCTGAGCTGTTCCCTAACGAAGCTCAGGCGCGTGTCGATACGCTTGAGGCACAGGGTGATTACTACTCCGGTACCGTGCGTTTTCTGCGCGGCGCAATTAAAGCCTGCCGCAGCGGCGTGCGCCGCAGCCATCTGATCAGCTATCAGGAAGATGGCGCCCTGCTGCAGGAGCTGTTCTCTCGCGACGGTATCGGGACGCAGATTGTGATGGAGAGCGCCGAGCAGATCCGGCGCGCCACCATCAACGACATCGGCGGCATTCTGGAGCTAATCCGCCCGCTGGAACAGCAGGGAATTCTGGTGCGTCGCTCCCGCGAGCAGCTGGAGATGGAGATCGACAAGTTCACCATTATTCAGCGTGATAACCTGACTATCGCCTGTGCGGCGCTCTATCCTTTCCCGGAGGAGAAGATCGGCGAGATGGCCTGCGTGGCGGTACACCCCGACTACCGCAGTTCGTCGCGCGGGGAAGTGTTGCTGGAGCGAATTGCCCTTCAGGCGCGCCAGATGGGGCTGAGCAAGCTGTTCGTGCTGACCACCCGCAGCATTCACTGGTTCCAGGAGCGGGGGTTCAGCCCGGTGGACATTGATTCCCTGCCGGAAACCAAGAAAGAGATGTACAACTACCAGCGTCGTTCTAAGGTGCTGATGGCAGATCTGGGTTAAGTCCCCTCGCCCTCTCCCCACTGGGGAGAGGGAAATTATAACGCCTCAAAAATCGCACTCAGGCCACTGCGCCGCTCCGTACGGGTGGTCACGGCCTGCGTCAGTACGCCTTCATCGGCATACAGCGACAGCCGCCGACGGGCGCGGGTAATGGCGGTATAGACCAGCTCGCGGGTGACAACCGGCGAGATCTGGTTAGGTAAAATCAGCGCCGCGTGATCGAACTCAGAGCCCTGAGATTTATGCACCGTCATGGCCCAGGCGGTTTCATGTTCCGGCAGACGGCTGGGCTGCACCGATTTCACGCTGCCATCGGGCATCTGGAACCAGACGCGCAGCCCCTGGCCGCGATCCAGAGCAATGCCGATATCGCCGTTAAACAGACCCAGGGCGCTGTCGTTGCGTGAGATCATCACCGGCCTTCCTTCATACCAGCGCGAATGCGGCTGGCGACCAATCCGCCGTTTTTGCACCAGCACCTGCTCCAGCCTTTCGTTAAGCCCGGCAACGCCAAAGGGCCCATCCCGCAAGGCGCACAGCAGCTGGAAGCCGCCGAAGGCCGTCAGAATTTCTGCTTCGGAAGCCTGCTGCTGCACGCTGTCGAGGAAGTGTTGATACCCCTGCAGGGCATCTTCGAGCATCACCAGATACTCTTCCCCGCTCTGAAGCTGTTTTTTCTCGATATCACTGAATTTGCCGTCAAACACCGAGCGGATAGCGTGGCGATCGCCGCGATTGACCGCGGCCGCCAGCTGGCCGATGCCTGAATCGCTGCCAAAACGGTAGCTTTTTTGCAGCAGGCACAGGCTGTCGCGCAGCGCACCCGCTACCGGGCTAATGTTGCCCTCCATCTCACATCCCGTCATGCTGGCCAGCTCCTGCGCCCGCTGGACGGTAAATCCGGCGCTGGCCCAGGTGCAGATGTCACCCAGCACCGCGCCCGCTTCGACAGAGGCCAGCTGATCGCGATCGCCCAGGAAGATCACCCGGGCATGAGGCGGCAGAGCGTCGATCAGGCGGGACATCATCGTCAGGTCGATCATGGAGGCTTCATCCACCACCAGGACATCCAGATGCAGCGGATTTCGGGCATGGTAACGCAGACGCTGGCTGCCCGGCTGAGCGCCGAGCAGACGGTGCAGCGTGCTCGCTTCCGTCGGGAATCGCGCACGCTGAGCGTCGGTCAGGGGCAGTTTTTGCAGGGCGCCGCCCAGAGATTCCGTCAGGCGCGCGGCGGCTTTACCGGTCGGTGCCGCCAGGCGGATACGGCATTTCTGCTCCCCCGCCATCTGGATCAGCGCCGCCAGCAGGCGGGCAACGGTGGTGGTTTTGCCGGTGCCCGGTCCGCCGGAAATCACAGAGATGCGCCGCGTTAACGCCACCGCTGCGGCCACCTTTTGCCAGTTAACGGCTTCATCAGAGGTGAACAGCGCGTTCAGGGTACGCTGAACGTCGGCGCTGTCATGGGGCAAAGGCTGGTTGGCGTCGCTAAAGAAGCGGGCAACCTCCCGCTCGTAGCGCCACATCCGGTTGAGGTAGAGCCGCTCGCCGGTCAGCACCAGAGGCGTCGGTTCATCCCCGGCACTCACAGCGCGGGAGCGCAGGAGCGTGGCTGTCCAGTCCGGCTCTTCGTCAAACAGGGCAAAACAGGCCTGTAACCCGGCGCTTTTCGCCTCGGCCCGCAGCCGCGACAGCGGCAGGCAAACGTGCCCTTCTCCCGTATCACGGCTTAAAATTGCTGCCGCCAGCATCACCGCCGGCTCGTCGTTTCCGGCCACCATCATCGCAAACTGCACATCCAGACGACGCAGCACGCGCTGCTCTACGGCCTCCAGCAACTGTTCCTGCATCGTCATTGTGTTAGCTCCTCGTTACTGGCTGAAAACAGGCTATCCATTTGATCAATTAACGCTTCATCCGGGCGGGTGGCAAAGCAACCGGCACCCGGCGAGCTGCCATCCACCCCGCGTAAAAACAGGTAGATTACCCCACCGAAATGCTGTTGATAGTCATAACCGGCAATACGGTGGCGCAAATAACGGTGCAGCGCCAGGGTATACAGCTGGTACTGCAGATCGTAGCGATGGGACTGCATGGCTCTGGCCATGGCCTGGGGAGTATAGGCCTCGCTGTTTTCCCCCAGCCAGTTGGATTTATAGTCCAGCAGGTAGTAGCGGCCATTATGGCGAAATACCAGGTCGATAAAGCCTTTCAGCATGCCGCGCACCTGGCGAAAATCGAGCGGTGGACAGCCCTGGGACAGAGGATCGTACTCGCGGATCAACGCATCCAGCGCATCGGCGGTGAGCGGTCCGGCCACGGGCAGATAAAACTCCATCTCAACCTGTTTATCAGCAGCCGTTAGCTGACTCAGCGAGATGCCCTCTTCATTGAGCGGGGTCTCCAGCACCTGGGTGATCCAGCGGGTTAACACCGGCTCCCAGCGGGCGTCATAGCCCGCTTTTTGCAGCATCTCCAGCACCCATTCCTCAGAGACGGGCTGCGTAAAATCGAGCGCCTCAAACAGGCTATGTAAAAAGGTCCCCGGCGAGGCCCCGCGCGGAAACTGGTGCGGCGTCAGCTCAGGCTCCTGCGGCACATCCCCGGTGCCTGCGGCATCCACGTCGAGGCGCGGCATCAGATCCTGGGCGATACTGTGCCCGTTCTGCTGTAATCCCGAGTAGCTGGTAACCCGCCAGTCGTCGAACAGCCTGCGGGCCACCTGCCGCGCCTGCAGATCCGGCGTTACCGGTTCCGGCATGTGCCAGCGGGCGGTATCTGCCACCCCCGCAAGCTGTAGCGCGATATGCTCACTGCATAGCGCTTCCAGGCACTGGCGCAAACCGGCGGCGTCTTTCGGCTCGCCGCGCTGGATCAGACGCCCGAGTGCGCTCAGATGGAAATCGCTCTCGCCAGATTTTTCACCACGACGGCGGAACAGCGGCGCCACGCCCAGGCTGCAGTGCCACACCGAACGGGTGAGTGCCACATACAGCAGACGTAAATCCTCTGCCAGCCGCTCGGCCTCGGCCAGCTCCACGCTGTCCTCGGCCTTGCTGAGGTCGAGGACCGCTTCAAAGGTTTTACGATCGTGATAAAAGGCCTGATCCTGCACCCGATAATTGGCAATAAAGGGCAGCCAGACCAGGGGATATTCCAGCCCTTTCGATTTGTGAATGGTGACGATTTTGACCAAATGCTTGTCACTTTCGAGACGCATTTGCTGGCTTGAGGCATTGCTGTTCGGCTCGGCGATGTGCTGCGCCAGCCAGCGTACCAGGGCGTATTCGCTCTCAAGCTGCGCGCCCGCCTCCTGAAGCAGTTCGCTGATGTGCAGAATATCGGTCAGGCGGCGTTCGCCCCCGGCGGTGGCCAGCATATTTTCAGCGATGTTGCGCTGGGTCATGATATCGCGCAGCATCGCCATAACGCCCCGCTTCTGCCAGCGCTCACGGTAGCGAGTAAACTCCTCTACCGCTTCATCCCAGAGAACCTCACTGTTATTCAGCGTATCGATATCCTGGGCGTTAAGACCGAGCATGGCGCTGGCCAGCGCGCTGCGCAGCGTGCTTTCACGCTCCGGGGCCAGCACCGCCTGCAGCAGCCAGAGCATCTCCTGGGCCTCCAGCGTTTCGAACACGCTGTCGCGGTTGGAGAGATAGACCGAAGGAATGCTAAGCAGGGTCAGCGCATCGCGGATCAGCGCCGCCTCCTGACGGCTGCGCACCAGCACCGTAATGTCCGATGCCTTCACCGGCTGGGCATCATCGCCCCGGTGCAGGATGGCTTCGCCGCGAACACCGGCGCTCAGCCAGTCACGGATTTGTGCCGCGCAGTGCTGGGCCATAAAGGTCTGGTAATCCCCGACGCCGCATCCCTCGCCCTCCATCAGCCAGATGCTCATCGCGGGCTGGAAATCGCCCTTGTACTCGAAACGCAGCGTGGCGTTCCGTGGGGCGGATTTAACCGGTAAAAAGGGGATCTCACGAAACATGAAGGCGTCGTTCATCTGTGAGAAGAGCGTATTCACACTTTCGACCATGCCGGGCGCCGATCGCCAGTTAGTGTCCAGGGTGTAGTGCGCGGCCACTTCGCCACGGGCTTTCATATAGGTGAAGATGTCCGCCCCACGAAACGCGTAGATCGCCTGTTTCGGGTCACCAATCAGCAGCAGTGCGGTATCCGGCTGCTGACGCCAGATGCGGCGGAAAATCCGGTACTGCTGGGGATCGGTATCCTGGAATTCATCGATCATCGCCACCGGGAAACGGCCCCGGATCGCTGCGGCCAGCGCGTCGCCATTGTCGCTGTTCAGCGCCTCATCAAGTCGGCTGAGCATATCGTCAAAACCGAGTTCGCCGCGACGGCGCTTTTCCCGCGCTACCGCTTCGCGGATCTCTGCCAGCGCACGGGTAATCATCAGATCGTTGAGGGTCAGCGGCTCTGCCAGCAGGGTATCGATGGCGGCAAAAAGAGGGTGTTCAGGCACCTCGCCGCCGGCTTTGGTGCGCGCGGCAAGGAACGACTGGGAAAATTTTTCCAGCGCGTCAGGCAGCTGGTAGCTGTGCTTCTCTTCCTGGGCCCAGGCCGTGATGCGCTCAATATACTTTGCCTGATTGCCGCGGTTGAACTTGCGCCGGTCAATGCCAGAGCGCTCAATCACCGCGTCGATTTCTGCCACGCTGTCAGACCACTGCTGTTTCATGGTGGCAATTAAGCCGACAATTTTTTCATGGCGGGACGCCAGGGTTTCGTCTGCAGGTGGAGCGGATTTAATGACCGGTGCTTCCCCCTGAAGATAGCGATCGATAGCCCGCAGTAACTCCTCCGGGCCTTTCCACAATCCGTGTACCGCTTCGGCAATGTCGCGTGGCAGAGGATAACAGTGGCGACGCCAGAAGTCGGCGCACGCCTGGTAGCGTAGCTGGGATTCATCTTCGATAAGCTGTTGCTCAAAGAGCATGCCGGATTCAAAGGCGTTCAGGCTGAGCATGCGCTGGCAGAAGCCGTGGATGGTGAACACCGCGGCCTCATCCATCTGCCGTTCCGCCAGCAGCAGCCACTGGGCCGCCTGCTGTTTATCGTTAATCTCTTCCAGCAGACTGGCGTACAGCGGGTTATCCGTGCTTTGTCTCAGGCAGGCGATGCGCAATTCATGAATATTGGCGCGGATACGTCCGCGCAATTCTTCAGTGGCGGCTTCGGTGAAGGTCACCACCAGCAGCTCTTCCACGCTGAGCGGGCGACTAAAGGCTGCGCTGCCGCCCAGACCGAGCAGCAGCCGCAGATAGAGTGCCGCGATGGTGAAGGTTTTTCCGGTTCCCGCTGAGGCCTCTATCAGTCGCTCCCCCTGTAACGGTAAACGTAAGGGGTTAAGGGACTCAGCGGTATCGGTCATTCGTTCTTACTCCTGGGCAAAGATTGCTGCAATGCGCTCACGCTCTTCCATACCGTCCAGCCTGCAGGCGGGGCGACGTCGGCTTTTTTACTCTGGCTACCGGAAACCTGTGACAGGATAGCCATCCCCTGTGGGGCAACCACCGCCTGGTGGAAGAAGTCAGCCACTTTCTGCGGCGTGAGCTGTTTTATCTCGGCCACTACTTTATCACGCGAATCGAAGCGCATATTGCCCCGATCAAAATCTTTGCTGATCTTTGACGCTTCTTCAGCCAGCGTCTGTGGCGGCTGCATCATCTGGGTAATCACCGCCTGCTGGATCTGGGCAAACTCCTCAGGCTTCATGGCGCGCAGCTTCGCTTCCGCCTGCGGGAAGAAGGCCTGGAAACGCTGCCAGAGATAATCCGGCTGTTTATCACTGCTTTGCAGCAGGAAGCCCATCCCCCACTGGCGGCCAACGTTCATCGAGAAGGCAAAGACGGCATAGCCCAGCTGCTCCTCGGTACGTAGCTGGGTGTAGAACCAGGGCTGCACGATTTGTCCGAGCATGGCGCTGTACGCTGAGCTGGCGTATTCGTCATAGCCGGTCGGGACAAAGACCGCTGCCAGCGCGGAATCCGTACTGCTGCCTGCTTTTTCGAATATCACATTCTGCTGTTTTTCCACCAGCACGTCCTGATTACGACACCATTCTGTGCCCTTCGCACCTAATTGTGTCCGCACCTCCTGCGCCAGCGTTTTCGCCTGATCTTCGCTCATATTGCCCACGACAAGGAACTCCGGGCGGGCATTGGTTTTCAGCGCGGCACGATAGGCCATCACTTCGTCGAGAGTAATGGACGGCAGCAGCGCCCGGCGATCTTCGCGCTGGAAATAGGGCACCTGGGAGAGCATCTGCACCGGCATGATGGCCTGATCGAAGGCTTTGCCTTTTTCGGCGGAGTCCATCATCTGCGCATACCAGGATTTCGCCTGCTCCAGCTGCTCCTCGGTGGCCGTATAGCTGAAATAGCCTTCCAGCAATGCCTTGAACAGCTGCGGCAGACGCTGGGTATAGCCGTTGGCGTTCAGCATCAGGCCATTATTGGCGTTGGTTGAGAAACCGATCCCGCCTACTGCGGCCTGGTTGCTGAGCTGATCCAGCGCGATGCCAGCCAGATAGTCATTCAGCGCGAACATAACCTGGTTTTTAGCGGTGTCCATCGCCGCAGGGTTACGCAGCACCATGCTGACGTTAGCTTTCGGCTCGCTGGCGAAATAGCGGCTTGGGGTGTAAACCACGCGCAGGTCAGGCTCATCCATAATCAGCTGCGGTGTTGGGTACGCTTTCGCGGGCTTGATCAGGGTGAAATCATCCGGGATATAAGGGTTCACCTCCGGCAGCTTGAGGGCAATACCGGCGGCTCTCTTCTGCCAGTCGGCAAAAGTTTGCTCGCTGATTTTGTCTACCTGATACTCGGCATTCACAAAGTAGGCCGTTTTGTTATGCGGCTCGTCCGGACTGATATACCAGATACGGGCGTTCTGCGGGGTCATCATCGCCAGGCGGGCTTTAATGGCCTCAGCATCGTATTTATCGGCGATGTTGACCGCATCCAGCGTATGCTCAACCGGCACGCGGATCATGGTATCTGCCAGCCACTCAACGTAGTCCATATCGCGGGTGATGGACGGATAACGGAAGTCGAGGTCCAGCACGTGAGCCAGCTCATCGAAATAGCGTTTATCAACGCCTTTATCACGCAGCAGCGAGAGATAGCTGAATATCGCGGCGACAACCTCGTCGCGATGGGCCAGCCCTTTATCGGTTAAGGTCGCGGAGATGGCCAGCACACCGCTGTTGCCGTTGACGACAGGATCGGAGTCCGCGCGGATCCCTTCCACCAGCCCCTGCTTTTGCAGCCAGTCGGAGAGCGTGTCCGGGCTACGGTTGCCAATCAGATAGTTAACCAGCTCGTCGGTTTTGCTGCGAAACTGCGCCGTGTTGTTATCAATACGGAACTCAACGCGCAGCACCTTACGCGGCATCGCGGGAACATAGTGAATGATTAACCCTTTCTGGGCATCGGTGACCACCGGAACGGTGGTTTCCGGGCGGGTAATATTTTTGTTTGGCACACGGCCATAGGTCTGGGCAGCCAGCTGCGCCAGTTCCGGCAGCGGCTTATTGCTGTAGACCACCGCCTTCATCAGGTTAGCGGAGTAGTATTTGTCGCGGAATGCGTGCAGTGCGTCGAGCACCGGACTGCCCGGTTTATCGCTCAGCGTCTCAAGGTTACCGCCGGAGAAGCGAGAGCCAGGGTGTGCGGGGTTAATGGTTTCGGCGCTGACCTGCGCCATACGCATACCGTCCCGGGTACGCGCCAGCGTCAGCTCCGAATTAACGGCGTTGCGCTCACGATCGGCATATTTTTTATCCAACAGCGGCGCGGCAATGGCGTCCGCAAGACGATCGACCGCCCCTTCCAGCGCATCGTTTTCGACTTCCAGATAAAAAGCCGTACGGTACGGCGCGGTACTGGCGTTATGGCTGCCACCGTGCATTTTTAAAAATTCGGCCAGGCTGTCAGGCTGGGGATACTTCTTTGAGCCCATCAGGGTCATGTGCTCAAGATAATGCGCCAGACCCGGGTGAGAATCCGGGTCTTCCAGCGAGCCCACCGGCACCACCAGCGCCGACAGTGACTTTACGGCCTGGGGATCGGAAACCAGCAGCACGACCATCCCGTTATCGAGGCGTATCGCCTGATAGTCTCGGGTGTCTTTATCACTTTTGCGGATCGTTTCCTGAACGGGTTGCCAACCGGTATTTGCCTGACTGAGGGGGGCCCAAAGAGCGACGAACAAAACCAACGATTTCAACAAGGTGCTGCCTGGCATTCACTACCTCTTCATCACGGACATCATCATTAACAAGCTTCGTGCCGGGCAAGCCAGCATCTCTTTGTTTTGGTACATCAGTCCATGACAAGATGCGCATCATAAATGAATGCCCATGCCTGCGCAATTTTTATACAGACGTCAGGACTGATTAAATTTATACAGCGGCAAAAGGTAGCGTCGGGCCTCGTCGGTAATCGCCTCAAAGTACTCGGGTTCAAGGGTTCGCCATAAGCGTTGATACCAGACGTCGTCGCCTTCTCCCCGCACCATCATGTTGCCTTCGTAAGCCTGCAAAAATTTACTGCGCGCTTTTTGCAGGGTTGCGTCATCCGTTAACATGGCATCATTTGTGGCGTCGTAACAGGTTTTAATCCACGCCCCCCCACTTTCTGGCAGCAGCAGCAGCGGCTTATTCATCCCCTGCAGATACCCCTCAACCAGCTGCGACAGAGAGTTCATTGCCTGTTCAGCGGGTAACGCCGGGAAACGCCATTCACCGTCTTTGCGTACAAACAACCGGCTCTCACCTTCGCCACCGCTCGCACAGTAGACAAGGTGTTCCAGCCAAAGTTGCAAACCTTGTGAAACGCTGAGCATTGACGGCCGCCAGCGCAGGAGTCCGTCAGGCTGCACATGCTGCAGCCAACCCGTCAGATTTATACCGTTGCAGTTGAGATCGATCTCCATGCTCGTACCTGGCTGACGGCACTCAATCACCCGGTCAGCCAGCGCCTGCATCTCCTGATACTGCGCGTCCCACACGATCTCACCGAAGGCGCCATAGGGCAGTTGCCCCGCCGCGCGGTAGTGACGGAACAGCTTCTGGGCATCTTCCTGTTCGACCAGCGCATTCAGCAGTTGCTGGTTAAGCTGATAGCGGCTTAACCCATCCAGCGTAAAGGGCTCGGCATCCGGGATTTCGCTCTCTTCGGAGCGGAAGTTCACCTGCAAGCGCATCTGGAAAAAGGCCCGCACCGGGTGGGCCCAGAAGCGCTGGAGCTGTTCGAAGGGAACAGTCTCGTGCGCTAACGGCTTCAGGGTCTGGATAAAGTCGCCATGGGCAACCCCTTCTCTCTTCGCGGCAGGCAGCCATTCCCGGGCGTAGCTCTGCTGCTCGTTGTCCTCGTAGTTAACGGCATCAAACGGCATGCGGCTGTGACAGCAGGTGATATGCGCCTTCACGCGCTTTTCGCTTTCATCGCAGTTGAGCTGCTCATCGCCCGGCAGATAATGGCTCTGCCCGATGTAGTCCACCAGCTCCTGCACCAGCACCGAGGGGAACCGTTCGCTGTTATCCTGAATCGAGCGGCCGATATAGCTGATATAGAGCTTCTGTTGCGCGGAGATTAGCGCCTCAAGGAACAGATAGCGGTCATCATCACGACGGCTGCGGTCACCGCGCTGCGCATTCTGACTCATTAAATCAAAGCCCAGCGGCGCCAGCGCGCGCGGGTAAATACCGTCATTCATGCCCAGCAGGCAGACAACTTTAAACGGAATGGAACGCATCGGCATCAGGGTGCAGATGTTCACCGGCCCGGCGAGAAAACGCTGGCTGATACGTTCCTGATCGAGACGCTGGGTGAGTTCATCCCGCAACAGCGACAGGGGTATCGCTTCGCCATAGTGCGAGGAGATACCCTCGTCGATAATGGCCTGCCACTGCTGCTCGATTAACGCCATTGCCGCTTCGGTTTCCTGGTCCGGCAGGAAGAAATCATTGAGCATCTCCCGGCATACCGGCATCCACTCGTCGAGCGGGCGGGCCTTCATCAGCTCCCGACGCCAGCGGTTGAGCTGCATCAAGAGTGAAGCCAGGTGCCCGACCAGCTCGGCGATCAGGCCGCTGGATTCATCATAAGGCAGAACGTCATTCCACTCGCCCTGACTGCTCTCCATGGCGTAGCCGAGCAGCATACGCGTCAGACCAAACTGCCAGGTGTGCTGACCGGTAACAGGCAGCTCAAATTCCTGCACGTTGTCATCGTCGATCCCCCAGCGCACGCCCGATTCATTGACCCACTGGCGCAGATAGCGCAGCGCGTCTTCATCGATTTCAAACCGGGCTGCCAGCACCGGGACATCCAGCAGAGCTAGTACATCTTCAGGAACGAAGCGGCTATCCGGCAGGGAAAGGAGGCTGACAAACGCCTGCAGCGCCGGGTGAGACTGGCGAGCACGACGGTCTGAGATCGCAAATGGCACATAGCGATCGCCCGTCGCGCTGCCAAATACCGCCTGAATATAGGGGCTGTAGCTGTCAATATCCGCCACCATCACCACGATATCGCGCGGCGTCAGGTCAGGGTCCTCTTCCAGCATGGCCAGCAGCTTATCGTGCAGCACTTCCACTTCCCGCTGCGGACTATGGCACAGGTGAACGGTCACGCTGCGATCGTCAGGATCAAGCAGGCGCTTGCTGTCGCTACGGGCAAATTCCGCGGCGGTGATCCCGGTGACCGCGCGGTTTTCCAGCTCCAGAATGTCCCGCTGGACGTTGTGCAGCAGGCTGTCAGAAGTGACATCCGCAAAGGCGTCTACGTCCCCTTCACCGGAGGCGGTCAACTCTGAGAGCATGTAGATGTAGTCACGCCCCAGCTTGCCCCAGGAGGCCAGCAGCGGGTTCGGTAAGTCCTGTATCCCCTGTTCGTCAAAGAGCTCAGACGCCGTCTCGCTGTCTTTAAAGAGCGGCACCGTCCCCTCGTCAAACAGGCGTCGACGCTGGCGCGTCACCATGCGGGCCAGCCAGCGGGCATCCTGAATATCCCCCCAGTAATGGCGGCAGGGATTGGTAAACAGAATATGGATATCAATGTGCCTGCCCAGCGCATTCAGCGCCTTCAGGTAGACCGGCGGCAGGGCTGATATGCCGCAGATAAAGACCCGGGACGGCAACCCGGCGGGCGTCTCGGTGGCGGATTCCAGGGTCGCGATAAAGCGTTCATAGAGGTTCGCACGGTGCCACTGCGGCTGGCCCAGCATTTCAGTGTGCTCAACCAGCGCCTTCCACAGCGGTGCCTGCCAGATTTGCGCCTGGTCGAGGCCGTCGACGAGTTCCCCCGCTTCCCAGCGCGTTAACCACTCCGGCCGGTAAACCAGATACTGGTCGTACAGATCCGCCGTCCTCGACGCCAGCTGGAACAGTTTTCGTTTATCGGTATCGTCATTCAGATAGTGGCGCAGCATGACAAACTCGTCATGGGTCAGCATCTCAGGCAGCAGCGACATCAGCTTCCAGCTCATGCTCTGTTTGGTGAATGCGCTCTGTTTTGGGATCTCCGGCAGCACGCGGACAAACATATCCCAGATAAAGCTGGCCGGCAGCGGGAAATCGATGTTGGCGGCAATACCAAACTTTTGCGAAAGGGACATCTGTAGCCACTGTGCCATACCGGTGCTCTGAACCAGAATCATCTCCGGTTCAAAGGGATCGTCGAGGCGCTGCTGCTCGACAATAAACTCCATCAGTGCTTCCAGCACATCAAGACGGTTTGAGTGGTAGACCCTTAACATCGCTACTCCCAACTACTGGCTAACCGGGCAGTGCAGGCGCGTCATTTGACCCTGCCGACCCAGAGGAGAAATAAGTTTGACCGAGATGCTGACACATCCAGCCTGTGTTGTCTGCATCCTGTTTAGCTGCCAACCGGCGGGAACATCCCCGGCGCTCAGCTGTGACTGGACCTGAATATGACGCCAGAGCTGGCGATACTGCTCAAGGGTGACAAACCGACTGGCTAAAACCCGATGGTAACCCGCCAGCGCGGTGACGACCATGACCATCAGCATCATTGCCAGCAGGACCTCCACCATGCTGAACCCCTTCTGTCTGGCTAGGGTTGCTGACATAGCGCCTTCTCCTTCATGGGACAAAAATCGCTCCAGCCGTGCGGTGAAAAACGCACGCCGTCTGCCGTGATCTCACCCTGCCGCCACAGGGTAATGCTTTCGCTGCTGGCGATCAGCAGCGCGCGTGCACCTGTCAGACGCAGACAGACCCGCCACGGCTGATGCGGATGCTGCTGGCATGCGGTGTCCGCCTGCGTTTGCCAGTGGAGCGTTCTTCCCCACTCCAGCGCGGACTGGGCTATCGCCTGATGTTCTGTCGCCTGGCGCTCTGCGCTGACGATACGCGCCAGTGAATCAAGCTGCTGATTGAGCCCGGCCAGCATCAGGCTGCCCAGAATTAACAGCAGAAGCACCAGCGCCAGCGATGACATTCCCCGCTCACGGCTCACAAATTAAATCCGGTCACGATGTGCTGCACCTCAACGCCGCCGTTACGCTGCCCGTTCAGGGTAGCCGCAAGCGCCAGGCTCAGCTCCGGCGCAAAGCCCGCGCGTGTCATTCGCTGCACCTGAAAGCGCAACACCGTGATCCTGCCGGGATCGGTCATTCTTTCCCATCCCTTTCCCTGGCACTGCGTCGCGCCGCGGAGTGTTTCCAGCGCGCCGCCGTTGAGGCGAAACCCCGTTTGTTCCGCCGCGGCAGCGGGAGCCGTTTCCCAGCGGCCATTGCTGTTTTCGTCCCATTGCACAATGACACATTCGCCACCCTGGCCAATTTTTAACGCCTCACCGGCGCACTCGCCTGCACAATACCCGGCGCGCTGCAGATGTTTACCGATACCGGTGATACGCAGCCAAAGCTCTTCTTTGAGCTCCTGCTGTTTCGTGAGCACAGCGACCGACTGCTGCAGCGCGGGTAGAAAACGCGCGGCGCTCAACAACAGCACGCTGCTTATCGCCATGGCTATCAGCACTTCCGTCAAAGAGAATCCCTGCTGCTTTAGCGACACGCGAACTCCCCCTTACCGTTGCACATGCGGATACGCCCCCAGGAGGAGATGACGATCAGCCACTCGCCCGCCTGGCTTTGCAGCTTTATCCTTCCGGCCCAGGCGGTATCCCGTAACCCATAAAACCCCAGCGCAGGCGTTAACTCGGTGATGCTGATATTTCCCCATTGCGGTATCAGCACGAAGGCGCTGTCTGCCTGACACTCAGCCATGTCCGTCTTTAACAGGCACCACCGTTTCCCGTCCTGTTTGAGGGTAACGACATGGTCACGGTTATTGCGCCAGGCATCATTGCGTAGCACCACCAGATAATCCCGCACCTGCCGCGCCGTCTGCCATAGCTGCTGTTGCTGCTGCCAGCTCCGCCAGCCGTACAACCCTGCGGCGCTCAGCGTCATGATGAGCGAGATGGCGATCAGCATTTCCATGAGGGTGAACCCTTTTGCCTTTTTCATGGCAGCAGTGTGCCGTGAGGGAAAAAGCAATTCGAGGGGCATTTGGGTGATTTGCGAGGCGCTTTCCGCGCTTATTGAAGGGTTGCAACAGGTTGCAATTCCTACGGAAACAGGCTCGCAAAACGCGACAACAGGCATAAAAAAACCGGCGCAGAAAGCGCCGGTTGTGTCAGGATTGCCGCATCAGATGGCGACAGGGGCTTTGATGCCCGGATGCGGGTCGTAACCTTCGATTTCGAAATCTTCAAAGCGATAGTCGAAAATGGAGTCCGGCTTACGTTTGATAACCAGCTTCGGCAGTGCGCGCGGCTCGCGGGTCAGCTGCAGATGGGTCTGCTCCATATGGTTGCTGTACAGGTGGGTATCCCCGCCGGTCCAGACAAAATCACCCACTTCGAGGTCACACTGCTGGGCCATCATATGCACCAGCAACGCATAGCTGGCGATGTTAAACGGCAGTCCGAGGAAAACATCGCAGGAACGCTGATAGAGCTGACAGGAGAGCTTGCCGTCCGCTACGTAGAACTGGAAAAACGCGTGACACGGGGCCAGGGCCATTTTATCCAGTTCGCCCACGTTCCAGGCCGAGACAATAATACGGCGTGAATCGGGATCGTTTTTCAGCTGGTTCATCACGGTGGTGATCTGGTCGATGTGGCGGCCGTCCGGCGTTGGCCAGGCGCGCCACTGTTTGCCGTACACCGGACCCAGGTCGCCGTTTTCGTCTGCCCATTCGTCCCAGATGGAGACATTGTTGTCACGCAGATAGGCAATATTGGTGTCGCCATTCAGGAACCAGAGCAGCTCATGAATAATTGAGCGTAAGTGGCAGCGCTTGGTTGTGACCAGCGGAAAACCTTCCTGCAGGTTGAAGCGCATTTGGTGACCAAAAATAGAGAGGGTACCGGTGCCGGTACGATCGTTTTTTGGCGTGCCCTCATCGAGCACTTTTTGCATCAGTTCAAGATACTGTTTCATGATTCCTCAGGAGACCTGTTGCTGTGGACGACGGTACGCCCAGACCATCATTGCAATACCCGCGACGATCATCGGCACAGAGAGGATCTGCCCCATGCTGATGTACTGCACCCACGCACCGGTAAACTGCGCATCCGGCTGGCGGAAGAATTCAACGATGATGCGGAACGCGCCATACCCAATCAGGAACAGGCCTGAAACGGAGCCCGTAGGACGTGGTTTACGGATGAACAGGTTCAGAATGATAAACAGCACTACCCCTTCCAGCGCCATTTCATACAGCTGCGACATATGGCGCGGCAGGACGCCGTAAGTGTCGAAAATTGACTGCCATTCCGGGTGCGACGGCAGCAGCGCCAGATCTTCGGCACGGGACTGCGGGAACAGCATGGTGAAGGATACGCTCGGATCGACACGGCCCCACAGCTCGCCGTTGATGAAGTTACCGAGACGACCGGCACCCAGACCAAACGGGATCAGCGGCGCGATAAAGTCAGCAACCTGGAAGAAGCTGCGTTTGGTGCGTTTCGCGAAGATGACCATCACAAGGATGACGCCAATCAGACCGCCGTGGAAGGACATCCCGCCGTCCCAGACGCGGAACAGATAGAGCGGATCGCTCAGGAAGACCGGGAAGTTGTAAAACAGCACATAGC
The DNA here is from genome assembly GCF_023639785.1 of Leclercia adecarboxylata. Lineage (NCBI taxonomy): Bacteria > Pseudomonadati > Pseudomonadota > Gammaproteobacteria > Enterobacterales > Enterobacteriaceae > Leclercia > Leclercia adecarboxylata. Next base: position 3,784,100 of record NZ_CP098325.1, read on the forward strand.
CGATACGACCACCGAGGAAAACGCCGAGGAAGCCGGCATACAGCAGGTTTTCCACTTCGTCTTTGGTCCAGCCGCTGCCAGGACGTTTAGCGCGACGGCCAGCCAGCCACATGGCAAAGACGAAACCAACAAGATACATCAGTCCGTACCAGTGAAGCGCAACGGGTCCTACTGAGAAAATGACCGGATCAAACTCCGGAAAATGCAGATAGCCACTGTTCATCTGTCACCACAAGATGTTGTTATTCCGCTGAAAGTGGACAGCGGTAGGGAAGCGCGCAGAGGAATACCCTGCGCTCCAAAGTTGCGAATCATAGCACAAGCGAGCGTGGAGGTTGCGCCCGAGATGTAAAAGATGTGTATAGGGGTTTGTATCCCTCTGCCCGGAGGTCGAGGGATACCCGAGGCTTAACGCCCGCCGCGGATCAGCCCGCCCATGCCGCGACGTTCCATAAAGGCCGCCACCTGATGACGCACCTCCGTCGCCAGTTGTGCTTCAAGGCTGCGCTGCGCCAGCTGCCGGGCCTCTTCATAGTCAATATGGCGTAGCAGATACTTCACGCGGGCCACAGAACGGCCGTTCATGGAGAGATGACGGAAGCCGAGGCCAATCAGGATCGCCACACACATGGAGTCACCGGCCATCTCGCCGCATAAACGCAGATCGATACCGCTCGCCTCCGCCTCACGGGCAATCATCGCCAGCGCACGCAGCATCGCCGGATGCAGACTGTCGTAAATGCTCGCCACCCGGGTGTTGTTGCGATCGACCGCCAGCATGTACTGGGTGAGGTCGTTGGTACCCACCGAAACAAAGTCGACGCGAGCAGCCAGTTGGGGAAGCATAAAGACCATCGACGGAACTTCCAGCATCACGCCGATGCGCGGTTTCGGTATTTCGTAGCCGATCATCTCCTCGACTTCCCGCCCGGCACGTTCAATCAGACGACGGGCCTCATCGATCTCATCAATGCTGGTGACCATCGGCAGCAGGATACTGAGATTGCCCGTCGCCGCATTCGCACGCAGCATGGCGCGCACCTGGATCAGGAAGATCTCCGGCTGATCCAGGGTGATGCGGATCCCACGCCAGCCCAGGCACGGGTTCTCTTCGCTGATGGGCATATAGGGCAACTGTTTATCCGCGCCAACGTCCAGGGTACGCAACGTCACCGGTTTGTCGTTAAACATCTGCAACATGCCCTGATACTGCGCAACCTGCTCCTCCTCAGAGGGGAAGCCGCTTTGCAGCATGAACGGGATCTCCGTGCGATACAGACCGATGCCATCGATACGGCTGCCGAGCTTCTCTTCATGTTCCGGACTTAACCCGGCATTGAGCATCACCTTGATCCGCTCACCGCTTTTCAGGGCGGCGGGCTGGTTAACGTCATCTTCCGCCAGGCGGCTCAGCTCGTTCTCTTCGCTGATAAGCTTTTGATATTCTTGCAGCAGCACCGGTTCAGGATCGACCAGCAGCTCGCCGCGATAGCCGTCAACCACCAGCGTTCGCCGGTGCAGCGCAGAGGGCTGAATATCGGCGCCCATCACGGTCGGGATACCGAGCGCGCGCACCATAATGGCGGCATGGGAGTTAGCGGCACCATCGCGGACGACGATCCCGGCCAGCCTGTCCTGCGGTAATTCCGCGAGCGTTGTCGCAGAGAGCTCATCCGCTACCAGCACAAAGCGCGGCGGCCAGGTATTGGCTCCCTGGATGGTGTCATCAAGATGGAACAGCAGGCGCTGGCCCAGAGTGCGAAGATCTCCGGCACGCTCCTTCAGATAGCCATCGGTCAGGGCGGCAAACTGTTCGGCGAATTTTTCGATGATCTTTTTGACCGCCCACTCTGCCACGGAGCCACGGTCGACCTCGTCAAACAGTTCCCGACGCAGTCGGGCATCGGACAGCAGATGCGAGTAGAGATCGAAGATCGCCGCCGTCTCTTTTTGCGCACCGGCAGCAAAGCGCTTGCTGTAGCGACGAAATTCATTGGCGGCCTCTTCCAGCGCGCCGGTAAGGCGTTCGCGCTCAAGGGCAGTATCCAGCGTTGAGGCTTCGTAAACCTGCTCCATCAGCGGCAGCGTGGCGTCCATCCACCCTTCTGCGATCGCCACACCCGGTGAGGCCGGTAAGGCGCGGATGCGCGTCTGCCGGTACTGACCAAAGAGCGCAGCAAGCTGAGACTGAGAGAGGATCGCCGCCATTTGCGTGGCCAGCGTCACGAGGAATGACTCTTCGCTTTCGTCGTACTGACGCAGTTCGCGCTGCTGGACAACCAGCACGCCCAGCAGTTGACGGCGCTGGATGATCGGCACGCCGAGGAAGGCGCGGAAGCGCTCCTCTTTTACCGAGGGGATATATTTGAAGCTGGGGTGTTTTTGCGCATCGGCAAGGTTGATAGGTTCAGCCAGACGCCCGACCAGACCCACAACGCCTTCATCAAACGCCAGCGCAACGGTACGGCCACGCGGTTTTTTTAATCCGCGCGTGGCCATAAGGTAGTAGCACCTGCGGTCGTGGTCGGCCAGATAGACCGAACATACCTCGGTTTCCATCGCAAGGCAGATATCCGTGACCAGAATATCCAGCGCCTCGTTGAGCCGCGGGGCACTGGCCACCTTCTCGACTATTTCGCGCAGGCGGGTGAGCATAATGTGCGTAGCTTAACCTCTTTTACGTCGCCAGGCAGGTGCGCTCTGCGGCTTAGGAGGAGCCTCCTGAAGCATCATTACGGCACTTGCGAACTCTTTCATTACCCTTCGGTAAACATCGCGCTTAAATGACACGACCTGACGAACGGGATACCAGTAGCTGACCCAGCGCCAGCCATCGAACTCCGGCGTGCTGCTGGTTTGCATATTGATATCCGCATCGCTGCTCACCAATTGCAGGAGAAACCATTTCTGTTTCTGGCCGATACATACCGGCTTTGTGTCCCAACGCACCAAACGCTTCGGTAACTTGTAACGCAACCAGTTGCGGGTCGAAGCCAGAATGCGGACATCCTTGCGGCTTAAGCCAACTTCTTCGAACAGCTCCCGATACATCGCTTGCTCTGCGGACTCTCCAGGGTTAATCCCACCTTGGGGAAATTGCCAGGAGTGCTGACCATATCGCCGGGCCCACATAACCTGCCCCTGGCGATTACAAATTACGATACCTACATTCGGGCGGTAGCCATCGTCATCAATCACCGGACTACCCCAAAACTAAACCTTATATATGAACGATTGTTTCACACTCCAGAGAGGCGGTAAACCACTCTCTTTGTGGCCTGGAGCCGAATAACATTTGAATAACTCACAATTATCATCAGAGTTATAAACAGATGAGCGCTCAAAAGGGCAATTTTATTCACTTTTTCTGTGGATAGAGTTGTGAAGAAGTGTGGAATTACCGATGGACAACCCAGATCACTCTGAATATTGCAGAGATTGACGTTTTTTACAACCCTCTATATTTCATGCAGTTAAATTATGAATTATGTGAAACACAGAGCATAGTGTGATGCAGGTCACCCCAAAGATCTCCGCACTGATGAAAGATCGAGCAACGTTGGTTTTATCCACAGATTGTGCCAATAAGTTAGGCACATTTTGTCTGATTTTTCGATTTTCGTCCCACGTCAAGGCTGTAAATGGAAACAGTAGTAGGGGTTATTCCCAGTTATCCCATTTTTCTGTGGATAACTGGGTGTAAGATCCTGTTCATTGTCAGTGACCAGATTTGGACAACCTGGATATCCCCCTGACAGCACGGCAAAAAAACGGCATAAAAATACATATAAATCATTCACCTGGCACATACAAAAAGAAAAAGATAAACTCTCCCTGTGCGGTGGAAAACCACTGCTCATTTTTTAACCAAAAGGCAATAATCATGTATTCCCTCGTTCCCCTGACTTCTCCCCCGGCATCCGAAGCGGTGTTATTGCAACAGGCGCAGCGCCTGGCGGGATATTCGCTGGGTGAACTCGCCGCGCTGGCTGGCCTGCCTGTTCCACCCGATCTCAAGCGTGATAAAGGATGGACAGGCGTGTTGCTGGAGCTATGGCTGGGGGCCAGCGCGGGCAGCAAGCCTGAACAGGATTTTGCCGCGCTGGGGGTCGAGCTGAAGACCATTCCCATCGACAGCGCGGGCCGTCCGCTGGAGACGACGTTTGTCTGCGTGGCACCCTTAACCGGCAATACGGGCATCACCTGGGAGAGCAGCCACGTGCGGCATAAGCTCAAACGCGTACTATGGATCCCGGTTGAGGGCGATCGTGCGATCCCGCTGGCCGATCGTCGCGTGGGAGCACCCTTGATCTGGAGCCCAAGCGAGGAGGAAGATCGTCAGTTGCGTCTGGACTGGGAAGAGTTGATGGACATGATCGTCCTGGGCCAGGTTGAGCGGATCACCGCCCGTCACGGCGAAGTGCTTCAGCTTCGGCCAAAAGCCGCCAACAGCAAAGCGCTCACCGAGGCCATCGGCGCGCGTGGCGAACCGATCCTGACATTACCCCGGGGCTTTTATTTGAAAAAGAACTTCACTGGCGCATTGCTGGCACGTCACTTTTTACTGAATTCGTGACTTTTTATACGGAATCTTGCCGTTTATCACATATTTGCCTGTTTTTTCAGATTTCACCGCTTTCAGAAAACCCTCTGCGGAGTTATTACTAGACTAAGATGAGATACGAGCCAGGTGGAGGTCATAAAGATGAAAAAATGGGCAGTAATAATCTCGGCTGTTGGTTTAGCGTTTGCCGTTTCAGGTTGTAGCAGTGATTACGTCATGGCGACAAAAGATGGTCGCATGATCCTGACCGACGGCAAACCCGAAGTCGACGACGATACCGGTCTGGTCAGCTACCGCGATCAGCAGGGTAACAATATGCAGATTAACCGCGACGAAGTTTCACAGATTATCGAAAGATAATGATAAAGGTCAGCAGCTTGCTGGCCTTTTGATTTTTTGCTTCCCCTCTGTCATGTTTATAGTCCTTTGTCGGGAGTTTCCTGGCGCAAATAACATGTCAAATAAGGAAGCCGGCTATGCATTATCACCGTATCCCCCATAGCGCTCTTGAGATAAGCCAACTGGGGTTGGGCACGATGACATTTGGTGAACAAAATAGCGAAGCCGATGCCCATGCACAACTCGATTACGCCGTCAGCCAGGGCATTAACCTGATTGACGTGGCAGAGATGTACCCGGTCCCCCCGCGTCCGGAAACCCAGGGATTAACCGAAACCTACGTCGGCAACTGGCTGGCAAAACGCGGTAACCGCGAAAAGCTGGTTGTGGCCTCCAAGGTGAGCGGGCCCTCCCGCAATAACGACAGCGGCATTCGCCCGAATCAGGTCCTCGATCGTAAAAACATCCGCGCCGCGCTGGATGCCAGCCTGACGCGTCTGCAGACCGATTACCTCGACCTTTATCAGGTTCACTGGCCGCAGCGCGCGACAAACTGCTTTGGCAAGCTGGGCTACAGCTGGAGCGACAGCGCGCCCGTCGTCACGCTGCTGGAAACCCTGGAAGCATTAACCGAATGCCAGCGCGCGGGCAAAATCCGCTACATCGGCGTCTCTAACGAAACGGCGTTTGGCGTGATGCGCTACCTGCATCTGGCGGACAAGCACGACCTGCCGCGCATCGTCACCATTCAGAACCCGTACAGCCTGCTGAACCGCAGCTATGAGGTGGGTCTGGCGGAAGTAAGCCAGTATGAGGGCGTTGAGCTGCTGGCGTACTCCTGCCTCGGGTTTGGCACCCTGACCGGTAAGTATCTTAACGGTGCAAAACCGGCGGGCGCGCGTAATACCCTGTTCAGCCGCTTCACCCGATACAGCGGTGAGCAGACGCAGAAAGCAGTGGCGGCGTATGTGGATATCGCAAAACGTCACGGGCTCGATCCGGCTCAGATGGCGCTGTCGTTTGTACGCCGCCAGCCGTTTGTTGCCAGCACCCTGCTGGGCGCGACCACCATGGAGCAGCTGAAAACCAACGTTGAAAGCTTCCACCTTGAGTTAAGCGAAGAGGTGTTAGCGGAGATTGAAGCGGTGCATCAGGTGTATACCTACCCGGCCCCCTAGTAAAAGCAAAAAGGCAACGACAGTTGCCTTTTTTGGTGTTTGCACCCTCTCCCTGTGGGAGAGGGTCGGGGTGAGGGCATCAGGCCGCACCGTTTTTAAATCGCTCAGGCACCGCCTGATTGCCCGGCGGCGCTTCGCTTGAACGGGCCTACAAGGACAAAGGCGGGGTGTTGCAGGCCGGGTAAAGCGTAGCCGCCACCCGGCACTGCATCACCGCCGACGCTGCCACATCCACAGCGCCGCAATCGCCAGCGCGAACAGGCCGCCGAACCCGACGCCAATGCCCACCACCGGCACACCCACTTTTACCGCCAGCGAGTAAAGCCCGAGCATCAGCAGCATGGCGGCATTTTCGCCGAGGTTTTGCACCGCAATGGCGTTCCCTGCCCCGACGGTCTGCTTCCCGCGCTCCTGCAGCAATGCATTCAGCGGTACCACAAAGAAGCCCCCGCAGATCCCCATCAGGAACAGCAGCGCATAGGCCGGCAACAGCGCATGTTGCAGGGCGAAAATCAGCACCACCACGCCAATCAGGATCCCGGCGGGCATGCAGCGGGCAACGGTTTGCAGCGTCACCAGTTTTGCCGCCGCTCCCGCGCCCAACACGATCCCCACCGCCACCATGGCGTTGAGATAGGTTGGCGTGGCGTTATCGGTGATGCCCAGCGCCGTGGGGACCCACAGCACCAGCAGGAAGCGCAGCGTCACCCCCGCCCCCCAGAACATGCTGGTCCCCAGCAGCGAGAAGCGGGTTTCGCCGTTGTGCCACAGCACACGGCAGGCGTTGAAGAAGCTGGCTGTCATTGGCGTAAAGCGCCAGGACTGCCCCGGACGCGCCGCTGGCAGTTTCGGGATAAACAGGTTGGCGATCACCGCCCCGGCATACACCACGGCGCAGACGCCCAGCGCCGCCAGCACGTGCCAGTCGGCCAGCACGCCGCCCGCCATCGAGCCCAGCAGGATCGCCGCAATGGTTGAGGCCTCCATCAGCCCGTTAGCTTTAACCAGCTTATCCCCTGTAGTGAGTTCCCCGAGGATGCCGTACTTGGCCGGGGAGTAGGAGGCTGCCCCGATCCCCACCAGCGTATAGCCAATGAACGGATTGACGCCAAAGCAGATACTGGCCGCCCCCAGCAGTTTCAGGCTGTTGGCAAACATCATCACCCGCCCTTTGGCGAAGCTATCCGCCACCTGACCGACAAAGGGGGCAAAAATGATGTAAGCGCCCACAAACACCATCTGCAGGATCGGCTGGCTCCAGTCCGGGTAAAACTGCGATTTCAGCAGCGCCAGAGTGGCAAACAGCAACGCGTTATCACCAAAGGCAGAAAGGAACTGGGCGGCGATCACCGCCATCATCCCTCTCGACCAGATGGAGGTGTTAGTGGGTACTGACTCACTCATTATGCGGCTCCGCCTGTTCAACCATACCTTTGAGGGTGACAAAATCCGGCTTACCGCTGCCCAACACCGGAAGTTGTTTGAGATAACGAATATCGCGCGGCACGGCCAGCTCAGGAATGCCCTGTTCACGGGCATGCTGCAGAAGCTCCTCGCGTTTCAGCTCGCTGTCGGTGGTAAAGAGCACCAGCGCCTCACCTTTGCTGGCATCGGCTTTCACCGCGGTGGCGTGCATTTTTTCCGGAGATACGGCCAGCGCCAGCTGTTCGACCATCTCCAGCGACACCATTTCACCGGCGATTTTGGCGAAGCGCTTCGCGCGTCCCTGGATCTGCACGTAGCCCTGTTCATCGAAGCGCACGATATCGCCGGTGTCGTACCAGCCGGTTTCCACTTCGCCGTGGATGTTTTCCGCCGTCGGCGCTTCCAGCACGCCCGGGTTTTCTACCCGCAGGTAGCCGTTCATGATGTTCGGCCCTTTGAGTTGCAGGCGCCCGCCCTCTTCAATACCCGGTACGGCCAGCAGACGGGCGTCCATCCCCGGCAGAATGCGCCCGACGGTGCCGGGTTTTGCCGCCATCGGCACGTTAATGGAGACCACCGGCGCACACTCGGTCACGCCGTAGCCCTCCAGAATGCGCAGGCCAAACTTGTCCTGCCACAGCTGGCGGGTGCTCTCCTGCAGTTTTTCCGCCCCGGCCACCACGTAGCGCACGCGGTGGAAATCATACGGATTGGCAAAGCGGGCATAGTTGCCAAGGAAGGTCGAGGTGCCGAAGATCACCGTGCAGTTGCGGTCGTAGGTCAGCTCCGGCACCACGCGATAGTGCAGCGGGCTCGGGTAGAGGAATACTTCGGCACCGGTCAGCAGCGGCGTGAACAGCCCCACCGTCAGACCAAAAGAGTGGAACAGCGGCAGCGCTGACATAAAGCGATCTCGCGCGGTGAAATCGGCGATGGTTTTAATCTGCTCGACGTTAGCCAGCAGGCTTTTATGACTGTGAACCACCCCTTTCGGGTTGCCCTCGGAGCCGGAGGTAAACAGGATCACGGCGGCATCTTCCGGCTGCTGCTTCACCTGCGCCAGGTGCGGTGCCAGCAGGTGGGCAAAAATCCACAGCTTGTCACCGGCTGTCACTTCCGCCTTAAGATCTTCGAGGAATACCCAGCGCACCTGAGTGAGCTGCTCCGGCAGATGCCAGAGTTTGCCTTTATCGAGGAAGGTGCGGGAGGTGAACACCGTCTTGATCTGCGCGGCGGTGATGGCGCTACTCAACCCTTTCACCCCTGCGGTGTAGTTGAGCATCGCCGGAATACGTCCGCGGGAGACAGCGCCAAAGATGACCGCCGCACTGATCCCGGCATTCGGCAGCATCAGTCCGATCTTCTCCCCCTGTTGGCTGTATTTCTCAAGGATACGGCCAACAAACAGGGTTTTGGTCAGCAGCTTGTGATAGCTGTCAGGGGCAAAGTTAATGTCGTCGATGCACGGTTTTTTCGCGCCATAACGGTACATTGCCGACAGCAGCGATTCATACAGTGTTTCGCGCGGACGCACCGCCATCCGGGCTTCCATCATGATCTGATGGAGCATTTCGCCGGCGATTTTACGCCGGTCGCGGGCGCGAGGCGCGTCGGGCATCGGCAAGGTGGTTGGCGGCAGCAGATGCAGGGTGATGCGCGGGAACAGACGCTGTTTCACCAGCCCTTTCAGCCGGCTGAAAAAGGTGAGCTCCGCGCCTTCAATGCGCAGCGGCACTACCGTCGCCCCGGATTTCGCCGCCACAAAGCCAGCACCGTCATAAATTTTCATCAGCGAGCCGGTGATGGAGATACGTCCTTCCGGGAAGATCACCACCGGACGCCCCTGCCCAATCAGACGCACCAGATGTTTGATCATCATCGGTTTGGTAGGGTCGAGCGGGACAAAATCAATCAGCTTCGACAGCCAGCGCATGTACCACTGCTGGCTGACGGAGGTGTAGACCCCAAACACCGGGCGCACGGGTAAAAACAGCGCCAGCAGAATGCCGTCGATAAAGGAGACGTGGTTAGGGGTAATAAGAACGCGCTCAGCGTGCAATGGCTGGGTGTCGCCAGTCAGACGGACGCGAAAAAGGATACGAAAAAGCGTGCGGAAAAACCCAAATAGCATCTCAACTCCCTTTGCCTTTCAATTAGCCGGGTTGCGGTAAATTGTGGCAGATTACACGAGAAGTGCGGCAGGAGCGACAGCCGGATAGAGACAAAAAAAAACCTGCGCATCTGCGCAGGTTGGTGCAAGAGATGAGTACGCAGTACGTACTAAGAATTCTCACCAATCAATACCTCTGGGATCTTGATTGTGGCCCCGGGCCCTCCACTTCACCAGCGTTAAAAAGCAAGCGAATGAGCCGAAGTGCAACCAGGTGTGAATTTATATCGAGGGCTGTTACATATTGAACAACAAGCAAAAAAAACCTGCGTATGAACGCAGGCTGGTGTAAAGCGTGTCAGTTAACCGGGCGGTTAACTTCACCTATCAATACCTCTGGGATCTCAAATGTAGCAACGCCGCCTTAACATCTGCCAGCAGACAATCGCAACAGCCTGAGGCAAAGTGTAACCAAAGATTCAAATTCACCCGCTTCTGTCACGCTTCGCTGTGTAACGATTACACAGTTTTCGGCAACCTTTCTCACCTTTGTGAATTGCCTCACCGCCCTGCGCTTGAATACGCCTCACTTTTCCGCAACACTATTTGGTGTGTAAACGCTTACCCCAATAAGAAGGTAGAGAATGGCGACTATTAAGGATGTGGCCCGAATGGCGGGTGTTTCCGTCGCCACGGTTTCACGCGTCATCAACAATTCCCCTAAAGCCAGTGAAAACTCCCGCCAGGCCGTGCTGGCCGCCATGGAATCCCTGAACTACCACCCCAACGCCAATGCCCGCGCGCTGGCTCAGCAGTCCACCGATACTGTCGGACTGGTGGTGGGCGATGTCTCCGATCCCTTTTTCGGCGCGATGGTCAAAGCCGTCGAGCAGGTGGCCTACCAGACCGGTAACTTCCTGCTGATCGGCAACGGCTACCACAATGAACAGAAAGAGCGTCAGGCGATTGAGCAGCTGATCCGTCATCGCTGCGCGGCGCTGGTGGTGCATGCCAAAAAGCTGCCGGATGAGGAGCTGGTGCATCTGATGAAGCAGATCCCGGGCATGGTGATTGTGAACCGTATTATTCCCGGCTACGAGCAGCGCTGCGTGGCGCTGGACGATCGCTATGGCGCCTGGCTTGCCACCCGCCACCTGATCCAGCAGGGGCATACCCGCATCGGCTATCTCTGCTCTGACCATCCTATTTCCGATGCCGAAGACCGGCTGCAGGGCTACTACGATGCGCTGCGCGAAAACGACATTCCCTGCAACGATCGTCTGGTCACTTACGGTGAACCCGACGAGCGCGGCGGTGAGCAGGCGATGACCGAGCTGCTGGGACGCGGGCGTAACTTTACGGCGATTGCCTGTTATAACGACTCAATGGCCGCCGGGGCAATGGGGGTGCTGAACGATAACGGGATTGACGTGCCGGGGGATATTTCGCTGATCGGCTTCGATGACATTCTGATCTCGCGCTACGTGCGACCGCGCCTGACCACGGTGCGCTACCCTATCGTCACCATGGCGACGCAGGCGGCAGAGCTGGCGCTATCCCTGGCGGATAAACGCCAGCCGCCGGAGATCACCCACCTCTTCAGCCCGACGCTGGTACGCCGTCACTCCGTTGTACCGCCGGCAGAGTCTGCCAGCGAATAGCGGTAGAGATGCACGGTTTTGTCCGGGTATTCCAGACCGTCGCCGAGGTAGTGCCAGCCGTAGCGCTCATAAAAATCGCGGCAGGCAGACCAGAGATGCAGCTCGCGATACCCGAGCCCCGCGGCATGGTTCTGCACGTGCTGCTGTAATTTCCCCGCCAGCCCTTGCCCGCGCGCGGCTTCGTCAACGTACAGCGCCGCCAGCCAGGGGTGAAGATCCTGGCGGGTGATCAGGTCGCAGCGCCATAATCCCACCGTGCCGAGCAGGCGCTCGCCCTCGGTGGCAATAAAGGTGAGCGGCAGCGCGCCAGGGGTCTGGCTGTGGTTCACGATGCTTGCGAAAAACGGGCGCGGCACGCCCTCGCCAAAGGCCTGCCACAGCCAGTCGGTCACCTGCTCCGCGTGCTGCGGGGCAGCGTACAGCGGTTGGATATTCACACCGGCTTCCCCTGGAAAATAGGGACCGAATCAAAAAGATAGCCGTCAAAGTCCGGGGCATCCTCGTCGGAGAGCTCCAGCAGGCTCTTTTTGACATTTTCCAGATGCTGGAACATCGCCTGCCAGGCCCCCATTACGTCGCGACGGCGCAGGGCGGCGAGAATGGTCTGACGGTCGCCCAGCCACTTCAGGCGATACGCCCGGCTGGCAATGTGGGCATTAAACTGCTGCCAGAGCGGGCTGCTGTCCATGTTGTGCCAGACGCTTTCGACGGTCGCCAGCAGCATCTGATTCTGCGTGGCGCCCGCCAGCACCAGATGAAACATCTTGCTGTTGTCCTGGCTGTTGTCGTTGGCGGCGATGGCCCGCTGCTCCTGCTCGATGATGCGGCGCAGATTGTCGATGTCCGCCCGGGTCGCCATTTTGGCAGCAAAGGCGGCGATGTTGCTTTCCAGCAGCTGGCGCGCCTGCAGGATCTCGAACGGGCCGACGTCGCTTTTTAACAGACGCTCTTCCTCGTTCTCATGCTCTTCGGGAATGCGCATCACATAGACCCCGGAACCCTGACGAATATCCACGGTACCCTGCAACTCCAGCATCAGCAGCGCCTCACGCACGATGGTGCGGCTGACGCCGTAGGTCTCTGCGATATTCCGCTCCGGCGGCAGACGTGAGCCCACGGGATAGTGCCCCTGGATGATCTGGGCGCGTAAATCCTCGCCAATCTCCTGGTACTGCTTCTTTTCCGCCGGGACGACAGCCTTATCCACGTTATCACCTGTACTGTGAGTTAATGCGCGGGCCGGGCATCCTCCCGGCCAGTTTGTGCACTATGTTACCAGAAGCGTCGCGATCTTCGTCTACTTCCATTCATCGTCGAGGGTCAGGGTCAGCACGCGCTCATCGCGCAGTTGCCGGAACCAGCTGGCCGATTTTTTGGCGCGTCGGGCGCGGTTGTCCGCCAGATCGATCTCAATCAGACCGTAACGGTTTTTAAAGGCGTTCATCGGCGAGACGTTATCGGTGAAGGCCCACAGCATGTAGCCGTGGCAGTTGGCCCCCTCCTCCCGCGCCAGCAGGGTGTAATAGAGGTGTTCGCTGATGAAATTGATGCGGTAGTTATCCTCGATTATCCCGTCGCTGTTGCGGAACTGGCCTTCATTTTCGACCCCCATTCCGCTTTCGGCAACGAACCAGTCGATGTTGCGATAGTCGTTTTTGATGCGCATCGCCATGTCGTAAATAATGCGCGGGGCGATCTCCCATCCGCGGGAGGTGTTCATCCGCCGCCCGGGGAGTTCGAACGGCTCGTAGTAGTACGCCGGATGGAATGGCGTGTCGGGATGCCAGGCCCGGGACGGCGCCTTCACCCGGTGCGGGTAATAGAGGTTAATCCCCAGTTCGTCGACGGTGTTATTGGCAATCAGGGCCAGCTCGTCGTCGCTGTACTCCCACTGCACCTGATGTTTTTCCAGCAGGGCAAAGAGTTCCTGCGGATAGCGCCCGTGCACCAGCGGATCGAGGAACACCCGGTTGTAGAAGAGATCGTAGATCTCCGCAGCCCTGACGTCGTGGGCGGCGCGGGAGCGGGGATACGTCACTTCCGGGTTGAGAATGCAGCCCACCGTGCCGCGATAGCCCTTCTCGCGGAACAGTTTTACTACCTTCGCGGTGGCCAGCACTTTGTGGTGGTTCCACTGCATCCAGGTGTGGGTGTTCTGCTCATAGGGCCAGCGCAGGGCATCAAGGTAGACCCGGGTCTGCACCACAATCGGCTCATTGAAGGTAAACCAGCGCGTCACCACATGGTGATAGCGGGCGAAGACCTTTTCGGCGTAGCGGGTGAAAAGCTCCACCACGTGCTTCGATGCCCAGCCGCCGTAGGTTTCCAGCAACGTGCCCGGCAGCTCGTAGTGTTCAAGGCAGATCATCGGCTCAATGCCCTGACGGTGCATCTCGGCGAACAGGGCGTCGTAATACGCGGCGTACTCCTCATCCACCGTCGCGTTTTCATAGTCGGTAAGAAAACGCGACCAGTTGATGGAGGTGCGGTAGTGTGTCAGCCCGGCCTGCTTCATCAGCGCGACGTCTTCACGGAAACGGTTGATGAAATCGGTGGCCACCGCCGGACCGTAGCCGTTATGCCACACCTGACGATCGTTTTTGTACCAGAGGTCGATCCAGGAGTCCTGTCCGGCTTTCTTGCCGCTCCAGCCCTCGGTTTGCCAGGCGGAGGCCGCGGCCCCGAGGATAAAGTCCCCGGGGATAGTCATCTGTTTAATGCTCATGCGTTATTCGTCGCCTCCTGGTTTGCGGCCTGCATCGCGGCCTGTTCTGCACGGCGTGACGCGATCTTCACAAACGGCAGATAGATAAGAACGGCAGTAATGATGCAGATACCCTGGGTGACTACCGCCCCCATCGAACCGGCGGTTGAGAGCCAGGCGTTGATCAGCGGCGGGGTTGTCCAGGGCACCATCACCACGGCTTTACCGGCGAAACCGGTGACGGTGGCGAAATAGCCGATGGAGCCTGTCACCAGCGGGGTGATGATGAATGGGATGGCCAGAATCGGGTTGAGCATGATTGGCATACCGAAGATCACCGGCTCGTTGATGTTGAAGATCCCGGGGCCGATAGAGAGCTTGGCGATCTCCTTCATCTCTTTGCGTTTGGTGCCGATCATCACGGCGATCAACAGGCCGATGGTTAAGCCCGAACCGCCGATGCTCATATAAACATCCCAGAACGGCATGGTGATGATGTTCGGGATCTCTTTGCCCTGCTCAAAGGCGCTCATATTGACGGTGATCGCCCCCAGCAGCAGCGGCTCGCGGATCGGTTTGATCATCTGGTTGCCGTGGATACCAATCACCCAGAACAGCTGGGCGACAAACATCAGCAGCAGAATGCCGGGCAGGCTTTGCACCACGCGCTCCAGCGGCTGCTGCACCACCTGGTATACCGCATCGTAGAGGTACATGCCGGTGACCTGATGGAACACAAAGCCGAAGGTGGCGATGGTGGTGGTGGTGATGATCGCCGGGATCAGCGCCGAAAACGAGGCCGAAACGTTCGGCGGCACGGTGTCCGGCATCCTGATTTTCAGTCCCGGACGCCCCTCCAGCCAGCAGTAAATTTCCACCGACAGGATGGCGATAAACATGCCCAGGAACAGGCTGCGGGTGTCGGAGAACTGGCGCAGGAGCACATCTTTGACCATGTGCATTTCGCCATCGACCATCATCTCCACGGTAGTGGGCGTCACGCAGATAAAGCAGATCACCGCCAACAGCCCGGGGAACAGCGACTTGATGCCGTTGATCCGTCCAAGCTCAATACCAATCAGGAACACGGCCCCGATATTGAGGAAGTTGAGCGTGGCGTAGTTCAGGGCGCTGGTGATGGGCTTCAGCGTGGCAAGAAACGAGAGCGACTGGAAACTGGCTAAGCCGTTTTTCGGATCCAGCACCATGTTGGAGATCAGCACCGAAAATGCGCCAACAATAATGACCGGCATTAAGGTGATGAAGGCGGACTTTATCGCCATGATATAGCGATAACTGTTGAACTTCGTGGCGAAACTGCCCAGAGAGTTGATCAGTTTTTCCTGTAATGCCATAGGGTAATACCTCAGTAAAAGGGCCTTTATTGGGATAAGGTGTTCAGCCGGCTTCTATTGGCATACCAAAAATAGCTTCTGGTGAAGATTTGTTCTGTGATTAAGCTCCCAACGCGGTAAGAGGTATCCCGGAGTGTGAATAATCGCCACTTTGGTATGCCACTTTCCGCAACTCACTGACCTGTTACCAGAAAGCGTGATCCTGGTGGGGGTTTTCCCCCTCCCGCCCGGCTTATGCCCCTGAACGTCTGTGATAAACTTGCGAGCATAACGTGGAAGCAGGAATATCGAATGGCAACAATGCTGGATGTCTCACTGCGCGCGGGCGTGTCGAAAGCCACGGTGTCGCGCGTACTGAACGGCACAGGTCAGGTAAAAGAGAGCACCCGTCAGCAGGTCTTTAACGCGATGGAAGAGCTGGGCTATCGTCCTAACTTCCTGGCGCGGTCGCTGGCGAACCGGACCAGCAACAGCATTGGTCTGGTGGTCTCGACCTTTGACGGTTTTTACTTTGGCCGCCTGCTGCAGCAGGCCTCCCGGCAGACCGAAACGCACGGGAAGCAGCTGATCGTTACCGACGGTCACGACACCCCGGAGCGGGAAGAGGAAGCGGTACAGATGCTGGCGGATCGCCAGTGCGATGCCATCGTGCTCTACACCCGCTACATGAGCGAAAAAGCGATCATGTCGCTCATCAACAGCGTGAAGATGCCGCTTATCGTCATCAACCGTGACGTCAGCCAGGCGCGGGAGCGCTGCGTCTTCTTCGAGCAGCAGGAGGCGGCCTTCAACGCGGTGGAGTATCTGATAAGCCAGGGGCACCGGGAGATCGCCTGTATGACCGTGCCGATCCACACCCCTACCGGCAAGGCGCGACTGATGGGCTATCGTCAGGCGCTGGAAAAGCACGGCATTCCCTGGGATGAGAACCGGGTGAAGTATGGTGATTCGGGGATGACGCGCGGGTACGAGCTGTGCCAGGAGCTGCTGAACGAGAAGGTGCCGTTCAGCGCCCTGTTTGCCTGTAACGACGATATGGCGCTGGGCTCGTCGAAAGCGCTGCACCAGGCCGGGCTGCGCATTCCCGAGGATATTTCGTTGTTCGGCTTCGATGACGCGCCCTGCGCGAAGTGGCTGGAACCGGCGCTCTCTACCGTCTACCTGCCCATCGACAACATGATCACTACCGCTATCGATCAGGCCATCCGGCTGGTGAAAAACGAGCCGATTGAAGCGATCCCGCCCTTTACCGGCACTCTGGTATTACGCGATTCGGTGGCGACGGGACCCTGGTTCGATCAGAAGAGTTCGAGGGCGAGCAGTTCCTGAATGGTCTGACGGCGGCGGATCAGACGTGCCGCGCCGTTATCAAACAGCACTTCCGGCAGCAGCGGACGGCTGTTGTAGTTGGATGACATGGACGCACCGTACGCGCCGGTATCGTGCAGCACCAGGTAATCTCCCGGCACGACCGGCGGCAGCGCGCGGGTTTCCACTTTCCCGCCTTCCTGCTGGGTAAACACATCCCCGGATTCGCACAGCGGGCCGGCGACGACCGTTTCCACTAATTCAGCCTGCGATAAATCCCGTCCGTCAGCGGCCAGCGCCGAAATGTGGTGATAGCTGCCGTACATCGCCGGGCGCATCAGATCGTTGAAGCCTGCGTCGATCAGCACGAAGTGACGGCTACCCATCGCCTTCACGCTACGCACCTGCGACACCAGCACGCCCGACTCGGCGACCAGGAAGCGGCCCGGTTCGATCTCCAGCTTCACCGCATGACCCAGGTGGGCAGCAATTTTGTCGCGGGCGCCATTCCACAGGCCGTAGTAGTGATCGGTATCGATCGCCTCTTCGCCTTCACGATACGGAATGGACAGCCCACCACCGGCGGAGATCGCCTCCAGATCCTGACCAAACTCGACCACCTGGCGTACCATCGCGCCGCACACCTGCTCAAGATGACCGTAGTCCACCCCGGAGCCAATGTGCATGTGAATGCCTACCAGCTTCAGGTTATAGCGCTGCAGCACTTCCAGCGCGGCAGGCAGATCGCTGTACCAGATACCGTGTTTGCTGTTTTCGCCGCCGGTGTTGGTCTTCTGGCTGTGGCCGTGTCCAAAGCCCGGGTTGACGCGCAGCCAGACGCGGTGGCCCGGTGATACCTGGCCCAGCTGTTCCAGCATGTCCACGGAACCGGCGTTGACCGGGATCTGCAGCTCATGCACCCGGGCCAGGGTGGCGCTGTCGATCAGGTCAGCGGTAAAGACAATCGCATCGCTGTCGGCCTTTGGATCGTAGCCTGCCGCCAGCGCACGCTCGATTTCACCCAGCGATACGGAGTCAACCTTCACGCCCTGCTCGCGCATCAGACGCAAAATATGGATGTTGGAGCAGGCTTTCTGGGCAAAACGCACCACGTCAAACTGATGCAGGGCCGCAATCTTGTCGCGAATAATCTGCGCGTCGTAAACCCAGACAGGGCAGCCAAATTCCGCAGGCAGGCGCAGCAGGTTGTCGGCATTCAGATCGGTATCGGTGTTGTTCAGCGGGCGTGGCATGGTGCTCTCCGGGAATGCAATTTTTACTGATTACGCCACAGCACGAAGAGAATAAAAAATATCGTTTTATCGCCAGTCTATGCAAAAATGATATGGATTACCTTATCTCAGGTCGCCGCCATGCCCGCTGTGAATTTACGCCATATTGAAATTTTCCACGCCGTGATGACGGCCGGGAATCTGACCGAAGCCGCGCGTCTGCTGCACACCTCCCAGCCGACGGTGAGCCGCGAGCTGGCGCGCTTCGAGAAGGTCATCGGCCTGACGCTCTTTGAACGCAGCCGCGGGCGTCTGCACCCGACGGTGCAGGGGCTGCGTCTGTTCGAGGAGGTGCAGCGCTCCTGGTACGGGCTGGACCGCATCGTCAGCGCCGCCGACAGCCTGCGCGAGTTTCGCCAGGGCGAGCTCTCTGTCGTCTGCCTGCCCGTCTTTTCCCAGTCCTTTTTGCCTGCCCTGTTGCAGCCGTTTCTCGCCCGTTACCCGGACGTGAATCTCACCATCGTGCCGCAGGAATCCCCTCTGCTGGAAGAGTGGCTTTCGGCCCAGCGCCACGATCTCGGCCTGACCGAAACCCTTGCCACCCCGGCGGGCACCGCCCGCCATGAGCTGCTGTCATTAGATGAGGTGTGCGTCCTGCCCGCCGGGCATCCGCTTGCGGAAAAAGCGGTGCTGACCCCGGCGGATTTTCAGGGCGAGAACTACATCAGCCTGTCGCGCACCGACAGTTACCGGCAGCTGCTGGATCAGCTTTTTGCCGAACATCAGGTGAAACGGCGGATGGTGGTGGAGACGCACAGCGCGGCCTCTATCTGCGCCATGGTGCGCGCGGGGGTAGGCATTTCGGTGGTCAATCCGCTGACGGCGCTGGATTATGCCGACAGCGGGATTATTATTCGCCGCTTCAGTATTTCGGTGCCCTTTACGGTGAGCCTGATCCGCCCCCTGCACCGCCCGGCCTCGGCCCTGGTGGACGCCTTTAGCGCCCATCTGCAACAGGAGCTGACGACCCTCACCGGCCCGCTGGAGCAGTTACTGGCCTCGCCCGTTACGAAAGCATAAATTCCACCGCATCGGCGGCGTGGATTGCGGCGGTATCAAATACCGGGATCGGGCTTTTATCCGCCGGAACCAGCAGGCCAATCTCGGTGCAGCCGAAGATCACCCCCTGCGCCCCCCGATCGGCCAGTTTCTGGATCACCTCAAGATAGTAACGGCGTGACGCCTCGCTGAAGATGCCGAGACAGAGCTCGTCGAAGATAATCTGGTTGATGCGCGCCCGGTCCGCCTCGTCCGGGATCAGGCTCTCAATGCCGTACTGCGCCGTCAGCCGCCCGCGATAGAAATCCTGCTCCATGGTGTAGCGCGTGCCGAGCAGCGCCACGCGGTTCATGCCCGCCGCCGTAATGGCCCGGCCCGTGGCATCGGCGATATGCAGGAACGGCAGCGAACAGCGGGTTTCAATTTGCGCCGCGACTTTGTGCATGGTGTTGGTACAGAGCAAAATGGCCTGGGCCCCTGCCCCCTGCAGGCCCAGCGCCGCCGTCGCGAGGATCTCCCCGGCCTTCTCCCAGTCGCCGCTGGACTGGCAGGCTTCGATCTCGTGGAAATCGACGCTGTGCAGCAACAGGCTCGCCGAATGTAACCCCCCGAGGCGCTGTTTTACCCCTTCGTTGATCAGACGATAATAAGGAATAGTGGATTCCCAGCTCATTCCCCCCAACAGGCCAATCGTTTTCATGGTGCTCTCCTTTCCGGTTTCATCCAGTGAAGCAAACTTGTGATCGAGTTTCCAGTTCTCTGGTTCGACATTTCTTTTTAGCCCTCTCTGGGATAAATTAAATGAAACGATGTTTCACTATATAACAGGACATGAGCATGTTTATTTTCCACAAAGAGACGCAGCTTGAAGATCTGGGTAACGGCGTGACGCGACGTATTCTGGCGCACGACGGCAAAATGATGGCGGTAGAGGTCAATTTTGAACAGGGCGCCGTTGGCCCCATGCATAACCATCCGCATGAGCAGCTGACCTATGTTTTGTCCGGTGAGTTCGAATTTACCATCGGTGAAGAGAAACATGTCGTCACCGCCGGGGATACGCTTTATAAGCAGCCGCATATTATGCACGGCTGTGTTTGCCTGAAACCGGGCACCCTGCTGGATACCTTTACGCCGGTGCGGGAAGACTTCCTCAAATAAATGAAAAAGGCGATGCTCCGGCATCGCCTTTTTTCTGCTTAAGCGCAATTGCGCTTTATCTCCGCCGCTAATCATTCAACAAGTTAATTATATCCTCGCTACCTTAATTCCAATGTTACAGTTTTGCTACAAATATTAGTAGTTTGTTTCTACTGCCAAAAATTTCCAGAATACGTCAGCAAAGTCTTCTGTTTAGCCGGTCCTTACTCGCCTGCCATTGCGCGCATACCGATAAAAATGCCACCCATCTCACCTTATTGAAACGCTGTTTCGACCTTGATCACATTTCCACTATTTATCGAATGACGTGGATTTTAATCGCAATAAAATAAATTAAAACGACGTTTTACAATTTGAAAACGATGGTTCATTAGTTTTAAAAAATTGAAACACCGGGTCGCTCCAGGCGTAAAGATTCCGTTTTAAACCCTTAATTACCAGGTAGGTATGTATGAATGAAAACAAGATGTTGGGGCTGGCGTGGATATCACCCTACATAATTGGGTTGATACTTTTCACCGCCTTCCCCTTTGTCTCATCGTTCTTCCTCAGTTTTACTGAGTACGATTTGATGAGCCCGCCGGTATTTAACGGCATCGAAAACTATCGCTACATGTTTACGGAAGATACCCTCTTCTGGAAATCCATGGGCGTGACCTTTGCCTACGTATTTTTAACTATCCCCTTAAAGCTGGCCTTTGCGCTGGGTATTGCGTTTGTTCTGAACTTTAAATTGCGCGGCATCGGCTTCTTCCGTACCGCTTATTATATTCCGTCCATCCTCGGCAGCTCCGTTGCTATTGCCGTTCTGTGGCGTGCGCTGTTCGCCATTGATGGCCTGCTTAACAGCTTTATTGGCGTGTTTGGTTTTGACGCCGTGAACTGGCTTGGGGAACCCTCTCTGGCGCTGATGTCCGTAACCCTGTTGCGCGTATGGCAGTTCGGCTCTGCGATGGTTATTTTCCTTGCGGCCCTGCAGAACGTGCCGCAGTCGCAGTACGAAGCCGCCATGATTGACGGTGCTTCTAAATGGCAGATGTTCATGAAAGTAACCGTGCCGCTGATCACGCCGGTTATCTTCTTCAACTTCATCATGCAGACCACTCAGGCGTTCCAGGAGTTTACCGGTCCGTATGTAATTACCGGCGGTGGACCAACCTACTCCACCTACCTGTTCTCACTGTACATCTACGACACCGCATTCAAGTACTTTGACATGGGTTACGGCGCGGCGCTGGCCTGGATCCTGTTCCTGGTGGTCGCTGTCTTTGCCGCTATCGCCTTTAAGTCTTCGAAATACTGGGTCTTCTACTCCGCCGATAAGGGAGGCAAAAATGGCTGATATTCAACAACTCTCCACGGCGAGAAGCATCGCAGAGCGTGAAGTGGCGCGTACCCAGCGTCGTGAAAAAATTAGCGCCAGCATTCGCTATGTGATCCTGCTGTTTGTTGGCCTGCTGATGCTCTACCCGCTGGTGTGGATGTTCTCGGCGTCGTTCAAACCGAACCACGAGATCTTCACCACCCTGAGCCTGTGGCCGGCACACGCCACCTGGGACGGCTTTGTCAACGGCTGGAAAACCGGGACCGAGTACAACTTCGGCCATTACATGCTGAACACCTTTAAGTATGTGATCCCGAAAGTGATCCTGACCATTATCTCCTCCACCATCGTGGCGTACGGCTTTGCCCGCTTCGAGATCCCGTGGAAGAAGTTCTGGTTCGCGACGCTGATTACCACCATGTTGCTGCCAAGCACCGTACTGCTGATCCCGCAGTACCTGATGTTCCGTGAAATGGGCATGCTGAACAGCTATATGCCGCTGTACCTGCCGCTGGCCTTCGCCACGCAAGGGTTCTTCGTCTTCATGCTGATCCAGTTCCTGCGCGGCGTACCGCGTGACATGGAAGAGGCGGCGCAGATTGACGGCTGTAACTCCATTCAGGTGCTGTGGTACGTGGTGGTGCCCATCCTGAAGCCAGCCATCATCTCCGTGGCGCTGTTCCAGTTCATGTGGTCAATGAACGACTTTATCGGGCCGCTGATTTATGTCTACAGCGTGGATAAATACCCGATTGCACTGGCTCTGAAAATGTCCATCGACGTTACCGAAGGTGCGCCGTGGAACGAAATTCTGGCAATGGCGAGCATCTCCATTCTGCCATCCATCATTGTCTTCTTCCTGGCACAGCGCTACTTCGTACAGGGCGTAACCAGCAGCGGAATTAAAGGTTAAGAGGGAAATATCATGGCTGAAGTTATTTTCAACAAACTGGAAAAGGTTTACTCCAACGGCTTCAAAGCGGTACATGCTATCGACCTGAAAATCGCTGAAGGTGAATTTATGGTCATCGTCGGCCCGTCCGGCTGCGCCAAGTCCACCACCCTGCGTATGCTGGCCGGTCTGGAGACCATCAGCGGCGGCGAAGTGCGCATCGGCGAAAAGATCGTGAACAACCTCGCGCCAAAAGAGCGCGGGATTGCGATGGTGTTCCAGAACTATGCGCTCTATCCGCACATGACCGTGCGGGAAAACCTGGCCTTCGGCCTGAAGCTGAGCAAGCTGCCAAAAGCGCAGATTGAGAGCCAGGTGAACGAAGCGGCAAAAATCCTTGAGCTGGAAGAGCTGCTGGACCGTCTGCCGCGCCAGCTCTCCGGTGGCCAGGCCCAGCGTGTGGCCGTAGGCCGTGCGATCGTGAAAAAGCCAGACGTGTTCCTCTTTGACGAACCGCTGTCCAACCTCGACGCCAAACTGCGTGCGTCGATGCGTATCCGTATCTCTGACCTGCACAAGCAGCTCAAAGCCTCGGGCAAGCCGGCGACCACCGTCTACGTCACGCACGATCAGACCGAAGCGATGACCATGGGCGACCGCATCTGCGTGATGAAGCTCGGCCACATCATGCAGGTCGATACCCCGGACAACCTCTACCACAAACCGAAAAACATGTTCGTGGCGGGCTTTATCGGCTCACCGGAGATGAACATTCGCGCCAGCAAACTGGTGCTGGAGGAGGGTCAACTGGCACTGACTATCGGCAACCAGACCCTGCCGTTAAGCGCTGAGCTGAAAGAGAAAGTCGCCAGCTACGCCAACCAGGACATTTTCTACGGCATTCGCCCTGACTTTGTCTCTGTCTCCGACGCGCCCTTTGCCGAAGGTTGCTGCACCGGCGAGATGGTCCGCGCTGAAAACATGGGGCATGAATTCTTCGTGTACCTGAAAGTTGGCGAATATGAACTGACAGCCCGAATCCCTTCCGATGAAGCTAAACCCCTGATCAACAAGGGTCTTCACCGTAAGGTTTACTTTAAGTTCGATATGAATAAGTGTCATATTTTTGACGCAAAAACTGAACAGAACATCTCTCTTTAATGGAGTTATAAAAATGAAAAAAGTGCTTTTAAGCGCCGTTATCTCCGCTACCTTTGGAATGAGTGCCCTACCCACTTTTGCTGCGGACAGCACCGATTTACGTATGTCCTGGTGGGGCGGCAACGGCCGTCACCAGGTCACCCTGAAAGCGCTGGAAGAGTTCCACAAACAGAACCCGGATATTAACGTTAAAGCGGAATACACCGGCTGGGATGGTCACCTGTCGCGTCTGACCACGCAGATTGCGGGCGGCACCGAGCCGGACGTGATGCAGACCAACTGGAACTGGCTGCCGATCTTCTCCAAAAATGGCGACGGCTTCTACGACCTGAACAAAATGAAGGATGTGATCGACCTGTCTCAGTTCGATCCAAAAGAGCTGCAGTCCACCACGGTAAACGGCAAGCTGAACGGTATTCCAATCTCCGTTACCGCGCGCGTCTTCTACTTCAACGATGAAACCTGGAAAAAAGCGGGCGTTGAATACCCGAAAACCTGGGATGATTTGATGGCGGCGGGTAAAACCTTCGAGAGCAAACTGGGCAAACAGTACTACCCGGTGATTCTGGAGCACCAGGATACCCTGGCGCTGCTGAATTCCTACATGATCCAGAAGTACAACATCCCGGCGGTTGACGAGAAGACGAAGAAATTCTCCTACACGAAAGAGCAGTGGGTTGAGTTCTTCCAGACCTACAAAAAGCTGATCGACAGCCACGTTATGCCGGACACCAAGTACTACGCGTCGTTCGGTAAGAGCAACATGTATGAGATGAAGCCGTGGATCGAGGGTGAATGGGGCGGCACCTATATGTGGAACTCCACCATCAAAAAATATTCCGACAACCTGAAGCCGCCAGCGAAACTGGAGCTGGGCAGCTACCCAATGCTGCCGGGTGCAACGGATGCCGGTCTGTTCTTTAAACCAGCCCAGATGCTCTCTATCGGTAAATCGACCAAAAATCCGGAAGCTGCAGCGAAAGTCATCAACTTCCTGCTGAACAGCAAAGAAGGCGTTGAGACTCTGGGTCTGGAGCGTGGCGTTCCACTGAGCAAAGTGGCAGTGAAATACCTGACCGAAGACGGCACCATCAAAGAGGACGATCCGGCGGTTGCGGGCCTGCGTCTGGCGCAGTCTCTGCCAGCCAAACTCTCCGTATCGCCATACTTTGACGACCCGCAGATCGTGGCCCAGTTCGGTACTTCTCTGCAGTACATCGACTATGGCCAGAAAACCGTTGAAGAGACTGCGGCTGACTTCCAGCGTCAGGCTGAACGTATCCTGAAACGCGCAATGCGCTAATTCCCTTACGTTATCAATACCCTACCGCGCCTGCGGTGGGGTATTTTTTTATCCGAAGGAACATACTATGAAAGGAAAAATCATTCCCCTGAGTTTCCGAACCCGTCAGGACAGTGAAACCGGACACGAGGTGATCCGCCTGACGCCGCCGCACATCATCTGCCACCGCAACTACTTCTATCAGAAATGTTTCACCCGCGACGGCAGCAGGCTGATCTTTGGCGGCGCCTTCGAAGGCCACTGGAACTACTACCTGCTGGATATCGCCCGGCAACAGGCGACCCAGCTCACCGACGGCGCCGGGGATAACACCTTTGGCGGCTTCCTCTCCGCAGACGATCGTTCCCTGTGGTATGTGAAAAACAGCCGGGAGCTCAGGCGCGTCGATCTTGAGAGTCTGGAAGAGTATGTAGTGTATGAGGTGGATGACGAGTGGGTCGCCTACGGCACCTGGGTGGCGAACGCTGACTGCACGAAGCTGGTGGGCATTGAAATTAAAAAAAGCGACTGGCAGCCGCTCACCGACTGGAGCAAGTTCCGCGCGTTTTACTTCACTAACCCGGAATGCCGCCTGATCAATATCGACCTGCAAACCGGCGATCGCCGGGTGATTTTGCAGGAAAAACGCTGGCTCGGACACCCGATTTACCGTCCGTTCGACGACAACACCGTGGCGTTTTGTCACGAAGGCCCGCGCGATGCCATCGACGCCCGGATGTGGCTGATTAACGAGGACGGCAGCAATCTGCGCAAGGTGCGCCAGCATGCCGAAGGCGAGAGTTTTACCCACGAATTCTGGGTGCCGGACGGCTCGGCGCTCTGTTACGTGGCCCACAAGGAGAACGATCCTAAGCGCTATCTGTTCAGCGCCGATCCCGCCACGCTGGAAAATCGCCAGCTGATGGCGATCCCGCCCTGCTCCCATCTGATGAGCAACCAGGACGGGTCGCTGATCGTGGGCGACGGCGCGCCGCACAACACCGGCGATATCAGCCTGAACGATCCCTTTATCTGGGTGTTCGATATTCAAAGAGGGACGCAGACGGCTATCTGCCAGCACAACACCAGCTGGAAAGTGCTCGACGGCGACCGTCAGGTGACCCATCCGCATCCGTCGTTTTCCCCGGACAATAAGTGGGTGCTGTATACGTCAGATGAAGAAGGTATGCCGGCGCTCTATCTGGCGCAGGTATGAAAAAAGCCGGGTGGCGGCTTCGCCTTACCCGGCCTACAAAATCTCACCTCGTCCTCTTCCACAGGGCTGAGAAATCCCCGGTAATTCTCTTTCCTTTAAAGCAATGAAATTACTACATGATTATAAAGGGCTTACAGCGGCTTCCTGGTCCGTCTGACAGATAAGTACAGAACGTAAGGTGAACGGAACCACCACCTCTGTCGCATGTTCCCCCTCACCCCAACCCTCTCCCTCAGGGAGAGGGGGCCGACCGTGCCACTTTTTTGTGGGATTCCGCCCCCCCACAGGGAGAGGGAGAAAACCGCAGGCCCGGCAAGCGAAGCGCCGCCGGGCAATACACTACACCCCAATATTGCGTAACTTTTCCCCTGCCATCAGCTTGCGTTCGATGTGCTCCAGGGTGACGCCTTTCGTTTCCGGGATCATCCAGAAGGTGATGCCGATAAAGACCACGTTCAGTACCGTATACAGCCAGAAGGTTCCCGCTGCGCCGATGGCGTCCAGCAAGGTCAGAAAGGTGGCGCCAATGATCATATTTGACACCCAGTTAGTGGTGGTGGAACAGGTGATCCCGAAGTCGCGGCATTTGAGAGGCTGAATTTCAGAGCACAGGATCCACACCACTGGCGCGGCGCTCATCGCGTAACCGGCAATGCACATCATCGTCATGCCCACGGAGAGCCAGGACAAGCTGCTGGACGCAGTACCGTTATCAAACTGCATCAGGCAATAGCCGAGGATCAGCGTCCCCAGCGCCATCACGCTAAAACCAATTTTGAGAGCCGGCTTACGGCCCGCTTTATCTACGGTAAAGACCGCAATAAAGGTAGCGAACATAAAGGTCAGCCCCACCACCAGGGTGGCGATCATCTGCTGTTCGGTGGTGGTGAATCCGGCCATTTTGAAGATACGCGGGGCGTAATACATGATGATATTCATGCCGGTAAACTGCTGCATCGCCTGCAACAGCATACCGAGAAATACCGCGCGACGAACGTTGCGGTTGATTTTGAATAACGACCAACCGCCCTGCTTAAGCTTGAGGCTTTCGCGAATCTCGTTCAGCTCTTCACGCGCTTTTTCAGAGGTATCGCGCAGCATGCGCAGCACCTCTTCCGCCTCGACGTGACGCCCTTTTTGCGCCAGCCAGCGTGGGCTATTGGGTAAAAAAATCACCAGTACAATCAGCAAGATCGCCGGTAATGCCAGAACCCCCAGCATCGCGCGCCAGTTGCCGCTGTAGCTGAAATACGTGTCAGAGAGAAAGGCCAACACGATACCGAGCGTCACCATCAGCTGGTACATGCTGATCATCTTGCCGCGCACGTTCTCGCTCGCCATCTCCGAGAGATAAAGCGGTGCGGTGTAGGAGGCGATCCCCACCGCCACCCCCAGCAGCACGCGAGAAAGGAGTAACGCCTCAACGCCCGTGGCAAACGCGGAGCCCAGCGAGCCGGCCACGAACAGAATCGCGCCCACCATCAGGCTGTATTTTCGGCCAAGGCGGAAGGAGAGCCAGCCGTTGAACAGGGCCCCCACTGCCGCGCCCAGCATCATGCTGCTGACCACCCACTCCTGCAGACGGTTGCTGAGCGTAAAGTGATCGGTGATAAAGGGGAGCGCACCGGCAATGACGCCGATATCCAGCCCAAACAGTAAACCGGCCACCGCCGCGGAAACAGACACAAACAGGTTCATCCTGCGGGTATCGCGCAGGGCACGGGGCATAAAGGTTGAGTCATTTATAGATGTCATATTTTCCTGCCAGAACAGCGTAAGACGTTAAATGAAATTACGAGATACCCTGAAAAAGTGTCAGGTCGTATAACGTGAAAATATGGATTTATTGGCTGGCAGGGGTCGATCTGTGATGGACATTACAATTTAAAACAAGGATGAATATTCCACACTTTTTATTAATCAAATGATTTATAACAAATAAATATGTGATACGCGTCATTTTTGCAAAACAACCATGGATTTTTCTCTTTTATCCATATGGACAATGGCTAATCCAGGTCAAAAAAAACCTCCGCCCGGGGGCAGAGGTCTTTTGACAGCGGCGGGAATTAACGCGCCAGCCAGCCGCCGTCAACCGCTACGGTGTAGCCGTTGATGTAGTCAGATGCGCTGGACGCCAGGAACACTACCGGCCCCATCAGATCGCTTGGCAGACCCCAGCGCCCCGCAGGGATACGCTCAAGGATTGCCGCACTACGCTCTTCGTCAGCGCGCAGCTGCTGGGTGTTGTTAGTCGCCATGTAGCCCGGCGCAATGGCGTTCACGTTGATATTGTGCTGCGCCCACTCGTTCGCCAGCAGACGGGTTACGCCCATTACGCCGCTTTTGGATGCGGTATAAGAAGGAACACGGATGCCGCCCTGGAAGGAGAGCATGGAAGCGATGTTGATGATTTTGCCGCCGTTGCCCTGGGCGATGAAGTGCTTCGCCGCCGCCTGAGACATGAAGAACACGCTCTTGATGTTCAGGTTCATGACGTCATCCCAGTCCTGCTCGCTGAAGTTGATCGCGTCTTCACGACGGATCAGACCGGCGTTGTTCACCAGAATGTCGATTTTACCGAATTCAGCCACCGCACGATCCAGCAGCTCAGGGATCGCGTCGATTTTACGCAGGTCAGCGGTCAGGCTCAGGAAACGACGGCCCAGCGCGGTCACACGCTCAATGGTCTCCTGCGGCTCAACGATGTTGATACCCACGATGTCGCAGCCCGCTTCCGCCAGACCTACCGCCATGCCCTGGCCGAGACCCGTGTCGCAACCGGTCACAACCGCCACTTTACCTTGCAGAGAAAATGCATCCAGAATCATTTTTAATCCTTATCTTTCAGCGCCTGAACGAACAGGCAAGTTTATGCTTAACTGTCCGCGACTAGCGCAGATCCTTAACGGCAACGTGGTCCATATCATCGAAGACCTGGTTTTCACCTACCATGCCCCAGATGAAGGTATAGGCACGCGTGCCTACGCCGGAGTGAATAGACCAGCTTGGAGAGATGACTGCCTGCTCGTTATGCATAACGATATGGCGCGTCTCCTGCGGCTGGCCCATCATATGGAATACACAGGCGTCTTCTTCCATATTGAAGTAGAAGTACACTTCCATGCGGCGCTCGTGGGTATGGCACGGCATGGTGTTCCACAGGTTGCCCGGCTCAAGCTCGGTCAGCCCCATGCTGAGCTGGCAGGTTTCCAGCACGTCGGGAACGAAGTATTTGTTGATGGTGCGGCGGTTACTGGTGAGGTTGTCACCCAGCGTGACCGGAGAAACCTCCGCCGGGGTCACTTTTTTGGTTGGATAGGTGGTGTGTGCCGGGGCGCAGTTGTAGTAGAACTTCGCCGGTTTGCCGCTGTCCACGCTGGCGAACACCACTTCCTGCGCGCCTTTACCGACGTACAGCGCATCGCGATGACCAATCTCATAGCACTGGCCGTCAACGGTGATGGTGCCCGGTCCGCCGATGTTAATTACGCCCAGCTCGCGACGCTCCAGGAAGAAGCTTACGCCCAGCTGTTTGCCCACTTCGCCACCAACAGAAACCGTTTTAGCAACCGGCATAATGCCGCCAACGATAATGCGGTCAATGTGGCTGTACACCATGGTGTATTCATCTGCGACAAACACTTTCTCGACTAAAAACTCATCGCGCAGTCCCTGGGTATCCAGCGTTTTTGCATGCGCACTGTGGATGCTTTGTCTGACTTCCACATTAACCTCCAGAATTTATCGGCCCCAAGGGCCAGGATAATTAACAAAACGGTGTTCCGTTTTCATGATGGGCACATATTATCTGCTGTGAAATAGGTTTTCAATTACATTCAAAACGATGTTTCACTTTTTCTGCGAGTTAATCTCAAAATTGCAGTTGTGATCACGATTGTCAGGGAGTTGACAACGCTTTTCTTAAACATTTTTTAAATCAACTCGAATTAATTTATAGAATAAACAGTAGTTTATAATTGATTTGCACATTAATGCTGCGATGAGATAAAACTCAAAGAATTTAACGAATCTGCTGAATTTGCCGGGTTTTCCTTCAGAAGTGCGCCACCAGTCACACACACTGAAACGATGTTTTGATATTTTAACACCCAGTTTTTAAACTCATATTTTACCGATCGGAGCGCAGGCGCGATCCTGCCGTCGAATTCAAGGAGTGCATCATGGCAAAAGGTATGCGGGTCAAACTGAACTATGAGGTCAGCCGCGATCCGGATACAGGCGTGGAAGTGACCCGCCTGACCCCCCCTGAAGTTACCTGTCATCGTAACTACTTCTACCAAAAGTGCTTTTTCAACGATGGTAGCCACCTGCTGTTTGCCGGTGAATTCGATGGCCACTGGAACTACTACCTGCTGGATCTGAAAAACGCCGAAGCGGTGCAGTTAACCGAAGGCGCGGGCGATAATACCTTTGGCGGCTTCCTGTCGCCGGATGACAAATCCCTCTATTACGTTAAGAACGATCGCACCCTGCGCGAAGTCAATCTGACCACCCTTGAAGAGCGGGAAGTGTATCGCGTCAGCGACGACTGGGTTGGCTACGGCACCTGGGTGGCGAACAGCGACTGCACTAAACTGGTCGGCATCGAAATTGCGAAAAGCGACTGGACACCGCTGAACGACTGGAAAATCTTCCACGACTTCTTCCATAAGGGCCCACACTGCCGTCTGCTGCGGGTGGATCTGCAGACCGGTGAAAGCAGCGTGATCCACGAAGAGAAAAACTGGCTCGGCCATCCGATTTACCGTCCGTTTGACGACAATACCGTCGCGTTCTGCCACGAAGGTCCGCACGATCTGGTGGATGCCCGCATGTGGATGGTCAACGAAGACGGCAGCAACGTGCGTAAGGTAAAAGAACACGCCGAAGGCGAAAGCTGCACCCATGAATTCTGGGTCCCGAACGGCTCGGCGCTGGTGTATGTCTCTTATCTGAAAGGCCAGCAAGGGCGTACCGTGTACAGCTTCAACCCGGACACCGGCGAGAACAAAGCGGTCATGAAGATGCCAGCCTGTTCGCATCTGATGAGCAACTTTGACGGCACGCTGCTGGTGGGTGACGGTTCCGGTACGCCGGTAGATGTGAAAGATACCAGCGGCTACACCATCGACAACGATCCCTATCTGTACGCGTTTGACGTGGCGCAAAAGGCTTACTTCCGCATCGCCCGTCACGATACCTCCTGGGCAACGGTGGCGAACAGCCGTCAGGTTACCCATCCGCATCCGTCCTTTACCCCGGATGATAAAGCGGTTCTGTTTAGTTCCGATAAAGACGGCAAACCTGCTCTCTATATTGCGAAGCTGCCTGAGCAACCTGAATTATTGCGTGAATAAATGTTTGTGTTTGTGTTCCTGTAACTGGCCTTGCCCTCCTTTATGGAGGGCTTTTTTTATTGCCTGTTTTTTTTAGCACCGCCAGATAATAGATATAAAAAAACCGGCTCATCAGAGCCGGTTTATCCCGGAGGTACTGCTTGTTATCAGAATGAATATGCCACGCCGACACGCAGACGGGTCTGGCGTTCATCGGTCTCTTTCACACCGACGTTACCCACTTCGCCGTACGGTGCCCAGTTTTTATCGATTTTATACGCCAGCTTGACGTTATATTCCTGGGAGTAATCTTTATTATTGTTACGAATATTCCCTTCGGAGCTTTTCGCATAGACGTAGTTCAGCTCGGTGCGCCAGTCGCCCATTACCCAACCTACCCACGCATCACCACGGTTTACTTTATCGTCGTCTTTATTCGAGCTTGATGGATAACGGGTGTAGTCATAGCGGTAACGGGCAGCGACATAGAAGCCATTGTCAAAGCTATATTGCGCGTGCAGATACGGTTTATAAATGGTGAAGCTGTCTTTACTTTCGAGCGTAAAACCTGGTGTTAACGCAATGTTCTGGTTCGCTTTCCAGCGCCAGCTGATCTGATCTTCGTGACCGTTGCCTACAATATCCGAAAATGGCTGATCGGCTTTATCACCGCCTGACTTCCATTTCGCTTCTACAGAAAAACCAAAACCATTTTCGAAACGGTGCGAAACCGCAACACGGTCTGCGTTCGAGCCGCTATCGATGTATTCGTGACGCAGATCCACGGTGACAGCCTGAGCTGCGAAAGAAGCGCCAATAAGTGAAGCAAGGACCAGAGATTTCTTAAACATGGAAAAACCCTCGTTTAAAATGATGTTTCGTTTTTATGGAATTGCATTTTATTTTTTTAAATACGTAATTTTAGTGATCATGATCGTAATTATTTGTTTCATTTTTTTTGGCAAAGCCAGCCGTGAGCAATATCAACAAAAGAGGGTTTTTAAAGGGAATTTAACGGATCGCGATCACACTAAATCGTTATTACCGATTCAGCGAATGCGTTAAATATTTCGCGGAAGTTTGAGAATCTACTGACGAGGGTAAAAATATGACATGGGTCACAAACAAATAAGCCCCCGGAGTCGGAGGCCTGTTTGGTTGATATATATCAACGCGAATTATCTTTCAATGGCTAATGCCACGCCCTGTCCGCCGCCGATACACAGCGTTGCCAGTCCTTTGCGGACATCGCGTTTCACCATCTCATGCACCAGCGAGACCAGAATACGGCAGCCTGAGGCACCGATAGGGTGGCCCAGGGCGATGGCGCCACCGTTGACGTTGACCCGGCGTTCATCCCACTCCAGCATTTTGCCCACCGACAGTGCCTGAGCAGCAAAGGCTTCATTCACCTCGATCAGATCAACGTCCGCCAGCTCCCAGCCCGCCCGCTCAAGACAGCGGCGGGTGGCGTGTACCGGGGCGATACCCATTAAGGCAGGATCGACGCCGACGCTGGCAAAGGCTTTGATCCGCGCCAGTACCGGCAGATTCAGCGATTCGGCTTTGCTCTCACTCATCATCATTACCGCGGCGGCACCGTCGTTAATAGAGGAGGCGTTTCCGGCAGTGACCGAGCCGGTGAGCTCAAAGGCAGGATTGAGCTGGGCCAGCCCTTCTGCGCTGGCGTCGGTGCGCGGCTGCTCGTCGGTATCCACCAGCAGGCTCTCCCCGCCCTGCTTCCGGGCGACGACCGGCACAATCTCATCCCGGAAGCGGCCCGCGTCGATAGCGGCCCGGGCCTTATGCTGGGAACTCAGGGCATAGGCGTCCTGGAGTTCACGGGTGATGCCATATTCACGCGCCAGGTTTTCCGCGGTAACGCCCATATGGTAGTCGTTGAAAGCGTCCCACAGGCCGTCATGCACCAGGCTGTCGATAAGCTGGCTGTTGCCCAGCTGCGCCCCGGTGCGGCTGTCGGTTAGCACGTGCGGCGCCCGGCTCATGTTCTCCTGGCCACCTGCGATCACCACATCGGCTTCACCGCACTGGATCGCCTGGGTCGCCAGATGCAGCGCCTTTAAGCCGGAGCCGCACACGTCGTTGATGGTAATGGCAGAGACGGTGTTGGGTAATCCGCCCTTCAGCGCGGCCTGGCGGGCAGGGTTTTGCCCGGCGCCAGCGGTCAGCACCTGACCGAGGATCACTTCGTCGATCTCGTGTGCTTCGATGCCGCTGCGCTCCACCAGCGCACGAACCACCACGCTGCCTAACTCAACCGCCGAGTGGCGTGAGAGCGCTCCCTGGAAACAGCCGATTGCGGTACGCAATGCACCCACTATCACGACGTCTTTCATCTCTACCTCTGTGCAAAATGACACCGCTCATAGTAGAGGGGTTGTTATCAACTAATGATGTAATTGTTTAAAAAAAGTGAGTTTTATCACAAAGAATCCGTGAGCCAGCTTTAAGGCCCTGGCACATATTCACGTAACTGATAATTTTCACGGTAATTATTAGATAACGCGTTGGCAATACGACCGGCGTGGCGATAAGTTAGGAATGCAAACACGCGTTAACACTGGAGTAACAAATGTCCGACTGTATCATTCCAGAAATCAAAGAATCAGAAGAAGAAATCATTGCTATTCGCCGTCATTTACATGCCAATCCCGAATTAAGCCTGGAAGAGTTTAATACCAGTAATCTGGTTGCCCGCCAGCTCGAAGGCTGGGGCTATAAGGTCACGCGGGAGATCGGCAAAACCGGCGTGGTCGGCTCGATCACCAAAGGCCAGGGCACAAAATCCATCGGCCTGCGCGCCGATATGGATGCCCTGCCGATCCTCGAAGCCACCGATTTACCCTGGGCCAGCACCGTACCGGGCAAAATGCACGCCTGCGGCCATGATGGCCATACGGCCATCTTATTAGCCGCCGCGAAATATATCGCCTCCGACGCCTGCCAGTTTAACGGCACCGTGCACCTTATCTTCCAGCCTGCCGAAGAGGCCATTGGCGGCGCGGATCTGATGATCAAAGACGGGCTGTTCGATCGCTTCCCCTGCGACCGTATTTTTGCCCTGCACAATATGCCTTACCTGCCGACCGGGAAATTTGGCTTCTATGAGGGCAACTTTATGGCCTCTGCCGATACCGTGAAAATCACCCTGAAAGGGTACGGCGGGCATGGCGCGCACCCGGAACGCACCGTGGATCCCATTGTGACCGGTGCGGCGCTGATCATGTCCCTGCAGAGCATTGTGGCGCGTAACGTGCCGCCGGGTGAAACCGCGGTTGTCACCGTGGGCACCTTCCAGTCGGGCATTGCCTCCAACGTGATCCCGGACAGCGCGGTGATGGAGCTGACGGTGCGTTCGATGAAGCCGGAGATCCGCGACCTGCTGATCCGCCGTATTCAGGAGATCGCCGACTTTACCGCCCGCAGCTACGGCGCCACCAGCGACGTGGAGATCTATGATTCCTATCCGGTACTGGTGAACGATGCGGAACAGACCGCCTTTGCCCGCCAGCTGGCCGTGGAGTTCTTTGGTGAAGAGGCGGTACTCGACAGCGTCTCCCCGTCCAACGGCAGCGAAGATTTTGCCTTTATGCTGCAGCAACGCCCGGGAAGCTACTTCCTGCTCGGCAACGGCGTGAAAGGGGAAAAAGGCGGCTGCATGGTGCATAACCCCGGCTACGACTTCAATGACGAGATCATTACTACCGGGGCCTCCTTCTTTGCCCGTCTGGTTGAAAACTATTGCCGTTAAGACAGGGACTGAATAATGAAAAAATACCTTTTACCCCTGGTGGCCCTGCTGGCTGCCTCATCCGCCTTCGCGGCCGAAACGAAAGCGCTGCGTTTTGGCGTGGATCCGACCTTTGCGCCCTTTGAGTCCAAAAGCCCGCAGGGTGAAGTCGTCGGGTTTGATATCGATCTGGGGAATGCCATCTGTCAGCACCTGCAGGCGAAATGCGTCTGGGTTGAGAACAATTTCGACGGCATCATCCCTTCCCTTAAAGCGCGTAAATTTGATGCCATTCTTTCGGGGATGTACATCACCGAAAAACGTAAAGAGCAGATTGCCTTCAGCGATAAAATTTACAGCGGCCCGGTGTTCCTTGTGGCGCGCAAAAACACGCTTCCCGGCAACAGCCTGGCGCAGCTGAAGGGGAAAACCATCGGCGTGGAGCAGGGTTCCGCTCAGGAAACCTATGCCAACCAGAAATGGCGCGGCGAGGGCGTTAACGTTGTGGCCTATCAGGGTGCGGACCAGGTGATCCGCGACCTGGAATCCGGCCGTATCGATGGGGCGGTGCTCTCCGGGGTGATGGCAGAGTACAGCTTCCTCAGCCAGCCGCAGGGCAAAGAGTTCGCCTTTGTCGGCGGCGCGCTGCAGGACGATGCCCTGTTTGGCGCCGGGGCTGCCATCGGTCTGCGTAAAGAGGATGAGCAGCTGCGTCAGGATCTGAACGGCGCCATCGCCGCGATCCTGGCCGACGGCACCTATAAAAAGCTCGCCGCGAAATACTTCAGCTTCGATATCTATACCGGCAAATAGCGTTGCTCCGCCCTTCACTGGCTGGAGGGCGGCAATTTCCAGTGCTGGGTTAAGGGGGGCGAGCCGCCGTTCACCGGGTCCCGCTCAGGAAACGGCAGGGCAACGATCCGCGCCAGTATCGCTGGCGTCGCCGCCTGCTTGCAAAGATCGAATTCCATTCCCGGCGGATAGGCTCCCACCACCATAAAATCGAGAGAGGCAGATAAGCGGCAGTGCCCGGTTCCCGCAGGTAATAGCAGTGCATCCCCTGCTTCGACGTCTATCTCCTCACCACCAGGCCCGCCAATGACCAGCCGCGCTGTCCCCCGGGCAATGCCCAGGACTTCATGGGCGGTAGTGTGGTAATGGTGATAATCAAAAATCCCATCGCGCCACTGAGGTGGCCAGCCGTTGTCGGCAAACCGTTGTTCGAACTGGCCGGCAACGTCGCCATCCGTTATCACCCCTTTATAAATCAGTACCGGCAGATGGGGATGATTCGGCACCCAGTCTTTAGACGAGAGCATCAGCTCCCGGGGCGTAATGGTATCGTTAACGGTCATGGCTCTTCTCACTCAGCAGTGACATTCCGTTAAGTGTAGTGCGTTTTTGTTTCGCTACTGCTACAGCCATTCTCACAACGGATCCGCTTTTAGCTGCAGCCAGTTCCGCAGCCAGTTGCCTGCCGTTCCCGGCGGGGAGCGCTTGTTCCAGAGCAGATCGATGGCCACCGAGCGCGGCCAGCCCGACACGTTGAGCTGCACCAGCGCCTTTGCCGGGGCAAACTCCTCCACCAGCGCACAGGGCAGCGCGCACCAGCCGAAGCCCTGTACCGCCATGCTGAGCAGCATCAGGTAGTTGGGCGCCGACCACACCGGCCCCTGCGCCAGCACCGGCTCCCGCTCCAGATAGGTGTTAAGACGCAGCTCCCGCCAGCCGTGCAGTTCGTCCGCGTCAAGGCGTTGTTGTCCTGCCAGTGGATGGGTGGCCGAGGTGTAGATCGCCATATGGGTCTGCATCGGCAGGCGAACGGCGGCGATGTCGGTGGGATAGCTCTCCCGCGCCCCGGTAAGGCCGATTTGCGCCCGCTCTTTTTGCAGCAGGTCGATGACGTCTTCCTCTTCACCAATCAGGCATTCGAATTCGGTATGGGGAAAACGCTCATCAAAACGAAACAGCATATCTTCCAGCACGTCGGGGTGCAGGGTATCAGAGAGGACGAACGTCAGCCGCGCTTCGGTCTCTTCGCTGAGAGAAACCGCCAGCTCATCCAGCCGCGCGCTGGCTGCCAGAATCGACTGAACATAGCCAAGGACCTGCCTGCCCTGGGCGGTAAGCACCGGCTGGCGGGCGCTGCGATCGAAAAGGGCGAAGCCCAGATCCTCTTCAAGATGGGCGATGGCGGTACTGATGGTGGACTGGCTTTTCCGCAGGCGTCGCGCGGCGGCAGAGAACGATCCTGCCGCCACCGTCTCGACGAACGCGGTTAACGCTTCGGGGGAGTAGCGCATGATGTATCTACTTTATCGATGGAATCTAACTTTTATATATCAATAATTGCGATAAAAATAGCCGGATTATTTGCCCATCCTGGCATTTTATGAGGTAAGACGTTATGCAGCACAACGATGTTCAGCGCAGAAAACTGCCGGAACGTATTTTTCACGCCGTCTGTTTCGAGGGTATTGCCACAGCAATTCTTGCACCGACTACCGCATGGCTGATGCAGCGCCCGGTGCTCGAAATGGGCGGATTAACCATTATCCTCGCTACCACGGCGATGATCTGGAACATCATCTTTAACGCTGTGTTTGACAGGCTGTGGCCGCGGCATAAGGTGCCCCGCACCGCAAAAGTCCGCGCCCTGCACGCCCTTGGCTTTGAAGTGGGGTTCATCTTTATCGGGGTCGGTATTGTGTCGCTGGTGCTGGGCGTGAGCCTGCTTCAGGCCTTCACGCTGGAGATTGGCTTCTTTATTTTCTTCCTGCCTTACACCATGGTTTATAACTGGGCGTATGACACCCTGCGGGATCGCATTGTGAAGCGACGCCAGCAGCGAGACATTATCACCCCGTAATCCTTCCGGCCGGAAATGCTTTCCGGCCCGCCTTCGGTAGCGTCAACTGCGACCCCAACTCCTCAATGTGGTAAAATAGTCTCCTTTTTGTTGGTTTTATAGTTGATACGTTTCTCTCATGTCGAAAATCTGGTCTAAAGAAGAGACCCTCTGGAGCTTTGCCCTCTACGGCACTGCCGTGGGCGCAGGAACCTTGTTTCTGCCCATCCAGCTCGGGTCTGCAGGGGCTATCGTCCTGCTCATCACCGCCCTTGTGGCTTATCCATTCACATACTGGCCCCACAAAGCCTTATGCCAGTTCATCCTCTGTGCTAAAACCAAAAGCAGCGAAGGGATCACCGGAGCGGTGACACACTACTACGGGAAAAAGATCGGCAATCTGATCACCACCCTCTACTTTGTCGCCTTTTTTGTGGTGGTGCAGATTTATGCCGTGGCGATCACCAACTCGCTTACCGAACAGCTGGCGAAGCATATAACGGTGGATACCACCGTACGTGTGCTGGTCAGTCTGGGCGTGGTACTGACGTTAAACCTGATCTTTTTGATGGGGCGGCATGCCACCCTCCGGGTGATGGGCTTTCTGGTCTTCCCACTGATTGCTTACTTCCTGCTGGTGTCGCTCTATCTCACCCACAGCTGGCAGCCCTCGCTGCTCACCAGCCAGATGACCTTCGATCAACATACGCTGCACCAGGTGTGGATCTCCATTCCGGTGATGGTGTTCGCCTTTAGCCATACGCCGATCATTTCGACCTTTGCCGTCGACCGGCGGGAGAAATATGGCGACGCCGCCATGGGCAAATGCACCCGCATTATGAAAGTGGCCTACCTGATTATCTGCCTGAGCGTGCTGTTCTTCGTCGTCAGCTGCCTGCTGTCGATCCCGCCGTCGTACATCGTCGCCGCCAAAGAGCAAGGGGTTACTATTCTCTCGGCACTCTCCATGATGCCCTCCTCCCCTTCGTGGCTTGGGATCTCCGGGATTGTGGTCGCCATTGTCGCCATGTCGAAGTCGTTTCTCGGGACCTATTTCGGGGTGATTGAAGGAGCGACGGAGATGGTGAAATCATCATTAAATCAGGTTGGGGTGAAGAAAAGCCGGGCCTTTAACCGGGCCGTGTCGGTGATGGGCGTATCATTAATCACCTTTGCGGTGTGCTGCATTAATCCCAATGCCATCTCGATGATCTATGCCATCAGCGGGCCGCTTATCGCCATGATTTTGTTCATCATGCCGACCCTGTCGACCTTCCTCATTCCGGCGCTGAAGCCCTACCGCTCCGTCGGCAATGTGCTGACGCTGATTATCGGGGTGTTGTGCGTGTCGGTGATGTTTATCGCTTAAAAATGAGAACCTGCAGCACGCTGCAGGTTCAGTATCAGGCGCGGATATCGTCGTATTCGCGGGTATTATCAAATTCATGTTTGGCGAAAGGACAAAGAGGAATGATTTTGCGGTTTTCTGCACGCATCTTCTCCACCACTTTTGCCACCAGCTGTTTACCCACCCCCTGGCCTTTCAGGCTGGGATCGACATCGGTATGCTCAATAATGCTGAGATGTTCGCCGGTAGGAACAAAGACGATCTCCGCGACCTGGTTGCCTTCGGCATCGTTGACATAAAACTTGTTATGGCCTTCCTGAATTTCCATGGTGTCTCGCTTATTTGTGGCGGTACTTGAGGGCGCCGCTTGGGCAGGAGTCGATCACACGCACAACCGTATCGGTATCCACTTCATCGGGGATGATCCAGGGTTTGCGTTTCAGGTTGAAGAGCTTAGCGCTGCCGCGCACGCAGTTTCCCGAGTGCTGACAGATACCGGTATTGAAGTAGACGTCAATTTTCTCACCGGTATAGGCCCGGTATCCCGCCTCCAGCAGTTCGTTATCCATGACATTGCCTCTGTGGTTATTATGGTTGGGATCAAGCATAGCGCGATATCTCCATTGAACCTGTTCGTTTAAAAATAAACAACATTTATCTGCAATCTGTCTATCCAGGCTGGATAATTAACGCTGTTTTTAAGTAATACAGGTCAGATAATGAGAACCATACCGATATTCATACTGGCATTAAGTATGATTTCAGTCGCCGGCTGTAGCACACCGAAGCCAGATAAAGTAGAGCAGATCAACAGATTGCACATTCCTTTAGTCCTCCCTGGCGCAAAAACGCTACCGGCTCCGACATCACATATTGCTACGCTGTACAATACCAATAAACGGGATATTGAGACGCTTACCGACACGCTTAAAAAAGAATATTTACAGGATGTAAATCCTAAAGAGATATTTGAAATGGACAGTGATGTACAGCCGGTTTACGCCTCTCTTTCCAGATTAGAAGCATTAGCTTCAATGAACCAGCAATACCTTAAAGATAAAAATGAAATGGGGTTACAGCAGATACATATTGTACTTAAACCTGTCATCACAGGTTAATCTCCCATACAAAAAACCCGGCAGGTCAGTGCCGGGTTCTACGAGAGCATGGGTTATCAGCGTATCAATCGTGCTGCCCGAAACGGTAGGTCAGCCCGGCCGTAACCGTACTGA
Source organism: Leclercia adecarboxylata (assembly GCF_023639785.1). Lineage (NCBI taxonomy): Bacteria > Pseudomonadati > Pseudomonadota > Gammaproteobacteria > Enterobacterales > Enterobacteriaceae > Leclercia > Leclercia adecarboxylata. The sequence goes on from NZ_CP098325.1 coordinate 3,824,589, forward strand.
TATCACCGCTTACACCAATCTGATTGGCATTGCCCACGTTGCTTACCCACTGATATTCAAGGCGACCTGCCCAGTTTTCGTTAAAGGCATACTCGGTACCTACCGCAGCCAGCGGGCGAACACCCGTTTCAAAGCGATTGTGCCCACTGATATCTGATTCCGCACGGTATCCCATTGCCCCGGCGCGACCATACAGGTCCCAGTCTGGCGTGAGGGCATAGCTTGCCTTCAGGGACATCTGAATCCCCTGGCTTTTCATTGTGGCACCCGCGCCGCTGTGACGACCTTTAATCTGCATATTACCTAAATAATCGTAGCCGCCTTCAACAGCAAGCCATGAGTTAATCTGGTAACCGGTATAGATACCTCCACCGACGTTGTCCTGATCCACGTTAAAATGGCTGGAGCCACTATTATTATCCAGTGCTTTACTACCCGTATTGGTATCGAAATAGTGTGTCCATCCGAACTTTCCACCACTGTACCAGGTTCCGGCATCGCCCGCGGCAAACGCTGCGGAAGAGGTGAAAGCACTTACGATAATTAAAGCAACAACGGTCTTTTTCATAATAATCTCGTCCACATTTACTGTAGGTAAATCTCTTTATTTCTCAGTAGTGAAACGATATACAAAAACCGCTTTCAGGTTAATTATCATTCTGTTTAAAATTAAATTTTCAATCAAAAACTCTCAGGCAGATCCTTTATTTCCAGGAGATAGCCGCCACGTTTAAAGTCGATATATCCCTCTTTTTTCAGGGAAGAAATGACATTCAGAACACTACTGCGTGAGAGTAGCGTTCTGTCCTGAATATAATCCAGAATAGAGATGCGCATGCGGGTCTGTTCCGGCAGCGTTATCATCTCCAGCAGGTGGTTACGGATCACCGAATAGGTTCGCTGCTGGACGACCAGTGCGTCACGATAAAACAGATAAGCGGTATGGTACGACAGCACCGTTGCCACGTCCGCCCACAACCCTCGCTGGGTGATGATCTCCGACGCCTGGTTTGCATCAATCCGTAACATCGTCGATTCAGACTCGGTACGCAAAATATGGCCTTTCGTCGGCTGAATCATCTCTGCAATGCCAAAAAGATGCGCTTCATACACTGTGACGATCAGCAGCCCATCGGAGGCACGCAGTATGGATAGCTCCCCTTCCAGAAAGAAGTAGAGCTGGGGACGGCCTTTGTAGTTCCAGGTCATTCTTTTACGCGGGATCACCTGGATTTTCTCCGCAATCGGCTCAAGCGCCTCCAACAGACGTTGCATGGACTCTTCGGGGCGAACGGGTGAAATAAGATGCATAGTATGACCTGATAACTTTGGGTAGTAGTCAGAGTAGCCTGGAGAGTAAAGCTATAGACGCATTTCGGCTTTCAGATATAGCAACGAATAAACGATGGGTAAAATTTAAATTGTTTATTTTTAAATTTTTACGTCAGGACATGCTGATGGAAGGATGAAGCTGGAGCGGGCGAAGGGAATCGAACCCTCGTATAGAGCTTGGGAAGCTCTCGTTCTACCATTGAACTACGCCCGCTTTGAGGTGCGTAAAGCATTATAGACCTTACACCCCTTCTGACAAGACTCCCTTACGCTAACCGGCGATAAAATAACCACTTAGCACTTAGGTTTACCGCCCGGTGCGGGTAAATAGCGGATCGGATCGATGGCCGTCGCCCGATAGCGGATCTGGAAATGCAGCGCCACGGTATTGGATCCGGTGCTGCCCATCGTGGCGATCTTCTGTCCGGCCTTCACGTTTTGTCCGTTATTCACCAGCGTCGTGTCGTTATGGGCATAGGCGGTGATGTAATCCTCGCCATGCTTAATCATGATCAGGTTGCCATAACCGCGCAGCTGATTGCCGACATAAACCACTTTACCCGCATCGGAGGCATATACCGGTGCGCCACGGGTGCCCGCGATATCAATGCCTTTGTTTCCTCCTTCTGCGGTGGAGTACGGGAGCACCACTTTACCGCTGGCAGGCCAGACCCAGCAGCGCTGCCCGACGGGCGGCCAGGATGATTTAGGCACGACGTAAGAAGGCGTGACCGCGGCGGTTTTCCCGCGGCTTTTTGAGGAGGATTTTTTGCCCGCGGTGCTGGTGCCGTTGACCTTCAGCTTTTGCCCTATTTCGATGGTGTAAGGCGGAGAAATATTGTTCAGGCGCGCCAGATCCTTCACGCTAGTGCCGGTCGCACGCGAGATGCGGTACAGCGTATCGCCGCGTTTAACGGTATACACACCAGAATCCGATGAGTCACTGCCCGCACATCCCGCCAGCAGCAGGGCCAGGATCAGGCAAAACAGAGCAGAAACAGGTTTTTTCGTCGGGCTTCCTGCAAACAAAACAGTTCCTCGGTCAACGTGAATGGCCGCGCTATCATAGCAGTCTCATCCCGGATGCCCAAGAGCACCCTAAGCAACAAACAGTTTACTGACGATTACGTTATAATCGCCCCGGCCTGGCCGTGCTGAACTTAGCGGATAACAAGTCAGTATCGCCCGGCGATTTCAGCACGGGAGTGATAATGGGTACACACGAACACGTCATTTTGGTTAACGACCACGGAACGGCTATCGGAACAGAGGAAAAATACGCCGCACACACCTCGCACACCCCTCTTCATCTGGCCTTCTCATGTTGGTTATTCAACGACAAAGGGGAAACGCTGGTCACGCGTCGCGCAATGAGTAAGAAAGCCTGGCCCGGCGTCTGGACCAACTCGGTTTGCGGCCATCCACAACAGAATGAAACCCTGGAACAGGCGATGATCCGCCGCTGTCGCTATGAAGTGGGTGCAGAAATTATCGGCATCACACCGGTCGCCCCGGCATTTCGCTACTGCGAAACCGATCCTTCCGGGATTGTCGAAAATGAGATCTGTCCGGTCTTTGCGGTACGTGTTGTTAACAGTCTGGTTATCAATCCCGACGAGGTGATGGCGCATCAGTGGGTGAAGCTGGAGACCCTGCTCAGCGCGCTGGAGGCTACCCCCTGGGCGTTCAGCCCGTGGATGGTGATGGAAGCCCGGGCGGCCAGAGAAGCATTACTTCACTTCGCAGCAAACGCGAAGTAATAAAAAAGCCCCGGCGCATAACACGCCGGGGCTTTTTAGCAACGGTGACTTATTTTACCGGACGCATCGCCGGGAACAGAATCACGTCGCGGATAGTGTGGCTGTTAGTGAACAGCATCACCATACGGTCGATACCAATACCCAGACCAGCCGTTGGCGGCAGGCCGTGTTCCAGTGCGGTCACGTAGTCTTCGTCGAAGAACATCGCTTCGTCGTCGCCCGCCGCTTTCGCATCAACCTGATCCTGGAAGCGCTGCGCCTGGTCTTCTGCATCGTTCAGCTCGCTAAAGCCGTTGCCGATTTCGCGGCCACCGATGAAGAATTCAAAGCGGTCAGTGATCTCCGGGTTTTCGTCGTTACGACGCGCCAGCGGAGAGACTTCTGCCGGGTATTCGGTGATGAAGGTTGGCTGAATCAGGTGTGCTTCGGCCACTTCTTCGAAGATCTCGGTTACGATACGGCCCAGACCCCAGCTCTTCTCAACTTTGATACCGATGCTTTCAGCGATTGCTTTCGCGGAGTCGAAGTTATCCAGATCCGCCATCTCGGTTTCCGGACGGTATTTCTTGATCGCTTCGCGCATGGTCAGCTTAACGAACGGCTTACCAAAGTCGAACACCTCGTCACCGTACGGCACTTCGGTTTTACCCAGAATGTTCTGCGCCAGGGTGCGGAACAGGGATTCGGTCAGCTCGATCAGATCTTTGTAATCCGCGTAGGCCATATAGAGTTCCATCATGGTGAACTCTGGGTTATGGCGTACGGAGATACCTTCGTTACGGAAGTTACGGTTGATCTCGAATACGCGATCGAAACCGCCCACCACCAGACGCTTGAGGTACAGTTCCGGCGCGATACGCAGGTACATGTCCAGGTCCAGGGCATTGTGATGGGTGATAAATGGACGCGCTGACGCACCGCCCGGGATGACCTGCATCATCGGAGTTTCCACTTCCATAAAGTCGCGGCTAACCATGAACTGGCGGATACCGGCCATGATCTGGGAGCGAATTTTGAAGGTGTTGCGGGATTCATCGTTAGAGATGAGATCCAGGTAACGCTGACGATAGCGCGCTTCCTGATCCTGCAGACCGTGGAATTTGTCCGGCAGCGGGCGCAGGGCTTTGGTCAGCAGACGCAGCTCGGTGCAGTGAATGGACAGCTCGCCGGTCTTGGTTTTGAACAGTTTGCCTTTCGCGCCCAGGATATCGCCCAGGTCCCACTTTTTGAACTGCTCGTTGTAGATGCCTTCTGGCAGATCGTCGCGAGAAACATACAGCTGAATGCGGCCACCCACGTCCTGCAGCGTAATAAAGGACGCTTTACCCATAATACGACGGGTCATCATGCGGCCAGCAACGGCGACTTCAACGTTCAGCGCTTCCAGCTCTTCGTTCTCTTTAGCGTCGAAGTCAGCGTGCAGTTGGTCTGAGGTGCGATCGCGACGAAAATCGTTCGGGAACGGCACGCCCTGCTCGCGCAGTGCAGCCAGCTTCTCGCGGCGGGTTTTCAGTTCATTGTTAAGATCGGCTACCGCGTCAGCGCCCTGTGCGTGTTGTTCAGACATGTTGGTTCCTCATAACCCTGCTTTCAAACTTGCTTCGATAAATTGGTCCAGGCTGCCGTCCAGCACCGCCTGCGTGTTACGGGTTTCGACACCGGTACGCAGGTCTTTGATGCGGGAGTCATCAAGGACGTAAGAACGGATCTGGCTGCCCCAGCCGATATCAGATTTGTTATCTTCCATCGCCTGTTTCTCAGCATTTTTCTTTTGCATCTCCAGCTCATAAAGCTTCGCTTTCATCTGCTTCATGGCCTGGTCTTTGTTTTTATGCTGGGAACGGTCGTTCTGGCACTGTGTTACCAGCCCGGTTGGAATGTGGGTAATACGCACCGCAGATTCCGTACGGTTAACGTGCTGACCACCCGCGCCGGAAGCGCGGTAAACGTCGATACGCAGATCGGCCGGGTTGATGTCGATGTCGATATCTTCGTCCACTTCCGGATAGACAAACGCAGAACTGAACGAGGTATGACGGCGGCCGCCGGAGTCGAACGGGCTCTTACGCACCAGGCGGTGAACGCCGGTTTCGGTACGCAGCCAGCCGTAGGCGTAATCACCAATAATCTTGATGGTGACGGATTTCAGGCCTGCCACTTCGCCTTCAGACTCTTCGATGATCTCCGTCTTGAAGCCGCGGGCTTCAGCCCAGCGCAGATACATACGGGTCAGCATGCTGGCCCAGTCCTGTGCTTCTGTGCCGCCGGAACCGGCCTGGATATCCAGGTAGCAGTCGGCGCTGTCATACTCGCCGGAGAACATACGACGGAATTCCAGCTGTGCCAGCTTCTCTTCCAGCCCGTCGAGCTCGGCGACGGCTTCGTTGAAGGTCTCTTCGTCATCGGCCTCAACAGCCAGCTCCAGCAGCCCGGAAACGTCATCCAGACCCTGTGCCATTTGATCCAGCGTATCTACGATAGCTTCGAGAGAGGAACGCTCTTTACCCAGCGCCTGTGCGCGTTCAGGTTCGTTCCAGACGTCCGGCTGTTCCAGCTCGGCGTTTACTTCTTCAAGACGCTCTTTCTTGGCATCGTAGTCAAAGATACCCCCTAAGAACGTCAGAGCGCTCTGTGAGGTCCTGAATGCGGTTTTTTACCGGATTAATTTCAAACATGGTCTGTTTTCTTTTATGGACGAGTCAAAATGCGGTGTAAGGGCGGAATTGTACCGGATTCACGCCCTGTTTTATAGCGGAATAGTGATGCTAAAGTGGCCAGATATGGTCGATGATGATCTGCAGGGTACGGTTGCCGCGAAACTCGTTGATATCGAGTTTATAGGCCAGTTCGACTTCGCGCACGCCGTTGTCCGGCCAGATCGCGGTATCCACGTTAAAGGCGATGCCGTCCAGCAGCGGGCCGCCGCCTACCGGTTCCACCATCACCTTCAGATGACGCTCACCCACCAGACGCTGCTGCAGCAGGCGGAAACGCCCGTCAAACAGCGGCTCCGGGAACATCTGTCCCCACGGGCCGGCGTCGCGCAGCATCTGCGCTACCTCCATGGTCATATCCGCCGGGGCTAACGGACCATCGGTCACCACTTCGCCCTGCAACAGGGCTGGATCCAGCCAGTCGGTAACCAGTTCGCTGAACAGGCGCTGGAACTGGTCGAATTTCGCCTCTTCCAGCGACAGCCCCGCCGCCATGGCATGGCCGCCAAATTTGAGCATCAGCCCCGGATGCAGCGTATCGAGGCGCTCCAGCGCATCGCGCATATGCAGCCCCTGAATGGATCGGCCCGATCCTTTCAGCGTGCCGTCTCCGGCCGGGGCAAAGGCGATCACCGGGCGGTGAAAACGCTCTTTAATGCGCGAGGCTAAAATCCCCACCACGCCCTGATGCCACTCGGGATGGTACATCGCCAGCCCGCCGGGCAGGGTGTCGCCGCTGCGCTCGAGCTTTTCGCACAGGGTCAGGGCTTCGGCCTGCATCCCCTGCTCGATCTCTTTGCGGGTCTGGTTCAGGGCGTCCAGCTCGTTGGCCAGCACGCGCGCCTCGCCGATGTTGTCACACAGCAGCAGCGCCACGCCCACCGACATATCGTCCAGTCGGCCTGCGGCGTTCAGACGCGGTCCCAGGGCAAAGCCCAGATCGCTCGCCGCCAGTCGCTGCTGATCCCGGTTTGATATCTCCAGCAGCGCCTTAATACCCGGACGGCATTTCCCCGCTCGAATGCGGTTTAAGCCCTGCCAGGTCAGAATGCGGTTATTGGCATCCAGCGGCACCACGTCCGCCACGGTGCCCAGCGCCACCAGATCGAGGAATTCAGCCAGATTAGGTGCCGCGATGCCTTTCGACTCAAACCAGCCTTCATCACGCAGCCGGGTGCGCAGGGCCAGCATCAGGTAGAACGCCACTCCCACGCCCGCCAGCGATTTCGACGGGAAGTCGCAGTCGCGCAGGTTTGGGTTAATGATGGCTTCCGCCGCGGGCAGCGTATCGCCGGGCAGGTGGTGATCGGTGACCAGCACCGGGATCCCGAACTCGTGTGCCCGATCGACGCCGGCATGGGATGAGATCCCATTGTCCACCGTCAGGATCATTTGTGCGCCGCGGGCATGGGCCTGATCGACCACTTCCGGGCTCAGGCCGTAGCCATCTTCGAAGCGGTTCGGCACCAGGTACGAAACGTTATCGCACCCCATTGCCCGCAGACTGAGCACGCTCAGCGCGGTACTGGTGGCGCCATCGGCGTCAAAGTCCCCTACCACGATAATGCGCGTTCCTTCCCGCAGGGCGTTGTACAGCAGCTCCGTGGCGTCCTCGACGCCGCTCAGCTGCTGCCAGGAGAGCATACCCTTTACGCTGCGCTCAAGATCGTCTGCATGTCGCACACCACGGCTGGCGTACAGCCGACGCAACAGCGGCGAGAGATCCGCGGGTAACGCGGCGCTCTCGTCCACTTCACGACGACGAAGTTGTGTCGAAGATTTCACGCGAATTATTTACCGCCAAACTGTTTCTGGTGCGCGTCGAGGAACGCTTTCATCTCTTTCGGCCCCTGGTAGCCCGGCACGACGTAGCCGTTGCTCAGCACAATCGCTGGCGTCCCGGTTACGCCAAACTGCACGCCCAGCGCGTAGTGATTAGCGATGTCGATATCGCAGGAGGCAGGCTGAATGCCTTTACCGCTCATGGCGTCATCAAAGGCTTTGTTGCGATCTTTCGCACACCAGATGGCCTTCATGTCCTGCTCTGGCTGGCTCTGCACGCCCGCACGCGGGAAAGCGAGATAACGCACGGTGATCCCCAGCGCGTTATAGTCTTTCATCTCTTCATGCAGCTTGTGGCAATAGCCGCAGGTGATGTCGGTAAAGACGGTAATGACATGTTTTTCCTGCGCCGCTTTGTAGACGATCATCTCTTTTTCCAGCGCGTTCAGGTTTTTCATCAGCATCTGGTTGGTCACGTTGACCGGCTGCGCGCCGCTCACGTCGTACAGCGGCCCCTGGATAAAGTGCTTACCGTCTTCGGTCACATAGAGCACGCCGCTGTTGGTCAGTACCGTTTTCAAACCGGGTACTGGCGCAGGTTGAATTTCGCTACTGGTGACGCCGAGCTTCGCCAGAGACTGTTTGATGGCCGCATCATCAGCATGGGCCAGACCGGATAATGATGCCGCCAGCAGAGAGAACAGCACTAAAGACTTTTTCATATTGGTTCCTGTTACAAGACATCACGCACGCGGGTGATGCTGTTGGTGTAGCTGCCGCAGGCGTTCCGTCGCGACATGCGTGTAGATTTGCGTCGTTGAAAGGTCACTGTGCCCAAGCAGCATCTGGACCACGCGCAGATCGGCGCCATGGTTCAGAAGATGGGTCGCAAAAGCGTGACGCAGAACGTGCGGCGAAAGTTTTTCACTGTCGATACCCGCCAGTGTGGCGTAATGTTTGATGCGATGCCAGAAGGTTTGACGTGTCATTTGCTGTGCGCGCTGGCTGGGAAAGAGCACGTCAATGGAGACGCCGTTCAGCAACCACGGACGGCCATGCTGAAGATAGGTCTCCAGCCAGTAAACCGCCTCTTCGCCCAGCGGCACCAGACGCTCTTTATTGCCTTTGCCGATCACCCGTACCACGCCCTGACGCAGGCTGATATCGCTCATCGTCAGCCCTACCAGTTCAGATACGCGCAATCCTGTGGCGTACAGCACTTCAAGCATCGCTTTATCGCGTAACTCCAGCGGTTGGTCAACCACCGGCGACTGTAATAATCTCTCAACTTGTGCTTCGCTGAGATCTTTCGGCAGACGCTGGGGCAATTTTGGCGATGCCAGCGCCGCGCTGGGATCGTCGGGACGTACCTTCTCGCGATAAAGGTGCTGGAACAGACGCCGCATGGCGCTCAACAGCCGCGCGGAGCTGGTGGCTTTATATCCCCCCTCCATTCGCTCGGCAAGCAGCGCCTGCAAATCGTCGCTTTGCGCCGTGGCAAGAGAGAGACCGTGATGGTGTAACCAGCCCACCAGCATCGCCAGATCGCGTCGGTAGGCGCTGAGGGTATTCTCGGCAAGATTCTTCTCCAGCCAGAGCGCATCGAGAAACTGTTCGATGAGTGAGAGATCCTTTTCCACGTTCGCCTCTTTCGTTCTGCAATGGGGCATTATGCCTGAATGGGTGTGGTTTCTGGTACACTACTCGCAAAGTCATAGCAAGTATTGAGACATTTTAGCGATGAATATTGGTCTGTTTTATGGTTCCAGCACCTGCTACACCGAGATGGCCGCAGAGAAAATTCGCGACATTATCGGCCCCGAACTGGTCACCCTGCATAATCTGAAAGACGATGCCCCCTCGATGATGGAGCAGTATGACGTGCTCATTCTGGGCATCCCGACCTGGGATTTCGGCGAACTGCAGGAAGACTGGGAAGCCATCTGGGAGCAGCTGGATTCCCTTCAGCTTGAAGGCAAAATTATCGCAATGTACGGCATGGGCGACCAGCTGGGCTACGGCGAATGGTTCCTCGACGCGCTGGGTATGCTGCATGACAAGCTGGCACCGAAAGGGGTAACGTTCATCGGCTACTGGCCGACAGAAGGCTATGAATTTACCAGTAAGAAACCGATCATTGCCGATGGCCAGCTGTTTGTCGGCCTGGCCCTCGACGAAACCAACCAGTACGATCTCAGTGAAGAGCGCCTGCAAAGCTGGTGCGAGCAGATCCTTGGTGAAATGGCGGAGCAGTTCAGTTAAACCGCTACCGCCCCTGCGTCGGCTGGTGTGAGATCATCCGACGCAGATCCCGCCACTCCCCTTCGTCCATGCTGTCTGCCGCCAGCCACAGGTGATGGCAGCGTTGCCCTGCACTTTTGCGCAAACGCAGCATCATGCCGGAATTGAGCATCCACGGCGTGCCGACAATCTCCCACTCGCTGCCCAGCCAGTGCAGGCGGGAATCCATGAACAGTTTGATTTCACCCTGGCGGGCGTTAATGCGCCGCTGGCTGCGGACGCTATCAAACACCACCAGCGACAGCAGTATTAGCCATAACGGGGTGTAGCTCAGCGGCCACGGCATCAGCAGAATGAAAGCCGCGACCAGGCCGTGGAGCAGAAGAGACATCCACTGGGAGCGCCACGAGACGCGTAGATCAGATTGCCACAGGACCACGTTCCCGATTCCGTGTTTGAATTAAAAGCACCATCCGTTGCAGTTCGGTGTCGGCGGGTTCGCCGTGATTCATCAGCCAGTTAAATAAGTCAGGATCGTCGTTCTCCAGCAGGCGGATAAAGAGCTGCTTATCCTCATCGCTCAGGCTGTCATATTCGTATTCGAAGAACGGCATGATGGAGATATCGAGTTCGCGCATGCCGCGACGGCATGCCCAGTGAATGCGGGCTTTGTTATTAATGTCCATGTCTGGTTCCTGCATAACGTTGAGTTCAGGCAGTGTTCCGTTCGTACCGGCGGCGTCAGGCGCTCTACCTGGACGAAACGGCCTCTAGTGTAACGTGTTTTTTGCTGTTTCATTACTGGAATATTAGGTTCCTGGAGCAGGCTTCAACAAAAAACCACAATAAATAAGCGTGTTCATCTGTTTTGCGTGGCGTTACGCAGAATAGCCTGAGGGCACGAATAGCCTGTTGAAACCGCTTGCAATGGCGGCAGTCTCTTTTACCATTAGGCATTATCAAAGCGTTAAGCAATTCAGGACATCAATATGGCATTTACACCTTTTTCACCGCGCCAGCCTGTCGCCTCTGCGCGTCTGCCGCTGACGCTTATGACCCTTGATGACTGGGCGCTGGCGACCCTCGCCGGCGCGGACAGCGAAAAGTACCTGCAAGGCCAGGTGACCGCTGATGTCAGTCAGCTGACCGAACACCAGCACCTGCTGGCAGCGCACTGCGATCCAAAAGGCAAGATGTGGAGCAACCTGCGCCTCTTCCGCCGTCAGGACGGTTTTGCCTTTATCGAACGCCGCAGCCTGCGCGACGCACAGCTCACCGAACTGAAAAAGTATGCGGTGTTCTCTAAAGTGACCATCGCCGCCGACGACGAAGTGGTGCTGCTGGGCGTGGCGGGCTTCCAGGCACGCGCCGCGCTGAAAAATCTGTTCAGCGAACTCCCTGATGCAGAAAAACAGGTGACCACCGACGGCGCCACCTCGCTGCTGTGGTTTGAACATCCGGCAGAGCGTTTCTTACTGGTGACCGACGTCGCCACCGCCGAGCGTGTGACTCAAGCCCTGCGTGGCGAAGCACAGCTGAATAACAGCCAGCAGTGGCTGTCGCTGAACATTGAAGCGGGCATCCCGGTGATCGACGCCGCCAACAGCGGGCAGTTTATTCCCCAGGCCACTAACCTGCAGGCGCTTGGCGGTATCAGCTTTAAAAAAGGCTGCTACACCGGCCAGGAGATGGTGGCACGCGCGAAGTTCCGCGGCGCCAACAAACGCGCCCTGTGGTATCTGGCGGGTAAAGCCAGCCGCGTCCCGGAAGCCGGTGAAGATCTGGAACTGAAAATGGGTGAAAACTGGCGTCGTACCGGCACCGTGCTGGCTGCCGTTCAGCTCGACGATGGTCGTCTGCTGGTCCAGGCCGTGATGAATAACGATATGGAGCCGGACAGCGTGTTCCGCGTGCGCGATGATGCGAACACCCTGAGCATTGAGCCGCTGCCGTATTCGCTGGAAGAGTAATACCTGTTAGTGCCGGGTGGCGGCTTCGCCTTACCCGGCCTACGGGTTGTGTAGGCCCGTGCAAGCGAAGCGCCGCCGGGCAAAGCGGAATCAAACCTGCCCAACGTACAAATAAATCGCCAAAAAATGGCACACGCTGCCGCCCAGCACAAACCCATGCCAGATCGCGTGGTTGTAGGGGATGCGCTTGCAGACGTAAAAAATGACCCCCAGCGAATAGACCACGCCCCCGACTGCCAGCAAGGTCACGCCGCCCGCAGCCAGTTTAACCGCCAGCTGATAAACCACAATCAGCGACAGCCACCCCATTGTCAGGTACGTCACCAGCGACAGCACCTTGAAGCGATGCGCGATGGTCAGTTTAAACAGGATCCCCAGCAGGGCCAGGCTCCAGATAACAATCATCAATCCACGCGCCAGCGGCGAATCCAGCCCGACCAGCAAAAATGGCGTATAGGTTCCGGCAATCAGCAGATAAATGGCGCAGTGGTCGAATTTTTTCAGCCAGATTTTAGCCCGCTGATGGGGAATGGCATGGTAAAGGGTGGACGCCAGGAACAGCAGGATCATACTCCCGCCATACAGGCTGTAACTGGTAAAAGCCAGCGCGCTGGCATTCGTGTCGGCGGCCTGAACCAGCAGCAACACCAGCCCGACGATGCCAAACACCAGGCCGACTCCGTGACTAATACTGTTGGCTATTTCCTCAGCCAGCGAATATCCCTGTGTGGTTAATGGTTTGCTAACCATAGATAACTCCGGGAAAACAAAAGTGAATAATGTATCGCTGCCTATGCTAACTGAGAATGATTCCAGTGAACACCTGTTAGCTAAAATAAATATCGAACCAATATTTATCTATAAAAATCATGATATTAAATTATTTTTTCGGCTAACAGCCGTTCACGGAAAATGTTAAAGACATTTGAAATCAATGACATAAAACTGTTGCTGGTCAGGGTAAATTTCTGCAATTACGCGCTTCAGTTCGTTCAGAGTCATGTTCTCCTGTTGAGCATGTTTTTCCGTCAATGTATCAAGGGTGACCGTCGAGGTGCCTGTTACCTCAATAGTGCAAAAGTAGCCGTCATCCTCGTAGCGCCCTACCCGCAGTACGTCGCCCGCGCTGAAATGGGATTCGCTTTCATCGCGAATGGTGATGGTTTTACGTCCGGCCAGGATGTCATCCTGAAAACGCTGAAAAAAAGTAATGTCGTTTGGCTGCATGGTATTATTCCCTGTAGATGAAGTCTGATGAGTGAGTTTAGCCACTGTGAGCATGTTCTCCCATTCCGCCATTGCCAGTCTCAATAACCTGGAGATGATGGTCTACAACACCGTCATCAAAAACCGCGATCGGGTGATGTACATGACCATTCGCGAACTGGCGGATGCGGCGGGCGTGTCCACCACCACCGTGCTACGCTTTTGCCGCAAGCTGAACTGCGATGGCTATTCTGAATTCCGCGTGCGTTTTAAATTATATCTTGAGCAAAACGAACCCCAGCAGGCTAATTTTGGCGCCAGTGAGATTATCAGCTTTTTCAAAAGTGTAAATAACGACGAATTTGACGCCCTGCTCAATGAAGCGGTGGATATTATATTATCCTCCGAGCGGATTATATTTGTCGGCGCAGGCACCTCCGGTTCTCTGGCGAAATATGGCGCGCGTTTCTTTTCCAATATAGGTAAATTCAGCAACCATATCGACGATCCTTATTTCCCGGTCACTAACGACATGGCGAAAAACGCGCTGGCTATCGTGCTCTCGGTCTCGGGCGAAACCGAAGAGATCCTGCGCTTCGCCAGCCAGTTCAGCCTGCATCACTGCAAGGTACTCTCTATCACCAGCCACGAGCATTCGCGTCTGGCTAAATTAGCGGACTTCAATCTCTCCTGGCACGTGCCGCAAACGCGTATTGGCGGCGTCTACGATATTACCACTCAAATACCGGTCGTTTATATTCTTGAATCTCTGGGACGTAAACTGGCGAAGAAATTAACGGAATAAAACACCCTGTTTTTTCGGTGTGACAAATTACAATTTCGGCGAATTGTTATATCGTGACTTTTTAATCCCCTTTGTTAGACTCAAAAACAATAGCAATAAATGAGATTAGCAAAGATGAAAAAACTCACCTTACCGAAAGACTTTTTATGGGGCGGCGCGGTTGCGGCGCATCAGGTTGAAGGCGGCTGGAACAAAGGCGGCAAAGGGCCAAGCATTTGTGACGTGCTGACCGGCGGCGCGCACGGCGTACCCCGGGAAATCACCCAGGAAGTGGTGGACGGTAAATACTACCCGAACCACGAAGCCATCGATTTCCACGGCCACTATAAAGAAGACATCAAGCTGTTTGCCGAGATGGGCTTCAAATGTTTCCGCACCTCCATCGCCTGGACCCGTATCTTCCCGAAAGGTGATGAAACCCAGCCTAACGAAGAGGGGCTGAAGTTCTACGACGACATGTTCGATGAGCTGCTGAAGTACAACATCGAGCCGGTGATCACCCTCTCCCACTTCGAAATGCCGCTGCACCTGGTGCAGGAGTACGGCGGCTGGACCAACCGTAAAGTGGTGGATTTCTTCGTTAACTTCGCTGAAGTGGTGTTTGAGCGCTACAAGAGCAAGGTCAAATACTGGATGACCTTCAACGAAATCAACAACCAGCGTAACTGGCGCGCGCCGCTGTTCGGCTACTGCTGCTCCGGCGTGGTCTACACCGAGCATCAAAACCCGGAAGAGACCATGTACCAGGTGCTGCATCACCAGTTTGTGGCCAGCGCCCTGGCGGTGAAGGCGGCTCGCCGCATCAACCCGGAGATGAAAGTCGGCTGCATGCTGGCGATGGTGGCGCTCTATCCGTTCTCCTGTAAACCAGAAGACGTGATGTTTGCTCAGGAATCAATGCGTGAGCGTTATGTCTTTACCGACGTGCAGCTGCGGGGTTACTACCCGTCCTACGTGCTGAACGAGTGGGAGCGTCGTGGCTTTACCATCAATATGGAAGCGAACGACGAGCAGATCCTGCGTGAAGGCACCTGTGACTATCTGGGCTTCAGCTATTACATGACCAACGCGGTGAAAGCCGAAGGCGGCACCGGCGATGCGATCTCCGGCTTCGAAGGCAGCGTGCCGAACCCGCACGTCAAGGCGTCCGACTGGGGCTGGCAGATCGATCCGGTTGGCCTGCGCTATTCTCTGTGCGAACTGTATGAGCGCTATCAGAAGCCGCTGTTTATCGTTGAAAACGGCTTTGGCGCTTACGATAAAGTGGAAGAAGACGGCAGCATCAACGATGACTACCGCATCGACTATCTGCGCGCGCACGTGGAAGAGATGATGAAAGCGGTCACTTACGACGGCGTGGATCTGATGGGCTACACCCCGTGGGGCTGCATCGACTGCGTATCGTTCACCACCGGCCAGTACAGCAAGCGCTACGGCTTTATCTATGTGAACAAGCACGACGACGGCACCGGCGACATGTCCCGTTCACGCAAGAAGAGCTTTAACTGGTACAAAGAAGTGATCGCCAGTAACGGCGAGACGCTTTAAAGTTTTGCCCGGTGGCGCTGCGCTTACCGGGCCTACGATTAAGGTAGGCCCGGTAAGGCGAAGCCGCCACCCGGCATTTATTTCCCGCCCGCCAGCTCAATAAAACTCCCCGTCACGTACGAGGCTTTCTCGCTCAGCAGCCAGACAATCGCCTGCGCCACCTCTTCCGGCTGACCGCCGCGCTGCATCGGCAGCATCGACTTCACCCGATCCACGCGCCCTGGTTCACCGCCGGAGGCATGAATTTCGGTGTAGATCAGCCCCGGACGTACGCAGTTTACCCGGATGCCCTGCGCCGCGACTTCCAGCGACAGCCCGGTAGTGAGGGAGTCCACCGCCCCTTTCGATGCCGCATAATCCACATACTCCCCCGGCGCACCGAGTCGTGAGGCCGCAGAGGAGACATTCACGATCGCCCCGCCTTTTCCGCCATGTTTCAGCGCCATGCGTTTCACCGCTTCACGGCAGCAGAGGAAATATCCTGTCACGTTGGTGGCCAGCACGCGGTTAATGCGCTCGGCGGAGAGGTTTTCTATGGTGCTTTGTTCAAACAGAATGCCGGCGTTGTTGACCAGCGCAGTGAGGGGTTCGCCTTCACGATCGAGGCTGTCGAACATCGCCATAACCTGCGCCTCGTCGCTGATGTCCGCGCGCAGGGCAAAAGCCTTACCGCCCTCTTCGACAATCTGATTGATGACATCGGTGGCGGCTTTAATGTTGTGATGATAGTTCACCGCCACGGTGTAGCCAACACGTGCCAGTTCAATTGCGGTCGCTTTGCCGATCCCACGGCTGGCGCCGGTTACTAATGCTATAGCCATCTATAATCTCCGGATAAAAAAAAGGCCGGGTGACGCTTGCGCTTACCCGGCCCACAGTATGGCAGAAGGTTACTGGTATTCGCTCATCGGCACGCAGGAGCAGAACAGGTTACGGTCGCCGTAGACGTCATCGAGACGCTTCACGGTCGGCCAGTACTTGTTAGCAACGCCCGCCGGGAAGACCGCCAGCTCGCGGGAGTAACCGTGGTTCCACTCTGCCACCAGCTCGTGCTGGGTGTGCGGGGCGTTCACCAGCGGGTTATCTTCCAGCGTCCATTCACCATCCTGAACGCGATCGATCTCCATGCGGATGGCCAGCATCGCGTCGATAAAGCGGTCCAGTTCGGCTTTGCTTTCGGACTCCGTTGGCTCCACCATCAGCGTACCTGCCACAGGGAACGACATGGTCGGGGCGTGGAAGCCGTAGTCGATCAGACGTTTGGCAATGTCCAGCTCGCTGATGCCGGTCTGCTCTTTCAGCGGACGAATATCGAGAATACACTCGTGCGCCACGCGACCGTCACGGCCGGTATAGAGTATCGGATAGGCAGATTTCAGACGCGTTGCGATGTAGTTGGCATTCAGGATCGCCACCTGGCTTGCCTGCTTCAGCCCTTCTGCGCCCATCATACGGATGTACATCCAGCTTATTGGCAGAATAGAAGCGCTGCCGAACGGTGCCGCAGAGACCGCCCCCTGACGGGTGAGCATGCCTTCGATCTGTACCACGCTGTGACCCGGTACAAACGGTGCCAGGTGCGCTTTCACACCGATTGGACCCATACCCGGGCCGCCACCGCCGTGCGGAATGCAGAAGGTTTTGTGCAGGTTCAGGTGCGACACGTCCGCGCCGATAAAGCCTGGGGTGGTGATCCCCACCTGGGCGTTCATGTTGGCGCCATCAAGGTAAACCTGGCCGCCATACTGGTGCACGATCTCGCACACTTCACGGATGGTCTCTTCATACACGCCGTGGGTGGACGGATAGGTGACCATAATGCAGGAGAGCTTATCGCCGGTCTGTTCCGCTTTCGCACGTAGGTCAGCCAGGTCGATGTTGCCGTTCTTATCGCAGGCCACAACCACCACTTCCATCCCTGCCATCTGGGCAGATGCCGGGTTGGTGCCGTGGGCAGAGCTTGGGATCAGGCAGATATCACGATGGCCTTCGTTGCGGCTCTCGTGGTAGTGGCGGATGGCCAGCAGGCCCGCGTATTCACCCTGGGCGCCGGAGTTTGGCTGCATGCAGAGTGCGTCATAGCCGGTCAGTTTCACCAGCCAGTCGGAGAGCTGGTTGATCATCTGGTGATAACCTTCCGCCTGGTCAGCCGGGCAGAACGGGTGCAGCTCAGCGAACTCCGGCCAGGTAATGGGGATCATCTCGGCAGCGGCGTTCAGCTTCATGGTGCAGGAGCCCAGCGGGATCATCGCCTGGTTCAGGGCCAGATCTTTACGCTCCAGAGAGTGCATATAGCGCATCATCTCGGTTTCGCTGTGGTAGCGGTTAAAGACCGGATGGGTCAGGATCGCGTCGTCGCGCAGCATGCTCTGCTGGATGGAGCGGCTGTCGTGTGCCACCTCTTTATCAAGCGTGTCCAGATTCAGGCCGTGGCCTTCGCCCAGCAGGACATTGAACAGCACCTGTACATCTTCACGGGTAGTGGTTTCATCCAGGGTGATGCTCACCGCATTCAGGATGTCGCTACGCAGGTTGATCTCTGCTGCTTCAGCACGTGCCAGCACGGCCGCCTTGTCGGCCACTTCCACGCACAGGGTGTCGAAGAAGTGCGCGTGACGCAGTTTTTGACCTTTCTGCTGCAGGCCGCAGGCCAGAATATCGGCCAGGCGATGAATACGGCTGGCGATACGCTTCAGGCCGGCCGGACCATGATAGACGGCATACAGGCTGGCGATGTTGGCCAGCAGGACCTGAGAGGTACAGATGTTGGAGTTGGCTTTCTCACGGCGGATGTGCTGCTCGCGAGTCTGCATCGCCATGCGCAGGGCGGTGTTACCGGCCGCATCTTTCGATACGCCGATAATGCGGCCTGGCATGGAGCGTTTGAATTCATCTTTTGCAGCGAAGAAGGCCGCGTGTGGCCCGCCGTAGCCCATCGGCACGCCGAAGCGCTGTGCAGAGCCGAAGACGATGTCCGCACCCTGTTTGCCCGGCGCGGTTAACAGCACCAGCGCCATAAAATCGGCCGCCACGCTGACGACGATTTTGCGCGCTTTCAGCTCGCCAGTCAGCTTGCTGTAGTCGTGCACTTCACCGGTGGTGCCCACCTGCTGTAACAGCACGCCGAACACATCCTGGTGATCCAGCACTTTATCGGCTTCATCAACGATCACCTCAAAGCCAAACGTCTCTGCGCGGGTACGCACTACGTCCAGGGTCTGCGGGTGAACGTCGGCAGCGACGAAGAAGCGGTTTGCACCCTTCAGTTTGCTGACGCGTTTCGCCATTGCCATTGCTTCTGCAGCGGCGGTGGCTTCATCCAGCAGCGAAGCAGAGGCGATGTCGAGGCCGGTCAGATCCAGCGTGACCTGCTGGAAATTGAGCAGCGCTTCCAGACGGCCCTGAGACACTTCCGGCTGATAAGGGGTATACGCCGTATACCAGCCCGGGTTTTCCAGCATGTTACGCAGGATCACCGGCGGTAACTGCACGTTGGTGTAACCCATGCCAATGTAAGACTTAAAGCGCTTGTTCAGGCTGGCAATGCCTTTCAGTTCCGCCAGTGCGGCGTATTCAGTGGTCGACTCTCCCACCTGCGGTGGCGTGTCGAGCTGAATATCCTTTGGCACAATCTGGCCGATCAGGGCGTTGAGCGAATCCGCGCCAACCGTCTTCAGCATCTCCTGCTGTTGCTGAGCATCCGGCCCAATGTGACGTTCGATAAAGGCGCCACGGTTTTCAAGCTGGCTTAAAGTCTGTGTCATGAGCGATGGTTCCTGAAACGTGCAGTGAATCGTAGTTGTCTGTAACTCTGTTGCCCGGTGGCGCTAGCGCTTACCGGGCCTACGTTGTTATGTAGGCCGGATAAGCGCAGCGCCATCCGGCACAACATTATTCGTCTTCCAGTAAGGCTTCGTACGCGGTGGCATCCAGCAGAGCGGCAACTTCCGCTTCATCGCTGGCTTTGATTTTGAAGATCCAGCCTTCGCCGTAAGGCTCGCTGTTGACCAGCTCAGGGGAGTCGCTCAGCGCGTCGTTAACCGCCACGATTTCGCCGCCCACTGGCGCATAGATGTCAGAAGCAGCTTTTACCGACTCCGCTACCGCGCAGTCGTCGCCTGCGGTGACGGTCGCGCCCACTTCTGGCAGATCCACAAACACCATGTCACCTAACAGCTCCTGAGCATGTTCGGTGATCCCAACGGTGTAGGTGCCGTCGGCTTCTTTGCGCAGCCACTCGTGTTCTTTGCTGTATTTCAGTTCTGCTGGCACATTGCTCATTGAATTTCTCCTGATAAAAATAATTAGGCGACCGGTTTACCGGCGCGAACAAAAATCGGTTTAGTCACGCGGACCGGCATTTCGCGGTTGCGGATCTGCACCACGGCAGTCTCGCCAATCCCCGCCGGCACGCGCGCCAGAGCAATACTGTAACCCAGCGTCGGAGAGAAGGTGCCGCTGGTGATAATGCCTTCGCAGTGGTTGCCGTTCGCATCGGTAAAACGTACCGGCAGCTCGCCGCGCAGGACGCCTTTCTCGGTCATCACCAGGCCAACCAGCTGGTCGGTGCCTTTCTCACGCTGCATTTCCAGCGCTTCACGACCGATAAAGTCGCGATCGGCAGGTTCCCACGCGATGGTCCAGCCCATATTGGCCGCCAGGGGAGAGACGCCCTCGTCCATCTCCTGACCGTATAAATTCATACCGGCTTCCAGACGCAGCGTATCGCGCGCGCCCAGCCCCGCTGGCTTAACGCCCGCTTCTACCAGCGCATGCCAGAAATCGGCCGCTTTTTCATTCGGCATCGCAATTTCATAGCCCGCTTCACCGGTGTAGCCGGTGGTCGCCACAAAGAGATCGCCCGTCTGCACGCCAAAGAACGGCTTCATGCCTTCGGTGGCCTGACGCTGCTCATCGCTGAACAGGGAGGCGGCTTTTGCCTGCGCGTTTGGCCCCTGCACCGCGATCAGCGACAGGTCGTCACGCACGGTGATTTCGATAGCGTAGGGTTCTGCGTGTTGGGTGATCCAGGAGAGGTCTTTTTCGCGGGTGGCGGAGTTAACAACGAGGCGGAAGAAATCTTCGGAGAGGTAATAGACAATCAGGTCGTCAATCACGCCGCCAGAGGCATTCAGCATGCCGGAATAGAGCGCTTTGCCCGGCTTCGTGAGCTTAGCCACGTCATTTGCCAGCAGATAGCGTAAAAACTCCCGGGTGCGGCTGCCGTGGAGATCGACAATGGTCATGTGAGAGACGTCGAACATACCGGCATCGGTGCGCACCGCATGATGCTCATCAATCTGCGAACCATAATGCAGCGGCATCATCCAGCCATGGAAATCGACCATGCGTGCACCGCATAAGGTGTGTTGTTCGTACAAAGGCGTCTGTTGAGCCATCTTATCCTCGTTGAATGAGCTGGGCTGTCTTGCGTTTCATGCTGTAAAAAATCACCACGAAACCCGGCATCGACATCGCTCCCGGACGCCGACGCAAACGTTCTCTTTCCTCTGAACTTACCACCGAAAACGGTGGTTAACCATAAGGCAAAACGGGTCATCACATTAGCTTATGGTCAAAAAAGCCAACAAAGCGTACAGAGTTATTCACTATAAAAATGCGAAACCCTCCGCACAAAAGCAAAGTCATCAGCCTGACATTTAGCACAGGCTGATATTTACTGCGGAAAAATGCGCGAAATTTCCGTAACATAAAAACAGCCAGATTAGATAATCTAATGCGAAAAAGTCGGTGAAATTAGATTATTTCAAACGAGGGGATTTTCCCGGCCCACAGGCCGGGAGAAGAAAGTGTGACGGGGGTCTGGTTTACTTAAGCCAGTCGGGCAGATCGTTAAGACCCATCGCCTGACGCAGAAGTTGTGGTTTAACGCCCGGAAGGGTATCAGCCAGTTTCAGGCCAAGATCGCGCAGCAGTTTTTTCGCCGGATTCGCCCCCGCGAAGAGTTCGCGGAACCCCTGCATACCTGCCAGCATCATTGCCGCACTGTGTTTGCGGCTGCGCTCGTAGCGGCGCAGATAGAGGTGCTGACCAATATCCTTGCCTTCGCGGTGCAGTCGGCGCAGTTCGTCCACCAGTTCGGCGGCATCCATAAAGCCCAGGTTTACGCCCTGCCCGGCCAGCGGATGAATGGTGTGCGCCGCGTCGCCCACCAGCGCCAGACGATGCGCGGCGAACTGGCGCGCATAGCGGCCCGTCAACGGGAAAACCTGGCGTTCGCTTTCAACGGAGCAAAGCCCCAGACGGTTATCAAACGCCACGCACAAAGCCTGATTAAATTCTTCTGCTGACGCCTCCTGCATCTGCTGAGCCTTCTCGGGGGCCAGCGACCAGACGATGGAGCAGAGATGCGGATCGCTGAGCGGCAGGAAGGCCAGAATGCCGTCGTTGTGGAAGATCTGCCGGGCCACGGCCTGATGCGGTTCCGCCGTGCGGATAGTGGCGACCAGCGCATGGTGGCGATAGTCCCAGTACGTCAGCGGAATGTCGGCTTTGTTGCGCAGCCAGGAGTTTGCGCCATCGGCCCCCACCACCAGACGAGCGGTGAGCATGTCTCCACTTTGCAGGGTGATAAAGGCGTCGTTTTCTCCCCAGGCGACCTGCTGCAGCATCGCAGGTGCAATCAGCGTGATATCGCTGCACTGCTGCGCTTTCTGCCACAGGGCATAATGAATAACCGCATTCTCAATGATATGCCCGAGATGGCTGTAACCCATGCTCTCGTCATCAAACGCGATATGCCCGAAGCTGTCTTTATCCCACACTTCCATCCCGTGATAGCAGCTGGCGCGTTGGGCGATAATTTCCGACCAGACGCCGACGCGGGTCAGCAGCTTTTCACTGGCGGCGTTAATCGCCGAGACGCGTAGCTCAGGCGGGGCGTCGGGAGCGACAGGCTGTGGCTGTTTCTGTTCCAGCACCGCCACGCGCAGACCGCTGCCCTGCAAGCCGCAGGCCAGCGCCAGTCCTACCATTCCGCCACCGACAATGGCGACATCAACATTCTGCACTTTGTTTACTCCTTAGCGAGCGACCCAACCAAGCGTCCTCTGTGCCAGCACATCACGTGCCGGAATGAATAGTTCCATCGCCATCAACCCTGCGTTACGGCCCGCCACCAGCGGTGCCCAGCGATTGGCAAACAGATGCACCAGCCCATCTGTTATGCCGATGGTGGCCTCTTTATCGGCCTGGCGTCGTTTCTGGTAATGGCATAAGACCGGGTATGCGCCGCAATCCTGCTGTTGCGCAAACGCCTGGGCCAGCGTTTCGGCAAGGGTCATCACATCGCGCAGGCCAAGATTAAAGCCCTGTCCGGCGATGGGGTGTAACGTCTGGGCGGCATTGCCCACCAGCGCGACGCGATGGGAGATGCACTGCGATGCCGTGGTTAGCGCCAGGGGGTAAACCGCCCTCTTACCGGCATGGGTAATACGTCCCAGCCGCCAGCCAAAGGCTTTTTGCAGCTCTGCGCAGAAGCGTTCATCAGACCAGCTCTGCACTTCATCCGCGCTCTCCAGCGGATGACACCAGACCAGCGAGCTGCGGCCCTGGGACATCGGCAGCATAGCCAGCGGGCCATGCCGGGTAAAACGTTCAAAAGCGCGCCCCCGATGCGGCTCGGCGGTGGCAACGTTGGCAATCACCGCCAGCTGATGGTACGGCTGCTGTTGCCACTGGATCCCACACTGCTGGCCGAGCGCCGAACGAGAGCCGTCGGCGGCTACCAGCAATTGTCCGTCCAGCGTCGTGCCGTCATCCAGCGTGACGCTCACCGCCTGTTCGCTGCGGGTAAAGCGCTCCACGCGGGCCGGACAGTGAAGGGTTACGCCCGGAGCATCTTTTAACAGACGGAACAGGCGCAGGCCCACGTCGTGCAGCTCAACCACCTGTCCCAGCGCATCAATGCGGTAATCCTGCGCCTCAAGGGTAACAAACCCGGCATGGCCACGATCGCTCACATGCACGGTTTCGATGGCCGTGGCGCAATCGGCAATTGCCTGCCAGATGCCGCTGCGTGCCAGCTGCTGGCAGGTGCCCTGTGCCAGGGCGATAGCACGTCCGTCAAATCCCGGATGACCGGTCGACTGCGGCGCAACGGCCTCGACCAGATGAACCGGCAGTTTGCCCTGGGTCAGGGAGGAGATCGCCAGCGCAAGCGTAGCTCCCGTCATGCCTCCGCCAACGATGATGATGCTCATGGGCGTGCCGCCGCCATCAGCGCCTCAATCTCGTCAGCGTTTTTCACCACCGACGCGGTCAGGTTTTCGTTGCCGGTTTCGGTGATAACAATGTCATCTTCTATACGAATGCCGATCCCACGATACTCCGCGGGCACATCGGCGTCCGGGGCGATATAGAGCCCCGGTTCAACGGTCAGCACCATGCCCGGCTCCAGCACGCGGGAACGATCCGGGCCGTACACGCCCACATCATGCACATCCAGCCCCAGCCAGTGACTCAGACCATGCATAAAGAAGGGGCGATGGGCGTTCCCGGCAATCAGTTGATCGACATCGCCATGCAGAATGCCCAGGTCCACCAGGCCTGCGATCATGATGCGCACCACTTCACCGGTCACGTCCTGAATGGAGGTGCCGGGGCGGAACAGCATCAGGGCGGTGTCCAGCGAGTGCAGGACGATGTCGTAGATGGCGCGTTGGGCCGGAGTAAATTTGCCGTTCACCGGGAAGGTGCGGGTGATATCCCCGGCATAGCCTTTATATTCGCAACCGGCATCAATCAGCACCAATTCGCCATCCCGAAGTTCGGACTCGTTTTCGGTGTAGTGCAGAATGCAGCCATTTTCCCCGCCGCCGACAATGGTGTTGTAGGCCGGATAGCGCGCGCCGTGGCGGGTGAACTCATGGTGAATTTCACCCTCGAGCTGATATTCGAACATTCCCGGACGGCATTTTTGCATAGCCCGGGTATGGGCCAGCGCGCTGATTTCGCCCGCGCGACGCATCACGTCCAGCTCTTCCGCCGATTTAAACAGGCGCAGCTCGTGCACGGCAGGACGCCAGTCGGTAAGCGTTGCCGGGGCTTTCAGATTTTGCCGGGAACCTTTGCGCAGCTTATCCAGCGCGGCGTAGACGATATTGTCAGCCCAGGCATACTCACCCTGCGCGTGGTAGACCACATCCAGGCCATTCAGCAGCTGGTAGAGCTGCTCGTTGATTTCGCTAAACGCCAGCGCACGATCCACTCCCAGCTTTTCAGGGGCTGCATCCTGGCCCAGGCGGCGACCAAACCAGATCTCGGCGGTCAGATCCCGGACGCGGTTAAACAACACGCTGTGGTTGTGGGTGTCATCACTTTTAATCAGCACCAGTACCGACTCCGGCTCGTTGAAGCCGGTGAAGTACCAGAAATCACTGCTCTGGCGGTACGGATATTCGCTATCGTTGCTGCGCGTGGCTTCCGGTGCGGCAAATATCAGCGCGGCGCTTCCCGGCTGCATAGTGGCCAGCAGCGCCTGACGGCGGCGCAGATACTCTTGCTGAGTCATGACACCCTCCAGTAGTTGTTATTAGTGTAAGGTCGGTTTGCGCACTTCCGGCGCAGTCGGTTGGGTTCGCGTAAAGGTATCGTGGCAGAGCAGCGAGGCAACGCGCACATACTCGATGATCTCTTCGAGAGACATCTCCAGCTCTTCCTGGTCCTCATCCTCGTCGTAGCCCAACTGGGCAATATTGCGCAGATCGTCAATAGCTTCTCCGGCTTCGCCCGTCACCTTCTCAAGTTTAGGCTGCGTTACGCCCAACCCCAACAGGTAATGGTTGACCCACCCGGCCAGCGCATCGGCGCGATCGAACACGCTGACGTCATCGCCATCAGGCAGATAAAGCTGAAAAAGGAAGCCGTCATCTTCCAGCGCATCGCTGATTGCGCCATGCATGCTGCGCAACGCCTGGGCCAGATCGTGACCAAACGCCAGACCTTCGTTCGTCAGGTCGTGAACCAGCGGCAGCCATGAGCTGTCGTTGTTTCCACCACACAGCATCCCGCTGATCAGACCGTGCATTTCAGCCGGGGTTAAACCTACGCCCTGCTGGTTCAGTAACTGGCTAACGTCGTTGTAGCCAGGCATTTCGTTCTGTATAGACATGCGCATTCGTCATCATTGGGAGGAATATTCATGGTATGCTACCACTTTGGACCCTGGTGAACCAGAATAGGGCTTGTATCTGCGCACCAGGGTAGCTATAGTGTCGCCCCTTCGCAGCCCCCGGAATCGGGTGTGAAGGCAGCGCAGTCAAACAGCAGGAAGGTGGCATGTCTGCACAACCCGTCGATATCCAAATTTTTGGCCGTTCGCTGCGAGTGAATTGTCCGCCTGAACAAAGGGATGCTTTGAATCAGGCTGCGGATGATTTGAATCAGCGGTTGCAAGATTTAAAAGAACGCACTAGAGTCACAAATACTGAGCAGCTGGTCTTCATCGCCGCGTTGAACATCAGTTATGAGCTGACTCAGGAAAAAGCGAAGACCCGCGAATACGCGGCGAGCATGGAACAACGTATTAAAATGCTCCAGCAGACCATTGAACAGGCATTGCTTGATCAGGGTCGCATTACAGACAGACCGGGGCAAAACTTTGAATAACACTTCATGGTCTACTATGGTAGAGTGACCCTGAAGGAAAAATTTCTCTGAGATGTTCGCATGCGGGCCAGTCCCCTGAGCCGATATTTCATACCACAAGAATGTGGCGCTCCATGGTTGGTGAGCATGCTCGGTTCGTCCGAGAAGCCTTAAAACTATGACGACACATTCACCTTGAACCAAGGGTTCAAGGGTTACAGCCTGCGGCGGCATCTCGGAGATTCCCTCACCTTTATACCCAGCGACTACCATGACGCAACTTCCTGAAGTCCCTGTTTCCCGTCAACACATTCGTCAGTTTATCCGTCAGCAGCGCAGAGCCTTAACGCCTGAACAACAAGCCCATTTCGCGCAACAAGCCGCGGCCCGCATGATGGCCTATCCGCCCGTGGTGATGGCGCACAGCGTAGCCCTGTTTCTCTCCTTTGACGGCGAACTGGATACCCAACCGCTGATTGACGAACTCTGGCGCACCGGGAAAAAAGTCTATCTGCCGGTGCTCCACCCTTTTAGCCCGGGTAATCTGCTGTTTCTGCACTACCATCCGCACAGCGAACTGGTGGTAAATCGTCTTAAAATTACCGAACCCAAACTGGACGTGCGTGACGTCTTGCCGCTGGATCAGCTCGACGTGCTGGTGACGCCGCTGGTGGCATTTGATGAAAGCGGTCAGCGCCTGGGGATGGGGGGAGGTTTTTACGATCGCACCCTGCAAAACTGGCAGCAGTACGGCTTACAGCCTGTAGGCTATGCCCATGATTGTCAGGGCGTTGAAAGGTTGCCGGCGGAGAAATGGGACATCCCGCTGCCTGCGGTGGTGACCCCGTCCAGGATTTGGCAGTGGAGGTAAAAGCAAAACGGTAACGCCAGTTACCGTTTTTAGTGTTTACGCCCTCTCCCCGTGGGAGAGGGACGGGGTGAGGGCATCAGACCGCACTAACTTAGTAAAGCAGACGCGCGCGAATAGTCCCCGGAATGGCCTTCATTCCCTGCAGCGCTTTCTCTGCAACGTCCTCATCCGCTTCAATATCGATAACCACATAGCCCATCTGCGCGTTAGTTTGCAGATACTGGGCGGCAATGTTGACGCCCTGCTCGGCGAAGATCTGGTTGATGGCGGTCAGCACGCCCGGACGGTTTTCGTGGATGTGCAGCAGACGACGCCCACCGTGCAGCGGCAGGGATACTTCAGGGAAGTTAACCGCAGACAGGGTTGAACCGTTATCGGAGTACTTGCTCAGCTTACCGGCCACTTCAAGACCGATGTTTTCCTGCGCTTCCTGAGTAGATCCACCGATGTGTGGCGTCAGGATCACGTTGTCGAACTCACACAGCGGGGAGGTGAACGGATCGCTGTTGGTCGCAGGCTCGGTCGGGAAGACGTCGATGGCCGCGCCCGCCAGGTGTTTGCGTTTCAGGGCGTCACACAGGGCCGGGATATCCACCACTGTACCGCGCGCGGCGTTGATCAGCAGTGAGCCAGGCTTCATCAGCGCCAGCTCTTCCGCACCCATCATGTTTTTGGTGGAGGCGTTTTCCGGCACGTGCAGGCTCACCACGTCGCTCATATTCAGCAGGTCGGAGAGATGCTGAACCTGAGTCGCGTTACCCAACGGCAGTTTGCTTTCGATGTCATAGAAGAAGACGTGCATCCCCAGAGATTCCGCGAGAATGCCCAGCTGCGTACCGATATGACCGTAGCCGATGATGCCCAGCTTTTTACCGCGCGCTTCAAAGGAGCCGGAGGCCAGCTTGTTCCAGATGCCACGGTGGGCTTTGGCGTTGGCTTCAGGGATGCCGCGTAGCAGCAGCAGGAGTTCGCCGATGACCAGCTCCGCCACGGAACGGGTGTTAGAGAATGGCGCGTTAAATACCGGAATACCGCGTTTCGCCGCCGCATTGAGGTCAACCTGGTTGGTGCCGATGCAGAAACAGCCGATCGCCACCAGTTTTTCTGCCGCAGCAATAACGTCTTCTGTCAGATGGGTACGGGAGCGCAGGCCGATGAAATGGGCATCACGGATCGACTCTTTCAGCTGTTCGGTATCCAGTGCACCTTTGTGAAATTCGATGTTGGTGTAACCCGCCGCACGAAGGCTATCCAGTGCTTTCTGATGCACCCCTTCGACCAGCAGAAATTTAATTTTGTCTTTCTCCAGTGATACCTTTGCCATTTCCCCGACCCTGTCTGATTGTCTGAACTGTTGTTGTGCTGGATGTGAATCCGCTCCAGCCAACATATCAAAAAAAACTATTGCAGCAATATGAACGTTTGCGTCGGCACTCTGAAGAAATGTCATACAGCGTCAATTGGCAGTGAAAAATGCTGCGGAGAAATAAGAATGCGGCAGGATCGTCAGGAGAGATTTAAAAATGTGACACAAGTCACCGAATATCGCTTTTGCAAAAAAAGTCAGCGGGGGGAGGCTCCCCCCGTCAGATCATTTCACGATGGTTTTGACGCCATCGGCGGTGCCAATCAGCGCGACATCCGCGCCACGGTTGGCGAATAACCCCACGGTTACCACGCCTGGCAGGCCGTTGATGGCATTTTCCAGCGCCACGGCGTCGAGGATCTCCAGACCGTGCACGTCCAGGATCACGTTACCGTTGTCCGTCACCACGCCCTGACGGTATTCCGGGCGTCCGCCCAGCTTGACCAGTTCGCGGGCAACCGCGCTACGCGCCATCGGGATCACTTCAACCGGCAGCGGGAATTTGCCGAGGATATCAACCTGCTTCGAGGCATCGGCGATACAGATAAACTTGTCTGCGACAGAGGCGATGATCTTCTCACGCGTCAGCGCCGCGCCGCCGCCTTTGATCATCTGCATATGGCCGTTGATCTCATCCGCGCCGTCAACGTAAATTCCCAGACGGTCAACTTCATTCAGATCGAAAACCGTAATGCCAAGGCTTTTCAGCTTTTCCGTGGATGCATCGGAGCTGGAAACCGCGCCCTCAATCTGGCCTTTCATCGTGCCGAGCGCATCAATAAAGTGTGCAGCCGTTGACCCGGTGCCCACGCCGACAATGGTACCCGGCTGTACATACTGGAGAGCGGCCCATCCTACTGCTTTTTTCAGTTCATCCTGCGTCATGATCTCTTGCCCGTGGTGATTTTGCGTGACGCGCATTATAGAGCATTCACCTGCGCCATGTGATCTGCGAGGTCACCAATTTCGTCTGTATCAAACATAAATTTATGTCATAGTGCGAAGTATTGAATTATTTGGGAGTCAGCCAGAGCAATGAAACGTCCGGACTACAGAACATTACAGGCGCTTGATGCCGTTATACGTGAACGCGGATTCGAACGCGCAGCACAGAAGCTGTGCATTACCCAGTCCGCCGTTTCGCAACGAATCAAACAGCTTGAGAATATGTTCGGGCAGCCGCTGCTGGTTCGTACCGTGCCGCCGCGTCCCACTGAACAGGGGCAAAAACTGCTGGCGCTGCTGCGTCAGGTTGAGCTGCTGGAAGATGAGTGGTTGGGCGACGAACAGACGGGCTCCACGCCGCTGCTGCTGTCGCTTGCGGTCAACGCCGACAGTCTGGCAACCTGGCTCCTCCCTGCCCTTGCCCCGGTACTGGCGGATTCGCCTATTCGCCTGAACTTACAGGTTGAAGACGAAACCCGTACCCAGGAGCGTCTGCGCCGTGGTGAAGTGGTGGGTGCGGTCAGTATCCAGCCTCAGGCGCTGCCAAGCTGCCTGGTGGATCAGCTGGGGGCGCTGGATTATCTTTTCGTCGGGTCTAAAGCCTTTGCTGAGCGCTACTTCCCGAACGGCGTTACCCGTGCGGCCCTGCTTAAAGCCCCGGCCGTGGCGTTTGACCATCTTGATGACATGCATCAGGCCTTTTTACAGCAAAACTTCGACCTGCCGCCCGGCAGCGTTCCCTGCCATATCGTTAACTCCTCCGAAGCCTTCGTGCAGCTGGCGCGTCAGGGCACAACCTGCTGCATGATCCCGCATCTGCAGATCGAAAGAGAGCTGCAGAGCGGCGAGCTGATCGACCTGACGCCAGGCCTGCACCAGCGCCGCATGCTCTACTGGCACCGCTTCGCGCCGGAAAGCCGCATGATGCGCAACGTTACCGATGCGCTGCTGGCCCACGGCCATAAGGTTCTGCGCCAGGACTAATAAAAAAGCCGGGTCGCGTAGACGCTGACCCGGCCTTGTCTTGTCGTGCAAAACAACCCTTACGGCGCTTTGGTCGCCGTATCCTGCTGCTGATTTTGCTCCTGCACCTGCGGACTCTGCTGGCTCTGCTGCTGACCCTGGGCAGGCTCAAGCTGGAACACCACATCAACCTGATCGTCGAACTGAATCGTTGGCTGCTCGTAGGTATCCTGCGCGGAGACCGGCGCCGCTTCCGCTTTCATCATGCGTACCATCGGGCTCGGCTGGTAGTTGGAGACGTGGTAACGCACGCTGTAAACCGGGCCCAGCTTGCTGTTAAAGCCAGCGGCCAGCTGCTGCGCCTGGCGCACGGCGTCATCAATCGCCGCTTTGCGCGCTTCGTCTTTATACTTCTCAGGTTGCGCAACACCCAGTGACACAGAACGGATCTCATTCAGACCCGCTTTCAGGGCACCGTCCAGCAGGGCGTTAAGCTTATCCAGCTGACGCACCGTGACTTCCACGGAGCGCACCGCACGATAACCTTTCAGGATGCTTTTGCCATCCTTATAGTCGTAGTCCGGTTGGGTACGCAGGTTGGCGGAGTTGATATCTTTTTTACCGACGCCGTTCTGCTCCAGGAAAGAGAGATATTGCGCAACGCGGTCGTCTGCCTGTTTCTTGGCGGTGGCCGCATCTTTTGCCGCCACGTTCACTTCAATGGCTAAGGTCGCGATATCCGGTGCCGCATCCACGCTTGCGGTGCCGGAGGTCACAATGTGCGGGCTGTCAGGCAGTTCACTGGCCTGAACGGATGCTGCGCCAAAACCCATTAATGCCGCCAGGGCGATTGCATTCAACTTCACTTTTATTCCTCCATGTTGCGAAGATTGCCCATGTAACAGGGCGCATGCCAGCAAGCTTAGCGCCTGCTGGTCGAATGTCCATAAGACAACGCCTAGAGGAATAGTTCCCTGATGTGATGAATCCCCTCTTTCGCCAGCTGGAAAGCAATAAACCACATCACCACGCCGACCAGGCCGTTGATAATGCGCTGGGCTTTGGCGGTGCGCAGGCGCGGCGCCAGCCATGCGGCGAGCAGCGCCAGACCGAAGAACCACAGGAAGGAGGCGCTTACGGTGCCCAGCGCGAACCAGCGTCTCGGCTCAGCCTCCAGTTGCCCTCCCAGGCTCCCCAGCACAACAAAGGTATCCAGATAAACGTGCGGATTAAGCCAGGTCACCGCCAGCATGGTGACGATAATTTTCCACCGGCCCTGCTTCATCACTTCGGCGCTTGCCAGCTCAATATTGCTGCCCATCGCCGTTTTCAACGCGCCAAAGCCATACCAGAGCAGAAAGGCTACGCCACCCCAGGTAACCAGCGCCAGCAGCCAGGGGGACTGCATCAGCAACGCGCTGCCGCCAAAAATCCCGGCGCAGATCAGCAGCATATCGCTCACCGCGCAGAGCAGCGCGATCATGATGTGATACTGACGACGAATGCCCTGATTCATGACGAAGGCGTTTTGCGGGCCGAGGGGCAGGATCATCGCTGCACCAATCATAAGCCCTTGAATGTAAAAAGAGAACATGGAGTTTAATCTCAGAAGTCTGTCTTAGGGGCTGACTATACTGCGGGAGAATAATAAGAGGAAATGGATAATATTAATTGGCAATAAGTGAAGCTAATAAAACCCGGCACGCATTGCGCGTACCGGGTTAGGCAGAAAGGTTATTCCGCCGGTTCTTTTACACGCTTGAAGTTCACGTCCATCTGCGGGTACGGGAAGCTGATGCCGTTGGCATCAAAGTCACGCTTCACGCGTTCCAGCACATCCCAGTAAACGCTCTGCAAATCGCTGCTGTTGCTCCAGACGCGCACCACAAAGTTGATGGATGAAGCACCCAGTTCGTTCAGACGCACGGTCATGTCGCGATCTTTCAGAATGCGCTCGTCAGACTCGATAATGTTGGTGAGCAACTGCTTCACTTTGTCGATATCCGAGTCGTAGGCGACGCCAATAATGAACTCATTACGACGCACAGGTTCACGAGAGAAGTTGATGATATTGTTGGCGATGATTTTCCCGTTCGGGATCACCACGATACGGCCGTCAACGGTGCGCAAGGTGGTAGAGAAGATCTGCACCTGCAGCACGGTACCGGCCACACCGCCCAGATCCACATATTCGCCCGAGCGGAATGGACGGAAGGTTACTAACAGCACCCCGGCGGCCAGGTTCGACAGCGAGCCCTGCAAGGCCAGGCCAATAGCCAGACCGGCGGCACCGAGCACGGCGATCACCGACGCGGTCTGTACCCCGACGCGCCCAAGCGCCGCGATCAGGGTAAAAGCAATGATGCCGTAGCGCACCAGGGCCGAGAGAAAGTCTGCTACCGTGGCGTCGATATGGCGCGCCCGCATCACGCGGTTAACCGCATTAGAGATGATGCGCGCAACAATCATACCGATGATGATAATGGCGATGGCCGCCACAATGTTTACCGCGTAACTCAACAGCAACGCCTGGTTACGCACCAGCCAGGAGCCCGCGTTATTGATGCTATCTACAACACCGAGATCTTCCATTCAATATTCCTTATCTAAACCAGACCATAAAAATGCATCCCCCGTCGAGGCAGGCAGGTTAGTAAAGGGTAAACAAAAGCGGGGGTTTTGCCAAACAGATCACAAAAACAGGCAGGATAGCCAGTTGAAAAGACATAAAAAAAGCCCGCGATTAACGCGGGCTTCTGATGCTGTCAGCAGCTCAAATTACAGAACGTCAACCGCGTTCAGCTCTTTGAATGCCTGCTCCAGACGGGTCACCATGGAAGACTGCGCTGCGCGCAGCCATACGCGTGGATCGTAGTATTTTTTGTTCGGCTGGTCTTCGCCTTTCGGGTTGCCCAGCTGGCCCTGCAGGTAAGCTTCGTTAGTTTTGTAGTACTGCAGGATACCGTCCCAGGTTGCCCATTGGGTGTCGGTATCGATGTTCATTTTGATTACGCCGTAGCTTACGGAGTCTTTGATTTCCTGAGCAGAAGAACCGGAACCGCCGTGGAAGACGAAGTTCAGGCTGTTGTGCGGCAGGTTGTGTTTCTTGGAAACATATTCCTGAGAATCACGCAGGATGGTTGGGGTCAGAACCACGTTACCTGGCTTGTACACGCCGTGTACGTTACCGAAGGAGGCAGCGATGGTGAAACGTGGGCTGATTTTGCTCAGCTCGGTGTAAGCGTAATCAACGTCTTCTGGCTGAGTGTACAGAGCAGAAGCGTCCATGTGGCTGTTGTCCACGCCGTCTTCTTCGCCACCGGTGCAACCCAGTTCGATTTCCAGGGTCATGTCCATTTTGGCCATGCGCGCCAGGTATTTGGAGCAGATTTCGATGTTCTCTTCCAGAGACTCTTCAGACAGGTCGATCATGTGAGAAGAGAACAGTGGCTTACCGGTTGCAGCGAAGTGTTTCTCGCCCGCGTCCAGCAGACCGTCGATCCATGGCAGCAGTTTCTTGGCGCAGTGGTCAGTGTGCAGGATAACCGGAACACCGTAGTGCTCAGCCATCTGGTGAACGTGATGTGCGCCAGAGATTGCGCCCAGGATTGCCGCGCCCTGAGGAACGTCAGTTTTCACGCCTTTACCTGCGATGAACGCAGCGCCGCCGTTGGAGAACTGAACGATTACTGGCGCTTTAACTTTTGCTGCGGCTTCCAGTACGGCGTTGATAGAGTCGGTACCGACGCAGTTAACAGCTGGCAAAGCAAAGTTGTTTTCTTTAGCTACCTGGAACACCTTCTGAACGTCATCACCAGTGATCACGCCAGGTTTTACGAAATCAAAAATTTTAGACATGTTGCGAGTCCTGTATCTTCGGCCTTGGAAAGGGGCGAGCTCTTAAAAGCGCGCTGAAAATTGGGCAGGTTTCCCTGCCCTAAAATGGCTTACTTCTTAGCGCGCTCTTCGAGCATGGCTACTGCTGGCAGAACTTTGCCTTCCACGAATTCGAGGAATGCGCCGCCGCCAGTGGAGATGTAGGAGATCTTGTCGGAAATACCGAACAGATCGATTGCTGCCAGGGTATCACCGCCGCCAGCAATGGAGAATGCTTCGCTGTCTGCAATCGCGTTAGCCACGATTTCAGTACCTTTACGGAAGTTCGGGAATTCGAACACGCCAACCGGACCGTTCCACAGAATGGTTTTCGCATTCTTCAGGATTTCAGCCAGTTTCTCTGCAGAAGCGTCGCCCAGGTCCAGAATCTGCTCATCATTTTTGATGTCAGTAACAGATTTCAGCTCTGCGGTTGCGGATTCAGAGAACTCGGTCGCTACGCGAACGTCAGTTGGAACCGGGATATCACAGGTGGTCAGCAGGCGTTTTGCTTCATCAACCAGGTCTGCTTCGTACAGGGATTTACCCACGTTGTGGCCCTGGGCTGCAACGAAGGTGTTGGCGATACCTCCGCCGACGATCAGCTGGTCAGCGATTTTGGACAGAGAGTCCAGAACGGTCAGTTTGGTAGAAACTTTAGAACCACCAACGATAGCCACCATTGGACGAGCTGGTTCTTTCAGTGCTTTACCCAGTGCTTCCAGTTCGTCTGCCAGCAGTGGACCTGCACAAGCAACGTCAGCAAATTTGCCGATACCGTGAGTAGAAGCCTGCGCGCGGTGAGCGGTACCGAATGCATCCATTACGAATACGTCGCACAGTGCCGCGTATTTTTTGGACAGGGTTTCGTCGTCTTTCTTCTCGCCTTTGTTGAAGCGAACGTTTTCCAGAACAACCAGTTCACCTTCAGCAACTTCAACGCCGTCCAGGTAGTCTTTAACCAGACGTACCGGGCTGGACAGTTTGTCTTTCAGGTAATTAACAACCGGCAGCAGAGAGAACTCTTCGTTGTACTCGCCTTCAGTCGGACGACCCAGGTGGGAGGTTACCATCACTTTCGCACCCTGCTTCAGTGCCAGTTCGATGGTTGGCAGAGAAGCACGGATACGCGCGTCGCTGGTCACTTTACCATCTTTAACCGGTACGTTCAGATCCGCACGGATGAAAACGCGTTTACCTGCCAGATCCAGATCGGTCATCTTAATTACAGACATGGTGAATCCTCTCGTTGATTCTTAAAGTTTTGCAGACGCAATACGCGTCTTACCTGAAACCTTGAGCGGCCATGGCTAACGTGGTGTCGAGCATCCTGTTAGCAAAGCCCCATTCATTGTCACACCAGACCAGCGTTTTGATCAGGTGCGCTCCACTTACTCGCGTTTGCGTGCCATCAACAATGGCGCTATGCGGATCGTGGTTAAAATCTACTGAGACCAACGGTAATTCCGTATAGTCAACTATACCATGAAATGCCTGCTGTGCCGCTTTTTGCAGCAACAGGTTGACCTCAAAGGCTTTTACCGGTTTTTTCACGGTTACGCTGAGGTCAATCGCCGTCACGTTGATGGTCGGTACAC
The DNA here is from genome assembly GCF_023639785.1 of Leclercia adecarboxylata. Lineage (NCBI taxonomy): Bacteria > Pseudomonadati > Pseudomonadota > Gammaproteobacteria > Enterobacterales > Enterobacteriaceae > Leclercia > Leclercia adecarboxylata. The sequence goes on from NZ_CP098325.1 coordinate 3,860,174, forward strand.
GCACGGCGATAGCTTCAAAACGGTCTTCAAACTGGGGGAAAATTCGGGTGATACCGGCCGCCAGTTTGGTGTCCACCGGGATAATCGACTGACTCGCCGCACGAGTGCGTCGCAGGTCCGGGTGGTAAGCGTCAATAACCTGCTGATCGTGCATGGCGGAGTGGATGGTGGTAACCGTACCCGACTCAATGCCGTAGGCATCGTCCAGCAGTTTGATGACCGGAATAATACAGTTGGTGGTGCAGGAGGCATTGGAGACGATACGGTGTTCCGCGCGCAACTCATGATGGTTGACGCCGTATACCACCGTAGCATCTAGATCGTTACTGCCAGGGTGTGAAAAGAGTACTTTCTTAGCGCCGGCCGCCAGATGGGCTTCGCCGTGTTCGCGATTGCCGTAAACACCGGTACAATCGAGGACCACATCAACACCCAGTTCACGCCAGGGTAATGCTTCTAACGTCCGCTCATGAAGCACACGAATGACATCATCACCGACAAGCAGCTGCTCTCTCTCCTGACGAACGTCCCAGGCAAAGCGCCCATGGCTGGTGTCATATTTCAACAAATGCGCCATGCCTGCGGCATCCGCCAGTTCGTTGATGGCCACCACGGTAATTTCCGCCCGGCGTCCGGATTCATATAAAGCACGAACCACGTTACGTCCGATGCGACCGAAACCATTAATCGCTACGCGTACGGTCATAAGTCTCCTGCAAAGCTTTCCCTGACTTGAGGTGGCTGACAGAGTAATGCAGCAACGCTCTGAGGGGAATCCTTGCCTGTCACAAACTCCAACTGATTGGTCATTTGTCGAACATTTAGTCGACTGAAACGCTTCAGCCAGAATAAGCGAAACACGGAATAAAGGGAATGACTGTCCAGACCAATAAGCCAGCTATATGACTTGCGTCACATTTCTAATGGAATAATTAACGGTCTGGTTACAGGCTGGAGGAATAGTGGATACAAAAAAGCCGGGTAGCGCGCTTGCGCTCACCCGGCCAGGTTTTCTTGCTATTTTTAAGCCCGGTAAGCGTAGCGCCACCGGGCGAAACAGCGATTACAGCAGTTCTTTCGCTTTCGCGACCACGTTCTCAACGGTGAAGCCGAACTCTTCGAACAGCTGCTCAGCCGGAGCAGACTCACCGAAGGTGGTCATGCCGACGATAGCGCCGTTCAGGCCCACGTATTTGAACCAGTAGTCAGCGATACCCGCTTCGATTGCCACGCGGGCAGAAACGGCTTTCGGCAGCACGGATTCACGGTAAGCCGCGTCCTGTTTGTCGAAGGCATCGGTAGACGGCATGGAGACCACGCGCGCCTTCACGCCTTCGGCTGCCAGCTGATCCCAGGCCGCAACGGCCAGTTCAACTTCAGAACCGGTTGCGATGAAGATCACCTGCGGCTGACCGTCACAGTCTTTCAGCACGTAACCACCGCGGGCAATGTTCGCCAGCTGCGCGTCGGTACGATCCTGCTGAGCCAGGTTCTGACGGGAGAGGATCAGTGCGGTCGGGCCGTCCTGACGCTCAACGCCGTATTTCCACGCCACCGCAGATTCAACCTGGTCACATGGACGCCATGTGGACATGTTCGGAGTCACGCGCAGAGAGGCAACCTGCTCAACCGGCTGGTGAGTCGGGCCATCTTCGCCCAGACCGATAGAGTCGTGGGTGTAGACCATCACCTGACGCTGTTTCATCAGCGCAGCCATACGCACCGCGTTACGGGCATATTCCACGAACATCAGGAAGGTGGAGGTGTACGGCAGGAAACCACCGTGCAGGGAGATACCGTTGGCGATAGCGGTCATACCGAACTCACGCACGCCGTAATGGATGTAGTTACCGGCAGTATCTTCGTTGATCGCTTTAGAACCAGACCAGATAGTCAGGTTAGACGGTGCCAGGTCAGCAGAGCCGCCGAGGAATTCAGGCAGCAGCGGGCCGAAGGCTTCGATCGCATTCTGGGACGCTTTACGGCTGGCGATTTTGGACGGATTAGCCTGCAGCTTAGCGATGAACTCGTTCGCTTTCGCGTCGAAGTCTGCTGGCATGTCACCTTTCATACGGCGGGTGAATTCTGCCGCTTCCTGTGGGAAAGCTTTGGCATAGGCGGCGAATTTCTCGTTCCAGGCCGCTTCTTTTGCCTGACCGGCTTCTTTTGCATCCCACTGGGCATAGATGTCAGACGGGATTTCAAAGGCCGCGTGTTTCCAGCCAAGCGCTTCGCGGGTCAGGGCGATCTCTGCGTCACCCAGCGGTGCACCGTGGGAGTCGTGAGTACCGGCTTTGTTCGGAGAACCGAAACCGATGACGGTTTTGCACATCAGCAGGGACGGTTTGTCAGTCACGGCGCGCGCTTCTTCTACTGCACGTTTGATCGCGTCAGCATCGTGACCGTCTACGCCACGCACCACGTGCCAGCCGTAGGCTTCGAAACGGGCTGCGGTATCGTCGGTGAACCAGCCTTCAACGTGGCCGTCGATGGAGATGCCGTTGTCGTCGTAGAACGCAACCAGTTTGCCCAGCTTCAGGGTACCGGCCAGGGAGCAGACTTCGTGAGAGATGCCTTCCATCATGCAGCCGTCACCCAGGAATGCATAGGTGAAGTGGTCAACAATGTCGTGGCCCGGACGGTTGAACTGCGCCGCCAGGGTCTTCTCAGCGATCGCCATACCTACGGCGTTAGCAATACCCTGCCCCAGCGGACCGGTTGTGGTTTCAACACCCGCGGTGTAACCCACTTCCGGGTGACCCGGGGTTTTAGAGTGCAGCTGGCGGAAGTTTTTCAGCTCTTCAATTGGCAGGTCGTAGCCGGTGAGGTGCAGCAGGCTGTAGATCAGCATGGAGCCGTGACCGTTAGAAAGAACGAAACGGTCGCGGTCAGCCCAGGCCGGGTTCTGCGGGTTGTGGTTCAGGAAATCACGCCACAGCACTTCGGCAATGTCAGCCATACCCATAGGGGCACCCGGGTGACCGGATTTAGCTTTTTGGACAGCATCCATGCTCAGCGCACGAATAGCATTGGCAAGCTCTTTACGTGAGGACATTTTGACTCCAGATCGGATGTTGAAGGCCATACCCGTTTCGGCTTGACGACAGCGCGTTTTGGGCTACGCCAGAAAAAAGTGCCAACAATGTAACCCAAGCGACAGGGCATGTACATGGACCATTCTTTTGCCGCTTAAGAAATCTCCGGAACACGATCGCACGTTGCGCAATCTTCTCGCCCGCCCGGGTTTAAATTCTTTATAATTAGTCCTGCACCCTCCTCCGGGGCGGCAATACTTTCAGAATTTATCAATGTTAACGAGTACGGAAGCAACATAATGAAAATGCGTGCAATAGTGCTGGCTCTGGGAACGACGCTCCTGCTTAGCGGGTGTCAAAATATGAATTCTGGCGGCCTGTTGAGCTCCGGAGCAGAGGCGTTTCAGGCCTACTCCCTGACCGACGCCCAGGTGAAAACCTTAAGCGATGAGGCCTGTAAGGAGATGGACGGTAAAGCGACCATCGCTCCTGCGAACAGCACCTACGCCCAGCGTCTGAATAAGATTGCGTCGGCCCTCGGCGACAACATTAATGGCCAGCCGGTAAACTACAAGGTCTACATGGCTAAAGACGTCAACGCCTTTGCCATGGCTAACGGCTGTATCCGCGTCTACAGCGGGCTGATGGATATGATGAACGACAACGAAGTTGAAGCGGTCATCGGCCATGAGATGGGCCACGTTGCGCTCGGCCACGTGAAGAAAGGGATGCAGGTCGCGCTCGGCACCAACGCCGTTCGCGTGGCGGCGGCCTCTGCCGGTGGCATTGTCGGGAGCCTCTCCCAGTCGCAGCTTGGCGATCTTGGTGAAAAACTGGTGAATTCCCAGTTCTCCCAGCGTCAGGAATCTGAGGCCGATGACTACTCCTACGATCTGTTGCGCAAACGCGGCATTAACCCGTCAGGTTTAGCCACCAGCTTCGAAAAACTGGCTCAGCAGGAAGCGGGCCGTCAAAGCTCCATGTTTGACGATCACCCGGCCTCTGCAGCGCGTGCGCAGCATATCCGCGATCGCATGGCGACAGACGGTATTAAATAGTGCCCCACGGAGGCGCCTGCGCCTCCTTTGAAAAAGCCGGGTGGCGGCTTCGCCTTACCCGGCCTATTCAGAAGCGCAACAGCTAGTAAAGCGTCTTCTGCGGCGGCCCGGCGAACTTCAGGGCGCCAATCTGCCCCATCCGCACCTCCACCACCGACGGCCCCGGCATTGCCAGCGCCTCTGTCATGACCGCATCAAAATCCTCCGCCCGCTCAACGCTCCAGGCCTGCAGGCCAACTGCCTGCGCTAGCTGGGTAAAGTCCGGGGTGTGCAGCTCGTTGTAATACTGCCGCCCGCCAAAATACTTATCCTGAATGCCGCGCATCACACCGTAACCGCCGTCGTTCATGACCAGCAGCGTGACGTTGGCTTTCTCCTGCGCCAGCGTCGCCAGCTCGCCCAGATTCAGGCTCAGACCGCCGTCGCCTACCAGTCCTACCACTTTACGCTGCGGGTTGGCTATCGCAGTGCCAATCGCCATCGGCAGCCCCATACCAATCGCCCCGGCCAGAGAGTGGATGTTCATCAGCGGGCCGTTAGCGCGGAACAGGCGGCTGCCCCACAGGCTGCCGGATACGGTGATATCGCGCACCAGCAGGCCATCCTTCGGCAGGGCTTTCTCGATGGCATCGTTGAGCTGCGCGTAGGCGCCGCACTGCTCGCGCAGCGCCTGCCCGGCTTTATTTACCGCATCTTTTACTTCACCGTCCCACTGCGCGTTACCCCATTCACGCCCCTGCGCTTTGTCAGCCAGCGCGTCGAGCAGGACAGAGCAGTCAGCAATCAGGGTGTTATCCATCAGATAGTTACGGCTCGCCGCTGCCGGGTCGATATCGATTTGCACGCGCGGAGACGGCAGCTCCAGCGTCCAGGAGCGGGTTTCGTTGCTGCGCAGACGCGACCCGGCCACCAGCGTGAAATCACACCGGGCAATCAGCGCTTCCACCGACGGCGAGTTATGGAATGCCCGCAGGCTGGCACGATGGCTGTCCGGCAGCACGCCGCGCGCGTGGGTACTGGAGATCACCGTGATGCCCGCATCCGCCAGCTTTTTCACGGCGTCAGCGCTGCCCAGCGCCCCGCCGCCGAGCCACAGCAGCGGCTGTTTCGCCTGCTTAAGCTGCGCCCACAGCGCGTCGACCATCGCGGCATCCACGGTTGCAGCCAAAGCCGGTTTCACCAGCGCCGTTACCAGCGACAGCGGAATTTTCGCCCCCTGAATATCAATCGGGATTTCCACGGAGACCGGCCCGCACGGCGGGGTCTGTGCCTCCTGAATGGCTTTATGCAGGATCGCCATCGCCTGGTTCGCATTGCTGATGCGGTACGCCCGTTTTGAGCTGGCCTTCAGGAAGGTCAGCTGGTCGCGGGTTTCGTGGATAAACCCGGTGTCGGCATCCAGCCAGGTCTTTTCCACCTGTCCGGTTAAATGCAGCAGCGGCGTGCAGGCGTTCATCGCTTCCACCAGCGCGCCTACCGCGTTACCTGCCCCCGCGCCGGTGCTGGTCAGGGCCACGCCGAGGCCGGAAAAACGTCCGTGGGCGTCGGCCATGGTAACGGATCCCGCTTCGCCGCGCGCGGGCACGAAGCGGATATTGCCGCGCTGCCCCACCGCATCGGCGATGGGCAGGTTGTGAATAGAGATGACGCCGTAGATGGCCTCAACCTGATACTGCTCCAGCGTTCTGGCGATGGCGTCGCCGACGGTTATCATTTCGCTCATTGCTCACCCTTTCTCAGTCGCACCAGTGGTTGACGCTATTACTCGTCGCCAGATAAATGCTCTTTTGTTGCATCCAGGCCTTCAGCCCCTGAATGCCCTTTTCGCGGCCCAGACCGCTCTCTTTAAAGCCCCCGAACGGGGTCGAAATCGCAAAGACTTTGTAGGTGTTGATCCACACCGTGCCCGCCTCCAGCTGCTCGCTTAAGCGCAGCGCGCGTCCGGTATCGCGCGTCCAGATCCCCGCCGCCAGGCCGTAGACCGAGTCGTTCGCCTCGCTCATCAACGCCGCTTCATCGCTAAACGGCATCGCCACCAGCACCGGGCCGAAGATCTCCTCCTGGCAGGCGCGGGCGCTGTTGCTCAGCCCTTCGATAATCGTCGGCTGGAAGAAACTGCCGTTGGCAAGAGCAGGATCGGCCGGGATCTCACCGCCGCACAGCACGCGGCCCCCTTCGCGCTTCGCCAGCTCGACATAGTCCTGCACGCTCTGACGATGTTTGTCGTTAATCAGCGGCCCGACGTGCGTGCCGTCGGTAAACGGATGCCCGACGCGCAGCCCGCGCGTCAGTTCCAGCAGCCGCGCCATCAGCGGAGCGTAAATGCTCTGATGGATAAACAGCCGCGATCCGGCGATACAGGCCTGCCCCGCCGAGCTGAAAATGCCGTAGCAGATCCCGCGCGCGGCCTGCTCGATATCCGCATCCTCCAGCACGATGGTCGGGGATTTCCCCCCCAGCTCCAGCGACGCCGGGATCAGCTTCTCCGCCGCCACGTGCGCCAGATGCCGCCCCGTGGCGGTGCCGCCAGTAAAGGATATTTTGCGCACGCGAGGGTGGCGTGCCAGGGCATCGCCGATCACCGAGCCTTTACCCGGCAGCACGCTCAGCAGCCCGGCGGGCAGCCCGGCCTGCTCAAAGATCCGCGCCAGCTCCAGGGCCATCAGCGGCGTGGCTTCGGCGGGCTTAAGGATCACCGCGTTACCCGCCGCAATGGCGGGCGCGACTTTCTGCATTTCGCTGGCAATGGGGGAGTTCCACGGCGTGATGGCCGCCACCACGCCGAGGGGTTCGTAGCGGCTCAGGGTCAGTAAATCTGCCTGGCGCGGCGTCGGGAGTTCCCCTTCCAGCAGCTCACAGGCCGCGGCAAAATAGCGCGCCGTTCCTGCGGCACTCATCACCAGTCCGCGCGCTTCCGCCAGCGGTTTGCCGTTATCCCGGCTCTGCATCTGTGCCAGCGCATCCACGCGGGACTCGATCAGATCGGCCACCTTATGCAGGATCTTCGCGCGGACGTGCGGCAGGCTGTTGCGCCAGGCCGGATCCCGCCACGCGCGCTCTCCTGCCGCGATCGCCTCTTCGAGATCCTCGAGGCTGGCCGCGCGCAGCGTTGCATTAAGCGACCCATCGGCGGGAAAATGGCTCTGCATCGGATTACCGCCGCCCTGGCGCCAGTGGCCGCCAATAAAAATCTTCAGCTCTTCCATCGCGGCTCCTTAGCGCTGGGCCAGTTCACGGCAGGCGCGCACCGCGCTCAGTGCCGCAAGGGTGGAGGTTTTCGGGTTAGAGGCAAGCGGCAGGCCGCTCAGCTCCAGATGGAACTCGCCGAACAGGCCCTCGACGTGCAGCGTGTGGGTGTTGCGTTTTGTCGCCGGGTCGACCATCAACTGCACGCGGGTGTCATCCATTCCCACGCCGCCGAGCGCCACGGTGGCCGCCACGTTGGCGTTAGCCGGGAACAGCCGCGCCGCCTCCCGGGCGCTGCCTTCAAAGAAGATCTGCGCGTCGGATACCGCATTCAGATCGATAAGCTGCTCGGCGTAGCTGCCGCGCCAGCTGGCCGGGCTCTTGCGTGACTGATAGGTGACGCGCTCAAGCCCGCCCTCTTTTGCCGCCGCCAGCCCGTCGATACCGGCAACCGCCCCGGAGAGCAGCGTCAGTTTGCCGCCCGCCGCGAGGAGACGCTGTTCCAGCGCGCTGTCTGCCAGCGCCCCCGTGGAGATCACCGCCAGATGCCAGCCGCGACGCAGAATCTCTTCTCCGTACTGCGCCACCGCCTGCTGGCTGGCGCACTCCAGCACCAGATCGGGTGTTTCAGCGCAGTCCATCGGCGCCGTCAGTGCCGCCACCGCACCGCTAAACTGCTGGCGGATCGCCGCGTGGTGAGACTCGCGTGCGACGATCCAGCCGAGGGTCACCCCGGCAGGGAGGCGTTCAATCACCGCCTGCGCCATGGCGCCAAACCCAATTAACATGATCTTTTTCATGATGCGTCCTTACAGATGGCGGCAGAAGCCGCCGGAAACGTCCAGCGCCGCGCCGGTGGTAAAGGAGGCCAGCGGCGAGGCGAGGAACAGCAGCGCCTGCGCGGGCTCCTGCGGCTTGCCGAGGCGCGCCATCGGGATGCCTCGCTTGCGCGCGATATCCGCCGTCCACTCCGGCCAGCTCTGGCTTTTATCCGTCCGGCTCTCAAAGCGGCGCTGCCACTGCCCGGACTCCACCATCCCGAGCAAAATGGAGTTCACGCGGATGCCTTTACCCACCAGCTCTTTTGAGAGCGTCAGGGTCATGTTCAGCAGCGCGGCGCGGGCGGCAGAGGTGGCGATCATGTGCTCCTCCGGCTGCAGCGCCAGCAGGGAGTTGACGCAGGTGATGGAGGCGATATCAGACTGCTCCAGCAAGGGCTGAAACGCCTGCACCGGGTTGATTACCCCGAACAGTTTCAGCTCGGCTTCGTGCAGCCACGCCTCGCGCGGGGTGTCGTGGAAGTGCGCCACGTAGCCCTGCCCGGCATTGTTGATCAGCATGTCCGCCGCGCCAAAGCGCGCCTGAACGGCCCCCGCGAAGGCCTGAACCTCGTCGGGCTTCAGCACGTCGCAGCGGTAAGAGAAAATGTCCCCGTCGGGGTATTCGTTTTGCAGCGCCGCGTGGGCGCTGGCGAGCCGGTCCGGGTCGCGGCCGCAGAAGGCCACTTTTGCCCCCTCGCCCAGCAGCAGGCGCAGCGTTTCAAAGCCAATGCCTGAAGAACCGCCGGTGACAACCGCTACGCGCCCGTCAATTTGTGCATTCATCGCGCACCTCTTCATTAATGCGTAAAAGCTGTTGGTTAAAAAACGCGTCGTTATCGAGATAGCTGGCGTGCCCGGCCTGTGCGATGGCGGTAAAGGGCATGCCGTAGCGCAGCGCCAGCCCCTGTACCAGTTGGGGTTCCGTTATTGCGTCCTGCTCGCCGCACCAGACTTCAAAGTTGCCCGGATAGCGTTGCAGCCAGCCATGAATGTCGTCATGCGCCAGCATCCACGCCGCGGCGAGGTAGCCCTCCGGGCGCAGCCTGCGCATCCCTGCCGCCACGGTGGCAATATCTTCCGGGCGCGCGCCGGGGCGCAGCAGCTTCGCCGCGCGGGTTTGCGCCATGATCTCGCCGCCCAGCGCCATCTGCTGCTCGCGGCTGCGCCAGACCTGCTCGCGCTGCGCCGGTGCGGCCTGGCCGTAGCCCTGGGCGGCATCCGCCAGCACCAGATGGATGACCCGATCCGGGAATTTCGCCGCAAAGGCGCTGGCCACCAGCGCCCCCAGCGAGTGTCCCACCAGCACCGCCCGCCAGACGCCCGCGCGATCGAGCATCAATGCCAGCGCGTCGGCGTAATCCCCGGCGTTTGCCCGTTCGACCGCCAGCATCGGGCTTTCGCCGTAACCGGGCATGTCCCAGGCCAGCACGCGGAAACCGTCCAGCGCCATCTGCTTATGCCAGGAGGCCGCGCCTGAGCTGATACCGTGCAGCAGCATCAGCGGAATGCCGCTTCCCTGTTCACGAAACCCCGTCATCATGCCCCCTTAGTTGCGCTTCACTTTCGAGAGCGGATGGTCAGCGGGATAGGTCGGGATCTCCGGCTTGTTGGTCCCCAGCATGACGCACATCAGCGCCTCTTCTTCCCCGTGGTTGAACAGCCCGCGATAGATGCCCGGCGGAACGGAGATCAGATCGCGCTCGCGCAGCACGGTTTCGGTGTAGTTGTCGCCGTCCTGGATCATCAGGGTGATCTGCCCTTTAAGCATGAAGAACACCTCTTCCACGTCGTCGTGCAGGTGCAGCGGCCCTTCGCACTTCGACGGCAGCACCATGGTGGAGAAGGTAAAGTGGTCCGCCTGCACGGTGTTGGTGTCGTTCGCCACGCCGGTTGCCCCGGTGCCGATGTAGCGCATCTGCGCCCGGCGGTATTTCGGGTCAAAATCGGCCTGGAACTTCAGCGCGTTCCAGTCGTATTTACGGCCTTCGAAGCGCGCGATGCGCGACTCGACCCACTCTTCCATCGTCAGGTGGTCAGGTTTGATGCCTGATGTATTGGTTACGGTTGAATCAGTCATGACACTCTCCTCAGTAACGTCTCAGCAGCGGCAGTAACAGGACGCAGCCCACCGCCGCCATCACCGCCAGAAAAATCAGCCCGGAATCCATGCTGTGGGTGAAGGCGATCAACGCGCCCATCACCGCCGGCGACAGCGCGCCCGCAAAGTTTCCCAGCCCGTTGAAAATGCCGCCCGCCGTGGCGCTCACCCGCGGATGGGTGGCCTTCGCCAGCAGGGCGAAAATGTTGGGCGCACCGGTGCCCCACATAAAGGTGCTGAAGCTCATCGCCGCGATAACGGTCAGCGGAGTATCGAACTGCATCACTGCCGCCAGCCCGACTGCCGCTCCCGCCATCGAGATAAAGCAGGCCGCGGCGCGCTTATCGACCCTGTCCGAGAGCCATGCGCCAATCACCTCCCCTGCCAGCATGGCGATAAACGGCATCGACGACATCCAGCCCGCGTGCTCCAGATGAATGCCTTTGCCTTTAATCAGGTAACCCGGCAGCCAGCCGTTGATGCCCCACAGGTAGGTCAGGAAGGCGATGTTAAAGATGCAAATCATCCAGAAGTGCGGGCTGACGAACAGCTCCCGCCGTGCCGCACGCCGTTCATCCTGAGACGCCTGGGAGGTGCCGGTTCTGGCATCCAGACGGATCCCGCGCAGACCGATACGCACAAACAGCAGCACCGGCAGGGTGAGCATCGCCATCACGAAGAAGGTGCTCTGCCAGCCGAAGGTGTTCAGCAGCCAGAGGGAGAGCGGGAAACCAATTGCCGCGCCGACGGGGGTGCCCAGCAGCCAGAGCATGGTGGCGCGCGCCTGCAGATGCTGCGGGAAGTTGTGGCGCACGATGGCGAAGGCCAGCGGGAAGAGCGGCCCCTCCGCCACGCCCAGCAGGATGCGCAGGACGATCATCAGCGTGTAGTTATGGGTAAAGCCCATCGCCACCATCAGCACACACCAGATCACCATCATCCCGGTGAGCAGGCGCAGCGGCGCGATTTTGTCCCCGAGCCCGCTCAGAAAGACCGACGAAAAGCCGTAGCTCAGCAGGAAGGCGCTCATCAGAATGCCGAGGCGCGTGGTGTCGAAATCGATGCCCATCGCCTGCTGGAAATGGCTGTCGGAAAACAGCGCCGCAATGCTGATTTTGTCGAAAAACGCCAGCAGTACGCAGGCCAGCAGCGACAGCGGGATGGCCCAGCGCACCGCTTTTTCAGGCGTGCGGGTTCCCTCACCGCTCGCCTCAACGGGCGCGGTGTTGGTTTCTAATGTGGTCATGTCTCCCCCTACGGGTGCGGGTTAGCTATCGCAATGACATCAGTGAAAAAGCCGGGTCGGCGAGCGGGACGTCCGACAGATCCCGCCCGGCCGCCATCCAGCGCTTCGCCAGCTTGACGGTGCGCGCATCGTTGAACGCCACCAGCTGCGTCAGCCGTCCGTTTTCGTCCAGCGAGAAGAACAGCGCCTCGTCGCGCACGATCGTTGTGCTGCCCGGCTGCGGGATGCCGAGGATCTGGATGTTGTGCTGGTATTGATCCGACCACAGCCACGGCGCGTCGTCGTAGCCCGGCGCATCGGGGTTGAGCATCGCTTTTGCCGTCGCCACCGCCTGGTTCTGAGCGAAGGCCCAGGACTGAATGCACAGACCGTAGTGATGATGCTGGGCCACATCCCCGGCAGCGAAAATGAACGGATCCGAGGTGCGCCCATGGGCATCGACAACGATCCCACGTTCAGTCTTCAGCCCCGCGTCGCGCGCCAGCTCCAGATTAAGATCGACGCCGATCCCCACCACCACCGCATCGAATGTTTCCCGCTTTCCGTCGCAGTGGATGACCGGCAGGCCATTGTCATCTTCCAGCTCCAGCGCGCCGCAGCCGGTACGGATATCCACGCCCTGCCCGCGGTGGATCGCGTCTAAGCGCTGCGACACCTCGCCGCTCACCGAGCGCATACACAGCGCGGGCTGCTGCTCGAACAGCGTGACCGCCACGCCGCTTTTACGCGCGGAGGCGGCAATCTCGAGGCCGATCCAGCCGCCGCCAACCAGCGCCAGGGTTTTACTTTCCGCCAGACGCGCTTTCAGGCGCTGGGCGTCCTGCCAGTGGCGCAGGGTGTAGACCTGCGGATGCGCAGCCCACGCCTGCGAAGGCAGGCGCGCCCGGCCGCCGGTAGCCAATAAAAGGATGTTGTAACTAAGACGTTCACCGTTGCTCAACACCACCGCTTTCGCCTCACGGTCGATGGATTCTGCGCGCAGCGGGCGGTACCAGGTGAGGTTCAGCGCCTGCTGTGCCTCGTCGGTAAACAGTCGCGGAAGGGTTGCGTCCGGCTCCAGCAGAGACGCTTTCGACAGCGGCGGCCGTTCGTAGAAATCCCACGCCTCTTCCGCCACCACGCAAATCTCGCCGTCGAAACCCTCGTCACGCAGGGTTTTCGCCGCCCAGCCGCCCGCCTGACCGCCGCCGATAATGACAATGCGCGAGGTCATACCGCCTCCGGCTTTTTCTGCTGGCGGCGTGTGTCGTGGTCGATCCCGCCTTCCACCGCCCATTCGGTAAAGGAAACCAGCGAATGCTCCAGCTCGCGCGGGTGCCAGTTTTCAGTCAGGTAATCGTCGTTGGTGTAATACTCAAACGCGCCGCCGGTCGGGCTGTTGACGTACCAGAAGTAGGCTGACGAGACCGGATGGCGACCCGGGCCAATGAAAGTGCTCCAGTCATGCTTATTCATCGCGATGCCGCCGCCGATCACCTCGTGGATGTCGCGCACGGTGAAGGCCACGTGGTTCAGGCCGCGCTTGCGGTTCGGCAGCTGCAGCAGGAACAGGTTATGGTGGCCGCCGCGCTTGCCGCAGCGCAGGAACACGGCGCGGTTGATGTAGCGGTCAGAGACCTGGAAGCCGAGCACCTCGCGGTAAAATTTCTCCACCGCCGCGAGCTCCTCCACGAAGAACACCACATGCCCCACGTTAATGGGCTGGGCGCGATCGTAAACCGGGCTGGGGGTGTCGATACGGCGGGCGTCGCCCCACTGGTTGATCGGCTCAACATTCAGCTCCACGTCGGTCTGCTGGCTGACCTGCACCCGCAGCGTCATGCCGTTCGGGTCAATGCACTCCAGGGCGTCACCCACTTCACGAAAGCCGGGCTGCTGCGCAAGCTTCGGGCGCAGCGCGTCCAGTTCCGTCTGCGTGGCCACCGCCCAAGTCATGCGGCGCAGGGTGTTACCCGCTTCAAACGCCGGCGGCAGATCGGGGCTGTCGACAGGGTTAAGCTCGACGCGCGCGCCGCTCAGGGTGGTAAAACGCTGGCCGCTGGCATCGCCCGTCAGGCCAAAATCACGCATAAATTTGGCGCAGTGCGTCAGGTCTTCAACGCCAAATTCCAGCTTTTCAATTCCGGTTACACTCATCGTTCGTTGCCTCATCTGGCCCAAATTGGGCGTAAAACATGCCCGACGCAGCAAAGCGCCTGACGTTAACTCACTGATTTAACTGGCCTGTGACAAATACCCTAAGAAGCCAGAAATTTTATCCGCCGCGAGGCGAACCTCATTTTGCAGGCGCTCGCGATCGGTTTGCGGGATCTCCTCCGACGGCACCAGAATGCTGACCACCGCCGCCACGCGTCCGCTTCGGTCATACACCGGGTAGACGATGGAGGAGATGCCGTGGCGGAAGAAGGATTCCCCGATCACATACCCGCGGGCTTTGTCCTGCTGCACCATCTGCCACAGGGCTTCCCGGTCATGAAGCTGCCCCGGCGTGTTGCCCGGCAGGCGCTCGTGCGGGAACAATTGTTCAAAATCGGCGCGGGAAACGTCGGTCAGCAGCATGCGGCCGAGCGAGGTGCAGTGCACCGGTAAACGGGTGCCGATGCTGACCTGATTGATACGCGAGCCGGCGGCGCTGACGCGGGCGATGTAGATGATGTCGCGTCCGTCGCGGATCGCCAGATGGCTGCTGCACTGGCTAACGTCGCGCAGCTGCTCGATCACCGGCTGGCCCACCTGCGCCACGTCCAGCGAGGCGATGTACTCAAAGCCCAGACGCAGCACGTTCATGCCGAGCGAAAAGGTATTGGTGCGCGTGTTGCGCTCCAGAAAGCCCATATACTCCAGCGTCTGCACCACGCGGTAGGCGGTGGCCTTGGGCATATCCACCAGCCGGTGCAGTTCGGCAAAGGTCAGATCGCGATGCTGCTCGCCGAAGGCCAACAGCAGCTGCAAACCGCGCTCCAGCCCCGGCACCAGATACTTCACTTCCTGATCGTTTGCCATAATCGCTATACCTTAGTTAAAGACAAAACCGCCGTTGACCGGAATCAGCTGTCCGGTGATGAACCGCGACAGATCGCTTAACAGCCAGACCACGCTGCCGGTGACATCTTCCGGCTGCTGCGCCCCCGTTAACGCCCGGCCGTTTTCGTAGAGCTGATGGCGTTCAGCGGGCACATATTCCGTTGCTTCGACGCGGGTTAACCCCGGCGCGATGGCGTTGATGCGAATGCGCTGTTCACCCAGCTCCCGCGCCATTGAGCGGGTCATGGCAATCACCGCGCCCTTGCTGGCGACATAGGCCATCAGGCGCGGCGCGCCCCACAGGGCGGTATCGGAGGCCACGTTCACAATGCCCGCCCCTTCCCGCAGCAGCGGTACGGCGGCGCGGGTGACCAGCCAGGTGCCTTTGACGTTGACGCGCATTACCCGATCCCAGAGATCCGGATCGTAATCGAGCATGTTTTTGCCGCCGACGCCGGTGGCCATCGCCGCGTTGTTCACCAGGCCGTCAATCTTTCCCTGCTCGCCAATGGCGCTGAATACCTGCTCGATGGAGCATGGATCGGCCAGATCGATAACGTGCGATTCGATGCGAAAACCCTGCCCGCTCAGCCCGTGGGCGCTTTCAGCCAGTTCACCTTTGAGGATGTCGCACATGACGACGCTTGCCCCCTGCTCTGCGCAGGCTCTGGCAAAGTGGTAACCCAGCCCGCGCGCGGCACCGGTCACCACAATGCGTTTTCCGTTCAGCAGCCCATTCATCAGGCGGCTCCCTGCTGTTCTTCACGCATCGCCAGCTGCTCTTTCGCGGCTTTTTGCATCATGCGGCGCAGGCGGGAGAGGCCAACGTCGTGCTGGTACAGGTATTCATGGTCGCGGGCATTCGGCGCCAGGCTTTCCAGCACCACGCGATCCTGCTCCAGCACTTCCCAGTGCAGCTTTTCCAGACGGTTGCGGTACATGAAGCGCCACATATCGCGCTGCCAGCCCTGCACGCGGCGGATGCGCCAGAAGAAGACGCGGCAGTTGTCGTTATCTTCCGGCACCACCATGCCGACGATAAAGAAGTGCCCACCCGGCCCGAAGCGCTTCTTGTAAGGAATGGAGAGACGCATCCAGCAGGTGCCGCTGTTGCCCAACTCCACCCAGTCGAAGTTGATGCCGCTCTGCCCTTTTTTCTCAAAGATGAAGCCGGTTTTGGTCGGCTGTAGCACCATGTCAGCCTTGCGATCCCCTTCCGCCATCGAGTGCGAGGAAGAGTGCAGATAGGTGCCGTGCATCGGGTCCATCACGTTTTCCAGCGCGTACTGGTAATTGCATTTCCACGCGGCGGTGCAGAGGAAGTTGCTGAAATTTTCCGTGTCGGCGAGCTCATCCGGGAAGGTCAGCTCGTCCGGCTGCTGATCAGCGGTAACGCCAAACCACAGGAAAATGGCGCCGTGGGCCTCCTGCACGTTGTAGCTGCGCACGCACTGCTGGCCCACCAGCGGACATTTGTCCACCGCAGGCACATCTTTCACTTCGCCGTTGCCTGCCACTTCCACGCCGTGATACCAGCAGGCGATACGGTCCCCAAGGTTCCAGCCCATCGACAGTCGCGCGCCGCGGTGTGGGCAGCGGTCTTCCAGCGCCTGAACCTGGCCATCTTTGTTACGCCACACCACAATCTGCTCACCCAGACGGGTAATGCCCACCGGCGCAGACTGCACTTCCCAGCTCGCCAGAACCGGATACCAGAGGCCACGCAGACCTTTATCGAGATAGTGTTGTACGGTAGTCGTCATCGCGGTGCCCTCAGTAGCCGTTAACCTGTAAGAATGCCTGGAAGCTGGCAACGCTCCACGGCTCACCCTGCTGATCGTGCATCCGTACCGCGTTCAGCCCGTTTACCAGTTCTGGCAGGGTTTCAGCGCCCTGTTCGAAGAGCTCTTCCAGGGTAGCGATCAGGTTCACTTCCCAGTTTTCCGGCTCGCGGCTGCGGGTCTGCCAGATCAGATTCTGGTAATCACCCGGCTTATGAATAGCGCCGTTACCGCCCTCTGCAGGCGGAGTAAACTGGCGGCTTTCGGGCAGGGCCGGGTTGAAGTTCAGGGTGTCGCTCATGCCACGCTCTCCTCGACAAAGGTAATCTGGATTTGGTTTTCAAAGACCCGAACCGGGTAACGGTTGAGGTTGCGACCCCCGGGGCCATGCAGGCACTGGCCGGTTTTGACGTCGAACACCGCTTCATGCAGCGGACATTCCACTTTGCCATCTTCCACAAAGCCCTGACTCAGCAAGGCATACGCGTGCGGGCACACGTCTTCCAGCGCGTGATATTCGCCGTCAATCAAATAAACGCCGATCTCTTTACCGTCGACGTTGCCGCTAAAGGGGAAATCTTCCTGTACTTGTTCTGCGTCACATACGCCTATCCAGCTCATCGCGATCCTCCAGGCTTTTGTTTCATATATGAAACTCTGTTTCTTATTTAATACGGTCAATATAAAAGCGATGAATGTTTCGTCAAGCGCCAATGTGACGAATTTGTTAACTAAACGATGATTAATTAACTAAGTGTGCAAAGGATCACGAAAAAATGCAGCGATATGAAATTTTCATTATTGCGGCGTGAATGAATACGATTTGTCGATGGCTATAAATTTATATAAAGAAATATTGACTTCTTTTCTTTTTGCTCATTAAAAATAAAAGAAGTCAGCAACCTGGTGTTTCACCTGTGAAACTCATTTTTATTTTATTCTTTATAAACAATGAGTTTCATAGGTGAACCATTTTAGTTACGTGACAATCACGCTTATAAAAATATAAATACGCGCACGCGTAAGGCAGGCATCATGACGGCAAGATGGCAAGGCACAATTGCACTGTTATTTCTCATTATTATTTCCTACGTCGACCGGGTAAATATCTCGGTAATGATTTTAAATCCGGAATTTGCCGAACACTTTCGGTTAAATGAAAACAGAATGTTACAAGGAATGCTAATGACCTGCTTTCTTCTGGGTTATGGCTTTTCCGCTCTATTATTAACACCGGTTATCGAAAGCAAATTCCATTACCGTCAGGGTCTGTTGGGCAGCATTGCGATATGGGCCCTGGTTTGCGCTGTTTCACCCTTGCTGGGATCGCTGATGGGAATGCTCATCGCCCGCCTGATTCTGGGCATTGCCGAAGGACCGCTTTTTTCGCTGAAAACACGCTTTATCAGCGATAACTTTAGCGCAGAAGAGATAGGCAAACCCAACGCCGTGACCGCGCTGGGCGTCTCGCTCGGGCTGGCCGTGGGCTTTCCGCTCGTCACCTGGCTGATGGCGCATCTCGGCTGCGCGGGCTCGTTCTATGCGCTGGCGGCAATCAATCTGCTGCTGGGCGGCGGGTTAATCTGGCGCTTTCTGCCCGCACCGCATGATGCGGTGAAGATAAAAAAACCGGGGTTTGTCGGGACGTTCACCCTCGCATGGCAGACGCCGCTGCTGGGCTGGATCCTGCTGGTTGAAATCGCCACCCTGAGCTATCTCTGGGGAAGCAGTGCCTGGCTGCCCGCGTGGCTGCGTGATGAGCACCACTTCTCCCTTCACGCGACGGGCATGCTGGCAGCCGTTCCCTTCCTGTTGAGCCTGGGGTCAAAGTTTCTGGGTGGCGTGCTGCTCGATAAAATGCGCCCGGAACAGGCGCCGGTGCTGTTTGTCATTGGCGGGACGTTGACGGCGTTGTCGGTGGTCGCGCTGATGCTCAGCCATCAGCCCCTGTGGCTGGCGCTGTTTATGCTCTCCGCCAATGTCTTCTGGGGACTTCAGGGGGCCGCAATTCCTGCCGTGATCCAGCATCACGCCGCGCGGGAAGCGGTGGGTAGCGCGTACGGGATCATTAACGGGATTGGCAATATCTGCGCCGCCTTTATTCCGCTGCTGATGGGGATGGTGATGAAGTCGGTGGGGTCGGTGAGCTCGGGCTTTTCGGTGCTGGTGGTGTCGCAGGTTATCACCCTGCTGGCGGGGGGAATGTTGCTGCTGCGCATGCGACGCGCAGCAGCAATCAGCGCGTAAGGCTTACTCGCCTTTCTTCGCCGCCTGGATGTAGAGCATCTCCAGCGCCAGGGTCGCTGCGGCCAGAGCAGTGATCTCGGACTGGTCATAGGCAGGCGCCACTTCCACAACGTCCATGCCGACGATGTTCAGATCCTTCAGGCCGCGCACCAGTTTGATGGCGCGGTCAGAGGTCAGGCCGCCGATCACCGGGGTACCGGTACCCGGGGCAAAGGCCGGATCCAGGCAGTCGATGTCGAAGGTCAGATAGACCGGCATGTCGCCGACAATCTGCTTAACCTGGGCGATGATGTCATCCACGCCGCGATCGTTCACCTGGCAGGCATCCAGCACGGTGAAGCCGTTGTCTTTATCGAACTCGGTACGGATGCCGATCTGCACGGAGTGGTTCGGATCGATCAGACCTTCGTTCGGCGCGGTGTAGAACATGGTGCCGTGGTCGAATTCGCAGCCGTTCGCATAGGTGTCGGTATGTGCATCGAAGTGCACCAGCGCCATCTTGCCGAAGTGCTTCGCGTGGGCGCGCAGCAGCGGCAGGGTCACGAAGTGGTCACCACCGAAAGAGAGCATGCGCTTGCCGGCAGCCAGCAGTTTTTCTGCGTGGGCCTGCAGTTTTTCACTCATTTCACGGGCGTCACCAAAGGCATACACCAGGTCGCCGCAGTCCACCACGTTCAGGCGCTCGCGCATGTCGAAGTTCCACGGGAAGCGGTTGTGCTCCCAGGCCAGGTTAGTGGAGACCTGACGGATCGCCGCCGGACCGTGACGGCCACCGGCACGACCGGACGTCGCCATATCAAATGGCACCCCGGTGATCACCCAGTCCGCATCGCTGTCGTAGGGCTGGAAGTTCATCGGAAGGCGTAAAAAACCAAAAGCGTTAGATACCAGAGAATTATCGTACTGATGCCCTAAAGTGCTCATGTCCTGACCTCTTTATAACGTCGGTGCATTGAAAACAGATGAAAAAAAATCCCCTCCGCGTCGTTAAACCCGACGAGGAAGGGATTGATTCGTAAATCGCTAATTGGGGCGAATTATCGCCGCTATTTCATACGGGTTCAAGTGAGTATAGCAAACGCAATTCCGGCGGAATTTTATCGCCGGATGGCGGCTACGCCTTATCCGGCCTACGTGTTGCGTTTATGTAGGCCCGGTAAGCGCAGCGCCACCGGGCACATACTTACTCGTCTTCCAGGTAGGTGTAGCCGTACAGACCGGCTTCAAACTCTTCCAGGAACTGTTTCTGCAACGTGTCGTCCAGATCGGTCTTTTTCACCTGATCGCGGAACTGGGTCAGCAGCTTGTTCGGATCGAGCTGAACGTACTGAAGCATATCCGCCACGGTGTCGCCCTCGTCGGAGAGCTCCACTTCCACGTTGCCGTCAGGGAAGACAAACACGTCAACCGCTTCGGTGTCGCCGAACAGGTTGTGCATGTTGCCGAGGATCTCCTGATAGGCCCCGACCATAAAGAAGCCCAGCATTGGTGGGTTCTCCGGATCGTACTCCGGCATTGGCATGGTAGTGGCGATACCGTCACCGTCAATGTAGTGGTCGATCGCCCCGTCGGAGTCACAGGTGATATCCAGCAGCACCGCACGACGCTCAGGCACCTGGTTCAGCCCTTCCAGCGGCAGAACCGGGAACAGCTGATCGATACCCCAGGCGTCCGGCATCGACTGGAAGAGCGAGAAGTTGACGTACATCTTGTCCGCCATACGCTCCTGCAGCTCGTCGATAATCGGACGGTGCGCGCGGTTGCTCGGGTCAAGCTGTTTCTGCACTTCGTGGCACATGTTCAGATACAGCTGCTCCGCCCAGGCGCGCTCCTGCAGGCTGAACGCACCGGATGAATAGCCGATGTGAATGTCATGCAGATCCATCTGGCTGTCGTGCAGCCACTCGCGCAGGGAACGGCGCGTACCCGGCTCGTGCATCTCCTGCCAGGTTTCCCACATGCTTTGCAGGGAACGCGGGGCATCATCCGCCGGAGGCGTCGCTTCGGTGATTTCGCTGCGCTCAACGCCGATGATGTTGGAGACCAGCACCGTGTGGTGCGCGGTTACCGCACGCCCGGATTCGGTGATCACCGTCGGGTGCGGCAGGCCGTGCTCTTCACAGGCATCGCCAATCGCCCAGATGATGTTGTTAGCGTATTCGTTCAGGCCGTAGTTGACGGAGCAGTCGGACTGCGAGCGCGTACCTTCATAGTCCACGCCCAGACCACCGCCCACGTCGAAGCACTGGATATTCACGCCCAGCTTGTGCAGCTCAACGTAGAAACGGGCCGACTCACGCACGCCGGTGGCGATGTCGCGAATATTGGCCATCTGTGAGCCGAGGTGGAAGTGCAGCAGCTGAATGCTGTCCAGACGACCGCGTTCGCGCAGGATTTCCACCAGCTGCAGAACCTGGTTCGCCGCCAGACCGAATTTGGATTTTTCGCCGCCGGAGGACTGCCACTTACCGGAGCCCTGGGAAGCCAGGCGCGCACGCACGCCAAGACGCGGTACCACGTTCAGGCGCTCGGCCTCTTCCAGCACGATAGCGATCTCAGTCATCTTCTCGATAACCAGATAGACCTTGTGGCCCATCTTCTCACCGATTAGCGCCAGGCGAATGTATTCGCGGTCTTTATAGCCGTTACAGACGATCACCGAGCGGGTCATGCCGGCATGCGCCAGGACGGCCATCAGTTCTGCTTTAGAACCCGCTTCCAGTCCCAGCGGTTCGCCAGAATGAATTAAGGATTCGATTACGCGACGATGCTGGTTCACCTTGATCGGATAAACCAGGAAGTAATCGCCGTTGTAGCCATAGGATTCACGCGCGCGCTTAAAGGCGGCGTTAATGGAACGCAGACGGTGTTGCAGGATCTGCGGGAAGCAGAACAGAGCAGGCAGACGCTGACCCTGCGCTTCACGTGCTTTCACCAGTTTGGCGAGATCGACGCGCGCTTCCGGTACGTCAGGATCCGGGCAAACGCTGATGTGGCCCAGCTCGTTGACGTCGTAGTAGTTATTGCCCCACCAGGCAATATTGTAAGTGCGCAGCATCTTGCTGGCTTCCTGGGAGCTCATCGCAACCTCCTGCATAGAACGTAGTACACCCTGTTCGCCCGCTGACGAAGGCGAAACCGAAGACATGTCGTCAGACATAGCGAACCTCAACTCTTACTATTCAGTGTAAAACAGTTGACTACTATCGCAGCGTCAATCTGCGATAACAACCCATTATCCGACCAGCTTTCCAGCACAGAATGCTGAAAGCCGGGCCGTGCGACCGGTTTCTTATTCATATCATTGTAAAACACGTATCCGAACTCTGTATGACAAGGTTCGGCGAAACCACGAGAAAACTCTTGTATTTACAAGAGCGCCCTTGTTCAGTCTTCGCAAAGCGTAGTGCCAGCCCTGGAGTCCTGAGAAGCGCCGAGATGGGTATAACATCGGCAGGTTTGCAGATTAGAAATGCGAATGGCGGGGAACATGTTCCGGCCTGAAAGGCAGAACTGAATTAGCGGAAAACGACGGTTCATTATCTCGTATCACCTCCACGCAAGCCTGAATAAACCCGCGACAAGTTAAAGCTAAAAGTTCACTGCTTTACCCGGCTGGAAGTGGCGACACGAAGAAACGTCGTGTGCTTTTTTGTATGAGCCGCGCGCCGCGTTTTATACCGACAAGACGGGGAAAATGCAAAATATAAATGCGTGCATTGACACACCGTCAGCAAAAATTTCCAGCCGGGTTTTCAACGGCGTAGCCACTCATTCAAAAAAAGCTGGAAATCGGGCGAAGAAGTGACCTAAAATAGCCATCCAGATGTTAATCCATCCATACTGATTAACACTCAGACTGCCAGTGTCATCATCTGCAAGTCCTGGTGGAAAAAACTACCACGACGACCCCACACGACAGTTTGAGCTAAATAAATTCTCCTTAGGTAAATTAAAACATGGCAAAACACCTGTTTACGTCCGAGTCCGTATCAGAAGGACATCCTGATAAAATTGCTGACCAAATCTCCGACGCGGTGCTGGACGCGATCCTCGAGCAGGATCCAAAGGCGCGCGTAGCGTGTGAAACCTATGTCAAAACCGGCATGGTCATGGTTGGCGGTGAAATCACTACCAGTGCATGGGTTGATATCGAAGAGATCACCCGTAACACCGTGCGTGAAATCGGCTATGTGCATTCTGATATGGGTTTTGATGCCAACTCTTGCGCCGTCCTGAGCGCGATTGGCAAACAGTCCCCGGACATTAACCAGGGCGTTGACCGTGCCGATCCGCTGGAACAGGGCGCGGGCGACCAGGGCCTGATGTTTGGCTATGCGACCAACGAAACCGACGTGCTGATGCCAGCGCCGATCACCTATGCTCATCGTCTGGTGCAGCGCCAGGCTGAAGTGCGTAAAAACGGCACCCTGCCATGGCTGCGTCCGGATGCGAAAAGCCAGGTCACCTTCCAGTACGACGACGGCAAAATTGTCGGCATCGACGCGGTGGTTCTGTCTACTCAGCACGCTGAAGATATCGACCAGAAATCCCTGCAGGAAGCCGTGATGGAAGAGATCATCAAGCCGGTTCTGCCAACCGAGTGGCTGAATGCCTCCACCAAATACTTCATCAACCCAACAGGCCGTTTTGTAATCGGTGGACCAATGGGCGACTGCGGTCTGACCGGTCGTAAGATCATCGTTGATACCTACGGCGGCATGGCGCGTCACGGTGGCGGCGCGTTCTCCGGTAAGGATCCGTCTAAAGTTGACCGTTCTGCAGCGTACGCGGCACGTTATGTGGCGAAAAACATCGTTGCTGCTGGTCTGGCTGACCGCTGTGAGATCCAGGTTTCCTACGCTATCGGCGTGGCAGAACCGACCTCCATCATGGTTGAAACCTTCGGCACCGAAAAAGTGCCTTCAGAACAGCTGACCCTGCTGGTACGCGAGTTCTTCGACCTGCGTCCGTACGGTCTGATTCAGATGCTGGATCTGCTGCACCCAATCTACAAAGAAACCGCTGCTTACGGTCACTTTGGTCGCGAACATTTCCCATGGGAAAAAACCGACAAAGCCGCTCAGCTGCGTGAAGCTGCCGGTCTGAAATAATCGACTGACAACGCTTGAATGAGGCCAGCCCCGTGCTGGCCTTTTTATTTTTCTGCTTTATAACCCCTGTCTGAAAACGCTCTCACCGCGATAAAAGCGCTGCCCTTTCGGAATACTCTCTTTGTTTGTCTCGCCCCTCTCACATACTTTTACAGCATCCCATTCAAATCTTTACATTCATAAAACAAAAAACCAACTGGAGGGCTTCATGCCTGATAATAAAAAAAAGGGGCGGGCGTCCAATAAGACGATGACATTCTTCGTCTGCTTCCTCGCAGCACTGGCCGGATTACTGTTCGGTCTGGATATCGGCGTGATTGCCGGTGCCCTGCCGTTCATTACTGATGAATTCCAGATCAGCTCCCATACCCAGGAGTGGGTGGTCAGCTCAATGATGTTCGGGGCTGCGGTCGGGGCGGTCGGCAGCGGCTGGCTCTCCTTCAAGCTCGGGCGTAAAAAGAGCCTGATGATTGGCGCGATCCTGTTTGTCGCCGGCTCGCTCTTCTCTGCCGCGGCACCTAACGTGGAAGTGCTGATTGCCTCCCGCGTACTGCTGGGCCTGGCGGTCGGTGTCGCCTCTTATACCGCGCCGCTGTACCTGTCGGAGATCGCACCGGAGAAAATCCGCGGCAGCATGATCTCCATGTATCAGCTGATGATTACTATCGGTATTCTCGGGGCCTATCTTTCCGACACCGCATTTAGCTACAGCGGCGCATGGCGCTGGATGCTGGGTGTGATCATTATCCCGGCGGTGCTGCTGCTGATTGGCGTCTTCTTCCTGCCGGACAGCCCGCGATGGTTTGCAGCCAAACGCCGCTTTAACGATGCGGAACGGGTGCTGCTGCGCCTGCGCGACACCAGCGCGGAAGCGAAGCGCGAGCTGGAAGAGATCCGCGAAAGCCTGCAGGTAAAACAGAGCGGCTGGGCGCTGTTCAAAGAGAACAGCAACTTCCGTCGGGCGGTGTTCCTTGGCGTGCTGCTGCAGATCATGCAGCAGTTCACCGGAATGAACGTCATCATGTATTACGCGCCGAAAATCTTTGAGCTGGCGGGTTACAGCAATACCACCCAGCAGATGTGGGGCACCGTGATTGTCGGCCTGACCAACGTGCTGGCAACCTTTATCGCCATCGGTCTGGTGGATCGCTGGGGCCGTAAACCGACGCTGACGCTGGGCTTCCTGGTAATGGCCGTCGGCATGGGCGTGCTGGGTACCATGCTGCATGTGGGTATCGAGTCCCCTGCTATGCAGTACGTGGCCGTCGGAATGCTGCTGATGTTTATCGTCGGTTTTGCGATGAGTGCTGGCCCGCTGATCTGGGTGCTGTGTTCTGAGATCCAGCCGCTGAAAGGCCGCGACTTCGGTATCACCTGCTCCACCGCCACCAACTGGATCGCCAACATGATTGTCGGCGCAACCTTCCTGACCATGCTCGATACGCTGGGTAACGCCAACACCTTCTGGGTGTACGGCGGTCTGAACCTGCTGTTTATCGTGCTGACCCTGTGGCTGGTTCCTGAAACTAAACACGTTTCCCTGGAACATATCGAACGCAACCTGATGAAAGGCCGTCCGCTGCGCGAAATTGGCGCTCACGACTGATCTTTCCGGCTTCCTCCCTCGCGGAGGAAGCCGCTTGCACCGCTCCGCCGCACGCTCTATGCTCTGCCCCTATGAAAACACCCCGTCTCCCCATTGCGCTTCAGCAAGCCGCCATGCGCAGCCTGCGCGAAAAACTGGCCCAGGCCAACCTGAAGCTCGGTCGGAACTACCCTGAACCTAAGCTGGTCTGGCAGCAGCGCGGCACCGCAGCAGGCACCGCCTGGTTGGATGCCTACGAGATCCGCCTCAACCCCGTTTTAATGCTGGAAAACCAGCAGGCCTTTATCGACGAAGTGGTGCCCCACGAGCTGGCGCATCTGCTGGTGTGGAAGCACTTTGGCCGCGTGGCCCCGCACGGCAAAGAGTGGAAATGGATGATGGAAGCGGTGCTGGGCGTTCCAGCGCGGCGAACCCACCAGTTCGAGCTTGATTCCGTACGTCGCAATACGTTCCCCTACCGCTGCCAGTGTCAGCAGCACCAGCTCACGGTGCGTCGCCATAACCGGGTAGTGCGCGGGGAGGCCACTTACTGCTGCGTTAAATGCGGTGAACCGCTTATTGCCGAGTAAGCGGCGGAACAATCAGGAACATTCCTGATCTGCCTGATTGCATACAAGAACAACTTTCGTTACGTTGCGGGCTCGTTTTGACACGGAGTTCACGATGTCCCGTAATTTCTCTCTCGCGGTCGCGTTTCTGGCGACGGCGTTCTCAGGCCACGCGCTGGCCGAAGGTATCAACAGTTTCTCTCAGGCAAAAGCCGCAGGCGTGAAGGTCAATGCTGACGTCGCGGGTGACTTTTACTGTGGCTGCAAAATTAACTGGCAGGGCAAAAAAGGGGTCGTGGACCTGGCGTCCTGCGGCTACAAAGTGCGTAAAAATGAAAACCGGGCCAACCGCATTGAATGGGAACATGTGGTTCCGGCCTGGCAGTTCGGCCACCAGCGCCAGTGCTGGCAGGATGGCGGACGTAAAAACTGCGCCAAAGACCCGGTTTATCGCCAGATTGAAAGCGACATGCATAACCTGCAACCCGCCGTGGGCGAGGTGAATGGCGATCGCGGCAACTTTATGTACAGCCAGTGGAACGGCGGCGAGGGCCAATACGGCCAGTGTGCCATGAAGGTCGATTTTAAAGAGAAGCTTGCCGAGCCACCGGCCCGTGCGCGCGGTAGTATCGCCCGCACCTACTTCTATATGCGCGATCGCTATAACCTCAACCTCTCCCGCCAGCAAACCCAGCTCTTCAACGCCTGGGATAAACTCTATCCGGTGACTGCCTGGGAGTGCGAGCGTGACGTGCGCATTGCTAAAGTTCAGGGGAATCACAACCCTTACGTCCAGCGCGCTTGCCAGGCGCAAAAGAGCTAACCTACACTAGCGGCAATTGTTTCTTTAAGTATACCCCTCACCCTAACCCTCTCCCCACAGGGGAGAGGGGATAGAATGTGCCGGGTACTCAGCTCTTGATGGATTTCTTAACTATGCGTGTACCTCGTATTTATCATCCCGAACCTATCGCCGCAGGCAGCGAGATTGCCCTGTCTGAAGAGGCCGCTAACCACGTGGGTCGCGTGCTGCGCATGGGTGCTGGCCAGGCCATTCAGCTGTTTGATGGTTCAAACCAGGTGTTTGACGCAAACATCATCCGCGCCGATAAAAAAAGCGTGCACGTCAGTATCGTGAGTAGCGAAATCGACGATCGTGAATCACCGCTGCATATCCATTTAGGCCAGGTGATGTCGCGCGGCGAAAAAATGGAATTCACTATCCAGAAATCGATCGAACTGGGTGTAAGCCTCATTACGCCACTTTTTTCTGAGCGCTGCGGCGTTAAACTGGATGCTGAACGTCTGAATAAGAAGCTCCAGCAGTGGCAAAAAATCGCCATTGCCGCCTGTGAGCAGTGTGGCCGCAACCGCGTCCCGGAGATCCGCCCGGCAATGGATCTCGAAGCCTGGTGTGCGGAAGAGGAGCAGGGCCTGAAGCTCAACCTTCATCCCCGCGCCAGCGCCAGCATCAACACCCTGCCGCTGCCGGTTGAGCGCGTGCGCTTGTTGATTGGCCCGGAAGGCGGCCTGTCGGCGGATGAAATCGCCATGACCGCCCGCTACCAGTTTACTGATATTCTGTTGGGACCCCGCGTTCTGCGTACTGAGACCACCGCGCTAACCGCCATCACTGCCCTGCAGGTGCGTTTTGGCGATTTAGGTTGAAGCATTAACGGAGAAGACAATGATCAAGCTCGGCATCGTGATGGACCCCATCGCAAGCATCAATATCAAGAAAGATTCCAGCTTCGCTATGCTGCTGGAAGCGCAACGTCGCGGCTACCAGCTCCACTATATGGAGATGAGCGACCTGTACCTGATTAACGGCGAAGCGCGTGCGCGCACCCGCATCGTCAACGTCGAGCAGAATTACGATAAATGGTATGAGTTCGGTTCCGAGCAGGATCTGCCCCTGGCCGAGCTCGACGTCATCCTGATGCGTAAAGATCCGCCGTTCGACACGGAATACATCTACTGCACCTATATCCTTGAGCGCGCAGAAGAGAAAGGCACGCTGATCGTTAACAAACCGCAGAGCCTGCGCGACTGCAACGAGAAGCTCTACACCGCCTGGTTCTCCGACCTGACCCCAGAGACGCTGGTGACGCGCAGCAAAGCACAGCTGAAAGCCTTCTGGCAGAAACACGGCGATATCATCCTGAAGCCGCTGGACGGCATGGGCGGCGCCTCTATCTTCCGCGTCAAAGAGGGTGACCCGAACCTGGGCGTTATCGCTGAGACCCTGACCGAGCATGGCACCCGCTACTGCATGGCCCAGAACTATATTCCGGCGATTGTCGACGGCGACAAGCGCGTGCTGGTGGTGGACGGCGAGCCGGTTCCCTACTGCCTGGCGCGTATTCCCCAGGGCGGCGAAACCCGTGGTAACCTGGCGGCCGGTGGCCGTGGCGAACCGCGTCCGCTGACCGAAAGCGACTGGGAAATTGCCCGCCGCGTAGGTCCGCTGTTAAAAGCCAAGGGGCTGATCTTCGTGGGCCTCGACATCATTGGCGACCGCCTCACAGAAGTGAACGTCACCAGCCCGACCTGTATTCGTGAAATCGAAGCTGAGTTCCCGGTCTCTATTACCGGCATGCTGATGGATGCCATCGAAAAACGGCTGAAGCAGTAACCAGAATAATACTGTTAGTGACAGCACCCAGGTTTCTCCGCATACTGGGCGCTGTCGCTTTTTAAACCAGGAAACAGAACCTCTGACAATGAATTTACAGCATCACTTTCTTATTGCCATGCCTGCTCTCCAGGACCCGATTTTCCGCCGTTCCGTGGTTTATATCTGCGAGTACAGTGAAGAGGGCGCGATGGGGATTATCATCAATAAACCGCTGGAAAATCTTTCTGTTGAAGGCATTCTGGAAAAATTGAAAATTTCCCAGGACGAACGTGTGCCTGAGATTCGTCTCGATAAAGCGGTCATGCTCGGTGGCCCGCTGGCAGAAGATCGGGGCTTTATTTTGCATACGCCGCCAGGTTTTTCCTCCAGTATCCGTATCTCTGACAATACCGTTGTGACCACCTCTCGTGACGTGCTGGAGACGCTGGGCACAGAAAAGCAACCTGCCGATGTGCTGGTCGCGCTCGGTTACTCCTCATGGGAAAAAGGTCAGCTTGAGCAGGAGATCCTGGATAATGCCTGGCTCACTGCCCCGGCAGATTTGAATATCCTGTTTAAAACCCCCATCGCCGATCGCTGGCGCGATGCGGCTAAGCTGATTGGCATTGATATCCAGACCATGCCTGGCGTAGCGGGGCATGCCTGATGAGCGGCACGCTTCTCGCCTTTGATTTCGGCACCAAAAGTATTGGCGTGGCGATCGGCCAGCGCATTACCGGCACCGCTCGCCCGCTGACGGCGCTGAAAGCGCAGAACGGCACCCCGGACTGGAGCCTGATTGAACGCCTGCTGAAAGAGTGGCAGCCGGATGAGGTGATTGTCGGCTTACCGCTGAATATGGATGGCACCGAACAGCCATTAACTGCCCGGGCGCGCAATTTCGCCAATAAAATTCATGGCCGTTTTGGGGTAGCGATTAAGCTGCACGACGAACGGTTAAGTACGGTAGAAGCCCGTGCCGGTCTGTTTGAGCATGGCGGTTTTCGCGCACTCAACAAAGGCAGCGTCGATTCCGCCTCCGCCGTGATTATCCTCGAGAGTTTCTTCGAGCAGGGTTACTGATCACCCTTCCCTTTGCCCGGCCCCCCGGGCAAATCCCTTTTATTCCGCCAGCAGCGTGGCGTTGAGTGCGGTCAGTTCCTCAAGACGCGTACGGACGCTCGCATCCTCAATATTCCACATACCGGCAAACGCCAGCGCGGCATGATGCGCGCCCACGGGCAGAGCCATAGAGACTTCCCCGTCGTCATGATGCCAGATCACATGCCCCTGCTCGCGCTGCTGGGCCACATGCGGGGCAAGGTTTTGCCACTGTTCAGGCGTAAAGCGAGGAATGAGCGCTTCATCCGTTTCGCTCGCCAGCAGCGACATACCAATCACCGATTGCCAGGCTGGCAACATGTGGAAACCGGCCAGCGCCTGGCTGGTCTGGCTGCCGGGAACGGAGTGCCAGATATAGATAACCTGGTCTTCCCACAGCACCCCCAGCGCCACCACGATATCCCGTGGCGCATGGCGTTCCAGCCGGGGCAGCGCCCTGGAGAACAGCTCAGAGCCACGGATAGACTGTGCCGCAAGGGCATGAATGCCGGGGCCGGGAAGATAGCGACGATGCTCGTCCTGCATGGTCAGGCCAATGGAGGCCATCGTCATCAGCAAACGGTTAACACGGGTGGTGTTAATCCCCATCAGTCGTGCGAGTTCACGGCAGCCGATGGCGCGGCCGCTGGAAACCAGATATTGCAGACAGCGAATGCCGTCGATAAGACTTTGGTTCGGTTGTGATGACATAGCCGCTTCAATCAGTGCAATAAGAAAGTCGATTTTAGCGCCCGTACAGAAGGAAACAAGGCCGTGAAGCGCATTCTCTGCTGTGGCTAACGCATTACAGCCGCCCCTGCGCCCTGCGCTCGGCAAGGCTCTGCTCGAAGTTTTGCATGCCTGCCTGCTGCCCGGTCTGGATCACGCCGGGCAGTTGCCAGGTTTTACCTTCCCGGATCAAATTTGCTGCGGCAGGGGTATTCACCAGCAGCTCAAACAGCGCAACGCGACCCTGCTGGTTATCCCTTTCGAGCTTTTGCGCCAGCACGGCGCGCAGGCTACCTGCCAGCTGCTTACGCACCGGCTCTTTTTCCTGCGCGGGGAAGGCATCCACCAGCCTCTCTACCGCCTGAGCCGCTCCCCGGGTATGCAGGGTCGCCAGCACCAGATGCCCCGTCTCGGCGGCGGTAAGCGCAAGGCGGATTGTCTCGCTGTCACGCAGTTCGCCCAGCAGGATCACATCCGGATCCTCACGCAGGGCAGCTCTTAGCCCGTCGGCAAACGACGGGCAATGCAGGCCAATCTCCCTCTGCTGCACCAGGCAGCGCTTGCTCTGATGGATAAACTCCACCGGATCTTCCAGGGTCAGGATATGCCCGTCGCTATGGTGATTAAGAAAATCGACCATTGCCGCAAGGGTGGTGGATTTCCCACTGCCGGTTGCCCCGGTCACCAGAATCAGGCCGTTATCGTTGGTCAGCAGCTCGGGTATCGCCCGCGGCGTCCCCAGGGTCCGCAGCTGCGGACACTGCTGTGCCAGCAGACGCAGCGCCAGCGAACACCCTTGCGTATGGGCAAAGGCGCTGGCACGCAGCCGGTGGCTCTCCAGCGCGACGGCAAAATCCACCTGCCCCTGGGCGTACCAGGCTCCCTGCTGCTCATCGCTGAGCCAGCTTTTCAGCAGCATGGCGACATCCGGCCCTGGAAAAGGGGCGAATTCCATTTTCCCGCGCCGCCGCCAGCGAGGTGGCGCGTTACTGCACAGGTGTAGATCCGACACGTTATGCTTTACACTAAGGGCCACAATTTCTTCCATATCCATTTAATGATCCCCGGAAAATGAACGACATTGCGCATAACCTGGCACAGGTCAGGGACAAAATCTCAGCCGCAGCAACAGGTTGCGGCCGTGCTTCAGAAGAAGTTTCGTTGCTTGCAGTCAGTAAAACCAAACCTGCGAGCGCCATCGCAGAAGCGATTGACGCAGGCCAGCGCATGTTCGGTGAAAACTACGTGCAGGAAGGGGTGGAAAAGATTCGCCACTTCCGGGAAGCCGGCACCGCGGATCTGCAGTGGCACTTTATCGGGCCCTTGCAGTCGAACAAAAGCCGGCTGGTGGCAGAGCATTTCGACTGGTGTCATACGGTCGATCGGCTGCGCATCGCCACCCGTCTGAGCGAGCAGCGACCGGCAGAGATGCCTCCACTTAACGTGCTGATTCAAGTCAATATTAGTGATGAAAACAGCAAATCCGGTATTGCGCTGGAAGCGCTTGACGAGCTGGCGGAACAGGTGGCTACGCTGCCCGGCCTGAGGCTTCGCGGGTTAATGGCGATCCCGGCGCCGGAGTCAGATTACGACAGGCAGTTTGCCGTTGCCCGGCAAATGGCTGTAGCATTTGAGGCGCTTAAAACACGCTTCCCAACGGTCGACACGCTTTCACTGGGCATGACGGACGATATGGCTGCCGCGATTGCGGCTGGCAGCACCATGGTGCGCATCGGGACTGCTATTTTCGGCGCGCGCGATTACACCCAATAATAAGGAAACCTGAGGAACGCCATGAAGACGTTGACCTTCCTGCTCTCAACGGTCATTGAACTGTATACGATGGTGCTTTTGTTACGCGTCTGGATGCAGTGGGCCCGTTGTGATTTTTACAACCCCTTCTCACAGTTTGTCGTGAAAGTCACCCAGCCGATTGTCGGGCCCCTGCGCCGGGTGATCCCGCCGATGGGGCCTATTGACAGCGCTTCTCTGCTGATTGCGCTGATCCTGTGCGTGGTAAAAGCGATAGTGCTGTTTATGGTCATCACCTTCCAGCCGATCATCTGGATCGCGGCGGTGTTGATCCTGATAAAAACGATCGGCCTGCTGATTTTCTGGGTGCTGCTGCTGATGGCGATCATGAGCTGGGTAAGCCAGGGCCGAAGCCCGGTGGAATACTCTCTGATTCAGCTCGCCGACCCGCTGCTGCGCCCGATTCGTAATCTGCTGCCGGCCATGGGCGGAATCGATTTTTCCCCGATGATCCTCGTCCTGCTGCTGTACGTGATCAACATGGGTATCGCTGAACTGCTGCAGTCCACAGGCAACATGCTGCTGCCGGGGCTGTGGATGGCGTTATGAGTGCTGTCAGCACTTGCGCCGACGGGCTGGTTTTACGGCTGTATATTCAGCCAAAAGCCAGCCGTGATTCGATTATCGGGCTGCATGGCGACGAAGTAAAAGTCGCCATCACCGCGCCCCCTGTAGACGGCCAGGCGAATGCCCACCTGGTGAAGTATCTGGCGAAGCAGTTTCGCGTCGCGAAAGGCCATGTGCTGATCGAGAAGGGTGAACTGGGACGCCACAAGCAGGTCAAAATTCGTAATCCGCAACATATCCCGACGGAAGTCGCGGCACTGATACAACAGGATTAACACATGCAAAAAGTTGTTCTCGCTACCGGTAACGCCGGTAAAGTGCGCGAGCTGGCCTCGCTGTTAAATGATTTTGGCCTGGACGTGGTTGCCCAGACCGAGCTGGGCGTGGACTCTGCCGAAGAGACCGGCCTGACGTTTATCGAAAATGCCATTCTGAAGGCGCGCCACGCTGCACAGGTCACCGGCCTGCCAGCGATTGCCGACGACTCCGGTCTGGCAGTGGACGTGCTTGGCGGTGCGCCGGGGATCTACTCCGCCCGCTATTCCGGCGTCGATGCCAGCGACCAGCAGAACCTTGAAAAACTGCTGGACGCGCTCAAGGAGGTACCGGATGAACAGCGCCAGGCACAGTTCCACTGCGTACTGGTCTATATGCGTCATGCCGAAGACCCAACGCCCATTGTCTGCCACGGCAACTGGCCGGGCGTGATCGCCCGCGAGGCGGCAGGTAGCGGCGGCTTTGGCTATGACCCGATCTTCTTTGTCCCGACCGAGGGCAAAACCGCTGCGGAACTGACCCGCGAAGAAAAAAGCGCGATCTCCCACCGTGGACGCGCCCTGAAACTGTTACTGGAAGCATTACGTAATGGCTAATTTGCCACCTCTGAGTCTTTACATTCACATCCCGTGGTGCGTGCAGAAATGCCCGTACTGCGATTTCAACTCGCATGCGCTGAAAGGCGAAGTGCCTCATGACGATTACGTCCAGCATCTGCTTGCCGATCTGGACGCCGACGTTGCCTGCGCCCAGGGACGTGAAGTTAAGACCATTTTTATCGGTGGCGGTACGCCGAGCCTGCTCTCAGGCCCGGCGATGCAGACGCTGCTGGACGGCGTGCGTGCGCGCCTTAATCTGGCAGCGGATGCAGAAATTACCATGGAGGCCAATCCGGGGACGGTTGAGGCCGACCGTTTTGTGGAGTATCAGCGCGCCGGGGTGAACCGTATATCCATTGGCGTACAGAGCTTCAGCGAGCCGAAGTTAAAGCGTCTGGGACGAATTCATGGCCCGGATGAGGCGAAGCGTGCCGCGCACCTGGCAACGGGTCTGGGATTGCGCAGCTTTAACCTCGACCTGATGCACGGCCTGCCCGATCAGTCTCTGGAAGAGGCGCTGGACGATCTGCGCCAGGCCATTGCGCTGAACCCGCCGCACCTGTCGTGGTATCAGCTGACAATTGAGCCGAACACGCTGTTTGGATCGCGCCCCCCGGTACTGCCTGACGATGACGCGCTGTGGGATATTTTCGAGCAGGGCCACCAGCTTCTGACCGCCGCCGGGTATCAGCAGTACGAAACCTCGGCCTACGCAAAGCCGGGCTACCAGTGTCAGCACAACCTGAACTACTGGCGTTTTGGCGATTACCTGGGCATTGGCTGTGGCGCTCATGGCAAAGTGACTTTCCCGGACGGGCGTATTCTGCGTACCGCCAAAACGCGCCATCCGCGTGGCTATATGGAAGGACGCTATCTTGAGCGCAGCCATGATGTCGAAGCCGAAGATAAGCCGTTCGAGTTCTTTATGAACCGCTTCCGTCTGCTGGAAGCCGCACCGCGCACGGAGTTTACGCTGTATACCGGATTAGCGGAGTCGGTGATTCGCCCGCAGATTAACGAGGCGCTGGCGCAGGGGTATCTGACCGAGAGCGCAGATTTCTGGCAGATTACCGAGCATGGCAAACTGTTCTTAAATTCCCTTCTTGAGCTGTTCCTCGCCGAAGATTCTGAAGCCTGATTCCGGATTTTGCATCCCGTTCTGCTGGCTGAGGGAAAAGCTGGCAGAGTGTGGGGATGGAAATTATCTATTCTTATGCAAAACGGCTCCGCCGTGATATGACCAAAGAAGAGAGACGGCTCTGGTATTTGTTACGCAGCCGTCGGTTCGCTCATTATAAATTTCGTCGCCAGCATCCTGTCGGGAATTACATTCTGGATTTCGTTTGTTGCGAGGCTCGTCTGGCTATCGAGCTGGATGGAGGACAACACGATGAAAGAGAAGAATATGACCAGCAGAGAACCGCCTGGCTGGATCAAAAAGGCTGGCGGGTGATTCGGTTCTGGAACAACGAACTCTGGAATAACGAGGAAGGGGTGTTAGAAAAAATATTAGCTACCCTGCAAACGCTTCTACCCTCACCCCGGCCCTCTCCCTGAAAGGGAGAGGGAGAAAACCACTCCCGTGCCCGCCTCGGGCAACAGACTGTTCCCTCTCCCCTTGGGGGAGAGGGTTAGGGTGAGGGGCCCAGACCGCACTAACCTACTTCAGCGACCCCACCAGCCCCTTACGGCTCTCTTCCAGCGAAACCACGCGTTTACACACGTCTTTGCCGAATTTCTGGAAATCCGCTTCCTGGTTTTTCCATTCGTTCTGAATAGAGGTTTGCAGGCCGCCCAGGCTACCCAGCACGCCCTG
Organism: Leclercia adecarboxylata; assembly: GCF_023639785.1. Classification (NCBI taxonomy): domain Bacteria; kingdom Pseudomonadati; phylum Pseudomonadota; class Gammaproteobacteria; order Enterobacterales; family Enterobacteriaceae; genus Leclercia; species Leclercia adecarboxylata. Next base: position 3,895,455 of record NZ_CP098325.1, read on the forward strand.
CAGCGGGTTGCCACCGCCCTTCAGCACCGCTTTGGCGCCCATCTCGTTAATGCTGTCCTGCAGAATGCCGCCCATCGCCTGGTTCACCAGCTGCTGCCCGTCGGCACGCACCTGGTCGATCGCCTGATAGTGGAACGTCAGGCCATCAGTACGATGTTCAATAATGCGGTTCATCTGCTCTTTTAGCTGCGCGTCCAGTTTGGTCAGGCGCGAGCGCATGTTGCTGCTCTCCCCTACCTCTTTGGCGATGATCTTATCCAGCGCAACACGGCCTTTTTCCACGCGGGTCTTCGCGCCTTCATCGATCCACGGCAGCGCGCTGCGCAGATCGGCCTGGTAATCTTTCGCCTGTTCACGCTGGGCGGCGCTGAGCGGGTACTGCTTACCGTTGAACATGACGTTGCCATCAGGAGTGATCACCAGGTTGCCGTTCTCACCTTTTACCTGCACGGTTTGTGGACTGAGGATCACATCGTCGCGCGGCGTGACTTCGCATTTGTACTCTGCGTGAGCAGTCAGAGCCGTGGTCATTAAAGCCGCAGCGAGCAGCGTTTTGCGCATCATATCTTCTCCCTCATACAAAATGGGCCAGCAATTGCTGGCCCCTGATGCTCTATTAGTCCCACCAAATGTCGAAAAGTTCGCTGATGCGCACCTCTTCGAATTTGTGGTCTTCCAGCCACTTGCGCACGATGGCCTGATGTTCTTCAGTGCACTGGCCAATCTCCTGTTTGCAGATCAACCCTTCCCACGCCAGGTAGCCGCTGCCGTCAAACGCCAGCTTGTTCGGCTCGATAACTTCATTGATGAACGCATCCACGTCTTCATCAATTTTTTCTACGCTGGTGCCTTCCGGGAAACGCCACGCAACCGAAAAACCAATCTCCTGGAACTCGTCGATGTGCATTTTCTTACGCAGACGACGGCTACGGTTCTTTGCCATTATTTCACCCTCTCGAACATTAAGTCCCATACGCCGTGACCAAGACGATGGCCACGCTGTTCAAATTTGGTTACCGGACGTGATTCAGGACGCGGCACATAGTCATTGCTCTGCGACTGGTTTTTATACCCGTCGAGACCTGACATCACTTCCAGCATGTGTTCCGCATACTGTTCCCAGTCGGTCGCCATGTGGAAAACACCACCCAGCTTCAGCTTGCTTTTGACCAGTTCGGCAAACGGTGCCTGAACGATACGGCGTTTATTATGACGCGCTTTGTGCCATGGGTCAGGGAAAAAGAGCTGAACCATGTTCAGAGAATTGTCAGGAATCATCTTGTGCAGCACTTCTACCGCGTCGTGACACATGACGCGCAGGTTCTCAACGCCCTCTTCATGCGCCGTCGCCAGGCAAGCGCCCACGCCCGGTGAGTGTACCTCAATGCCGAGGAAGTTCTGCTCCGGGCGCGCTTTTGCCATCGTTACCAGCGAAGCGCCCATGCCGAAACCGATCTCCAGGGTAATCGGCGCATCGCGGCCAAACAGCTCAACAAAGTCGAGCGGCTGGTCGGTGAACTCAACGCCCATCACCGGCCAGTAGTTATCCAGCGCGTGCTGCTGCCCTTTTGTCAGGCGCCCCTGACGGCGGACAAAGCTGCGAATACGGCGCAGCGGGCGGCCGTTTTCATCAAATTCCGGTGATATGACGTCGTTTTTCATAAAAGAGTAGTCTGCTTGTGAGAATGTTCGGGAAACGGGCATTATCCAAAGTTAATGACCGGATGCAAGCATGGGAAAGATCCGGTTTACAGCCGCATGCCTCTGTGCTGCAATCTGCGTCCCTGATACCGCAAAGCGAAGACCATGCAAGCCTCTCAATTTTCAGCCCAGGTGCTGGACTGGTACGACAAATACGGGCGTAAAACCCTGCCCTGGCAAATTGAAAAAACACCGTACAAAGTATGGCTCTCAGAGGTGATGTTGCAACAAACGCAGGTCGCGACGGTTATCCCTTATTTTGAGCGCTTTATGGCGCGTTTCCCGACGGTCACCGATCTGGCCAACGCCCCTCTGGACGAAGTGCTGCATCTGTGGACCGGGCTCGGCTATTACGCCCGCGCCCGCAATCTGCATAAAGCCGCGCAGCAGGTGGTTTCGCTGCACGGTGGCATCTTCCCGGAAACCTTCGATGAAGTCGCCGCCCTGCCGGGTGTCGGGCGCTCCACCGCCGGGGCGATCCTCTCCCTTTCGCTGGGTAAACATTTCCCTATTCTCGACGGTAACGTGAAACGCGTGCTGGCACGCTGCTATGCCGTTGGCGGCTGGCCGGGCAAAAAAGAGGTGGAAAAACGCCTGTGGGAAATCAGCGAAGCGGTGACGCCAGCCAAAGGTGTTGAACGCTTTAACCAGGCGATGATGGATCTCGGGGCGATGGTCTGCACCCGCTCGAAGCCTAAATGCGAACTTTGCCCGCTCAATAATCTGTGCGTGGCCTATGCTAACCAGTCGTGGGCGCACTATCCCGGTAAAAAGCCTAAGCAGACTCTGCCAGAGCGTACCGGCTATTTTCTGCTGATGCAGCACGAAGAGACCGTGTACCTCGCCCAGCGTCCACCGAGTGGATTATGGGGTGGCCTGTTCTGCTTCCCGCAGTTTGAGGATGAGGCCGGACTTCGCGACTGGCTGGCGCAGCGCGGCATCAGCGCCGATACTCTTGTGCAGCTCACTGCGTTTCGCCACACCTTCAGCCATTTCCATCTGGATATTGTGCCGATGTGGCTTCCCGTGTCCTCATTCACGGCGTGCATGGATGAAGGCAGCGCTCTCTGGTATAACTTAGCGCAACCGCCGTCAGTGGGTCTGGCGGCTCCCGTAGAGCGCCTGTTACAGCAATTACGTGTCGGAGCAACGGTTTAGCTCCGGGCGACAAAGAGGAATCAGTATGGCCAGAACAATTTTTTGCACCTTCCTGCAACGTGAAGCAGAAGGTCAGGACTTCCAGCTTTATCCGGGCGATCTGGGTAAGCGCATCTATAACGAGATCTCAAAAGAGGCGTGGGCGCAGTGGCAGCACAAGCAAACCATGCTGATCAACGAGCGCAAGCTCAACATGATGAACGTTGAACACCGTAAGCAGCTCGAAGAGGAGATGGTCAATTTCCTGTTTGAAGGGAAAGACGTGCACATCGAAGGTTATACGCCGCCAGAAAAATAATACCCAGCGGGCGGGTGCCTGACATTCGCCCCGGAACAAACACAACACGCACTCCCGGAATGATGAAAAAATTTTTAGCGCTTGCTCTTGTTGCACCGTTACTTGTTTCGTGTTCCTCCAGTAAAAAAGGCGATAGCTATAACGAAGCCTGGGTAAAGGACACCAACGGTTTTGACATTCTGATGGGGCAGTTCGCCCATAACATCGAAAACATATGGGGTTTTAACGAAGTTCTGATCGCCGGTCCAAAGGACTACGTTAAGTACACCGACGCCTACCAGACCCGCAGCCACATCAACTTTGACGACGGGACTATCACCGTCGAGACCATCGCCGGAACCGATCCTGCCGGGCGGCTGCGTCAGGCGATCGTCAAAACCCTGCTGATGGGCGACGATCCGGGCTCTATCGATCTTTACTCTGACGCTGACGATATCACCATCTCCAGAGAGCCGTTCCTCTATGGCCAGGTGGTGGATCAAACCGGCCAGTCCATTCGCTGGGAAGGCCGCGCCAACAACTTTGCCAACTATCTGCTGCAGACGCGCCTGAAGAGCCGCAGCAATGGCCTGCGCGTTATCTACAGCGTGACCATTAACCTGGTGCCAAACCACCTTGATAAGCGTGCGCATAAATATGTCGGGATGGTACGTCAGGCCTCGCGTAAATACGGTGTGGATGAGTCGCTGATTCTGGCAATTATGCAGACCGAGTCGTCGTTTAACCCCTACGCGGTAAGCCGTTCCGACGCCCTGGGCCTGATGCAGGTTGTGCAGCACAGCGCCGGGAAGGACGTGTTCCGCTCGCAGGGGAGATCCGGCACGCCGAGCCGTAGCTATCTGTTTGACCCCGCAAGCAACATCGATACCGGCACCGCCTATCTGGCGATGCTGAATAACGTCTACCTGAGCGGCATTGATAACCCGACCTCGCGTCGTTACGCGGTGATCACCGCCTACAACGGTGGCGCAGGCAGCGTGCTGCGCGTCTTCTCCAGCGATAAAATCCAGGCGGCAAACATTATTAACAGCATGTCGCCGGGGGATGTTTATCAGACCCTCACCAGTCGTCACCCTTCCGCAGAGTCCCGCCGCTACCTCTATAAGGTCAACACGGCGCAGAAGAGCTATCGAAGAAAGTAGTGCGATTTTTACCCTCTCCGTAAGGGAGAGGGTAAACATTCACGCCTGACCACCCGCCTGACCCATACGAAATTGTTATTTGCATCACAATCCAAACTGCAAATTAATGTGGATTGCATTTTTTTGCGGGAGGTAACAAAACATCACGCCACTCGCTGATAGAATTGCATCAAATACAAAACCCAAATGTTTCTACACCAACATACAGCCCGCTCTCTTGTGAGGAAAGTAACATGAACCTTAAGCTGCAGCTTAAAATCTTGTCGTTTCTGCAGTTCTGTCTGTGGGGGAGCTGGCTAACCACGCTCGGCTCCTACATGTTTGTCACGCTCAAATTCGATGGTGCCTCTATCGGCGCCGTTTATAGCTCTTTGGGCATTGCCGCTGTCCTGATGCCGACGCTGCTCGGGATCGTGGCGGACAAATGGATAAGCGCGAAGTGGGTCTATGCGCTTTGCCATCTGGTGGGGGCCGGTACGCTGTTTATGGCGGCCGAAGTCACCACGCCAGGGGCGATGTTTATGGTGATCCTGCTTAACTCGCTGGCTTATATGCCAACGCTTGGGCTTATCAACACCATCTCCTACTACCGTCTGAAAAACGCCGGTATGGATATCGTGACCGACTTCCCGCCGATCCGTATCTGGGGCACCATTGGCTTTATCATGGCGATGTGGGGCGTGAGCTTCGCAGGCTTCGAACTGAGCCACATGCAGCTCTACATCGGCGCTGCGCTGTCTCTGGTGCTGACGCTGTTCACCCTGACGCTGCCGCACATCCCGGTCTCTAACCAGCAGAAAAACCAGAGCTGGAGCGCTATGCTCGGCCTGGACGCATTCGCGCTGTTTAAAAACAAACGCATGGCGATTTTCTTTATCTTCTCCATGCTGCTGGGTGCGGAGCTGCAGATCACTAACATGTTCGGCAATACCTTCCTGCACAGCTTCGATAACGACCCGATGTTCTCCGGGAGCTTTATCGTTGAGCACGCGTCGGTGATGATGTCGATTTCCCAGATCTCCGAAACGCTGTTCATCCTGACCATCCCGTTCTTCCTGAGCCGCTACGGCATCAAGAACGTAATGATGATCAGTATCTTCGCCTGGATGCTGCGTTTTGGTCTGTTCGCCTACGGTGACCCGTCTGCCTTTGGTACCGTGCTGCTGGTTCTGTCGATGATTGTCTACGGCTGTGCCTTCGACTTCTTCAACATCTCCGGCTCCGTGTTCGTGGAAAAAGAGGTCCGTCCGGAAATCCGCGCCAGCGCCCAGGGCATGTTCCTGATGATGACCAACGGCTTCGGCTGTATTCTCGGCGGCGTGGTGAGCGGCAAGGTTGTTGAGATGTATACCACTAACGGTATTACTGACTGGCAGCCGGTGTGGCTGATCTTTGCAGGGTACTCGCTGGTACTGGCTTTCGCGTTCATGGTGCTGTTCAAGTACAAACATGTTCGTACCCCAACAGGTGCGCAGACCGTCGCGCATTAATCGATTAAGTCCCCCTCCCTGCGGAGGGGGATTTTTTTACTTCAGTACATATCCGTACAAACGCTTAATCCCGTCCGCATCCTTCTCGCTGTATACCCCCTGCAGTTCCGGTGAGAAACCAGGCAGCAAATTGACGCCCTCTTCCAGCGCCAGGAAGTAACGCTGTACTGCGCCACCCCAAAGTTCACCCGGCACCACGCACAGCACGCCTGGCGGGTATGGCAGCGCCCCTTCCGCCGCAATGCGCCCTTCGGCTTCGCTGATGCGAACCAGCTCAACGTTACCGCGAATAAAGGCCTGGTTGGCATCCTGCGGGTTCATCGCCACGGTGGGCAGGCTCTCTTTACGGAACATCGCTTTCTGCAGATCTTTCACGTCAAAGCTGACATACAGATCGTGCATCTCCTGGCAGAGCTGACGCAGCGTGTAGTCGCGGTAGCGCACCGGATATTTGTTCCAGATGGTCGGCAGAACATCCGCCAGCGGGGTATCGTCTTCAATGTGCTGCTCAAACTGGGCCAGCATTGCCACCAGTTGCGCCAGCTTCTCTGCGCTCTCCGCCGGGGTCAGCAGGAAGAGAATGGAGTTAAGGTCGCACTTCTCCGGAACAATGCCTTTCTCACGCAGATAGTGCGCGAGAATTGTCGCCGGAATACCAAAGTCGGTATATTCCCCGCTTTCCGCATCGATGCCCGGCGTGGTCAGCAGCAGCTTGCACGGGTCGACAAAATACTGGTGATCGGCATAGCCCTCAAAGCCGTGCCATTTCGCGCCCGGTTCAAAACTGAAGAAGCGCAGCTCGCTGGCAATGGCGTGGGTTGGATGGTCCTGCCATGGACGACCGGCCACTACAGGCGGGATAAACGGCTTAATCATCTTACAGTTGGCGATAATCGCCTTGCGCGCTTCAATGCCCAGCTCAACGCACTCTGCCCACAGCCGACGCCCGCTCTCCCCTTCGTGGATTTTGGCGTTCACGTCGAGGGCCGCAAAGAGCGGGTAGAATGGGCTGGTGGAGGCGTGCAGCATGAAAGCGTTGTTGAGACGCTTATGCGGGCAGAAACGCGCCTGACCGCGAATGTGGTTATCCTTTTTGTGGATCTGCGAGGTCTGTGAGAACCCGGCCTGCTGTTTGTGTACCGACTGGGTGACAAAGATCCCCGGATCGTTCTCATTCAGCTCAAGCAGCAGCGGCGAGGTGTCTGCCATCATCGGGATAAACTGCTCATATCCCACCCACGCGGAGTCAAACAGGATGTAGTCGCACAGCTGGCCAATCTTGTCGATCACCTGGCGGGCGTTATAGACGGTGCCGTCATAGGTGCCGAGCTGGATCACTGCCAGACGGAACGGACGCGCTTCACGGGCCTTTTCCGGGGCGACGTCACGGATCAGCTCCCGCAGATACGCCTCGTCAAAACAGCGATCATCAATGCCGCCAATAAAGCCAAACGGGTTGCGCGCCGCTTCGAGATACACCGGCGTGGCGCCGGCCTGGATCAGGGCGCCATGGTGGTTGGACTTATGGTTGTTGCGGTCGAACAGCACCAGATCGCCACGGGTCAGCAGGGCGTTGGTCACTACCTTGTTGGCGGCCGAAGTCCCGTTGAGAACGAAATAGGTCTTGTCGGCGTTAAACACTTTCGCCGCGAATTTTTGCGCATGTTTGGCGGAGCCTTCGTGGATCAGCAGATCGCCAAGCTTCACGTCGGCGTTGCACATATCGGCACGAAACACGTTCTCACCGAAGAAATCGAAGAACTGACGCCCTGCGGGGTGCTTCTTAAAGAACGCACCGTGCTGATGCCCCGGACAGGCGAAGGTGCTGTTGTCCATCGCCACGTACTGAGTGAGAGTGTCGAAAAACGGCGGCAGCAGGTTCTCTTCGTAGCGACAGGCGGCCGCTTCCAGCTCTAACCACTCCTGCGCTTTGCCATCGATCACCGCATCCACATCCGCAGGTGCTTCTACAGGTTCTGCTGAGAACATATAAACAGGCAGGTGGAAACCGGTGCGTTTCAGTAAGGCGAGGATGCCGCTGCGACTTTCAGCGACGGTAATGACGACTGCCGCCACATCCGTAAAATCTGTGTTATCCAGCGTCACCACTTCCCGGTGCGTGGATAAGGCGGACGCCAGCTCGCGGCTGACGGCAATTTTCATTGATTTCATAAGCGCAAATACCCGTGCAAGGCGTGAAAAAGCCCCGGACAGGGAGTCCCCCTGCCCAACGAATGTGTCTGACCGGAGTTCAGCTCCGACCGCCAGACATCAGTAAAAACAGAACGCGTCTGATTTTACTGTTGTCCTGCAGTGAGCCTGCGTTACCCTCACCGCATGGTGAGCGTAGAATAAGACGTGTCGATACGGCCAGCCATTCGCACAGCGAGAGGAGATCTGTTCATTGGCGGCTCCGTATCTGAGAGGAGAAAATTCGCGCAATAATGTCACTTTTCGCCAGGGGGCGCAAGGAGGAATCATTATGCAAAAAACAGTATTACGCTTGGCGATTACTCACTGAAAAGAGTAATAATAATGCAATATCAATGAGTAAATAACAGGAGTTCGTAGTGGTTATTGGACCATTTATTAACGCAGGTGCCGTGCTGCTGGGCGGCGTACTGGGCGCCTTGCTAAGCCAGCGATTACCGGAGCGTATTCGCTCCTCCATGCCCTCTATCTTCGGCCTGGCATCATTAGGCATTGGTATTCTGCTGGTCATCAAGTGCGCCAACCTGCCGGTGATGGTGCTGGCAACGCTGCTTGGGGCACTGATCGGCGAGTTTTGTTATCTGGAAAAAGGCATTAACGGTGCCGTCAGCAAAGCCAAGAATCTGCTCTCACGAGGTAAACAGAAAGGCGGTGGGCACGATGCGTTTATTCAGAACTATGTCGCCATCATTATTCTCTTCTGCGCCAGCGGCACGGGCATTTTTGGCTCAATGCAGGAAGGGATGACCGGCGATCCGAGCATCCTTATTGCCAAGGCCTTTCTCGATTTCTTCACCGCCACTATCTTTGCCACTACGCTTGGCGTTGCCGTCGCCGCCATTTGCGTGCCTATGCTGCTCATACAGCTCGCCCTGGCAACCTGCGCCACGCTGATACTACCGCTGACGACCCCGGCGATGATGGCTGACTTCACCGCTGTCGGTGGCCTGCTGCTGCTGGCGACGGGGTTGAGGATCTGTGGGATCAAGATGTTTGCAGTGGTGAATATGCTGCCTGCGCTGGTCATCGCCATGCCGCTCTCCGCCCTGTGGACAGCGTTTTTTGCCTGATCTTGCAGCAAAATGGCGATGGAGTGTGCGGTCAGTAGCGAAATTAACAAATTTCGTTGACGTCGTTGAGTAGATCGGGTTTAATGCGCCCCGTTGCCCGGATAGCTCAGTCGGTAGAGCAGGGGATTGAAAATCCCCGTGTCCTTGGTTCGATTCCGAGTCCGGGCACCACTATTTAAAGAACCCGCCCAAAAGGCGGGTTTTTGCTTTTCCAGAACCCTACATTTCATCAAACTGCACCCAACTCTTTCCTGATGCCCCGAAATTTGCGGCCTGTACGCACCATGCAGGCTTTAACTCCTGTAAGCACCCTCAGCGTCTGGCTCACTTCTTATGGCCGCTCAGGCGTTATAGAGTCGATTATAAATAGCATCTGGTAAGCGACGGTGTTACGCCTTTTTCGCGCTGTAAACTTCTTCACCGGAGAAGGTCGGTTCAGCCCAAAAATTGATATTGAACTGGGCATCATCCGTCATCTCAATACGGTGCCAGTACTGCGGTGGGCTGGTGGCGAAGTTGCCTGCGTTAATCACAACCTTCACCTCTGGCTCTGTCGCCTCTGCGTTCGCGAAGCCGTAATAGGTTACGGTCCCTTCCATTACGCAAAGCTGCCCAAAGATCCCTGCTGCGGTATTGTGATGACTCAGAAGAGCTGCCGGGACGTTATCTTTGGTAAAGAAGGGAGTTGAACGTTTGATTGTCCAGTTTTTAGGGATTCTTTGATGGCTCATAATGACCTCCGACTTAAAACATGCATTTAAAATACATCTTTATCCTTGGCCTGTAAAGCTCATTTGATAATAAATCTCATTTGAACGATTAATTGAAGATATATGAAAGGGAGTATTACCGGCAGGCCGGGTAAGGCACAAACGCAAAAAGCCCGTCCTTGCGGACGGGCTCTCGGCTTTAATTGATGCCTGGCAGTTCCCTACTCTCGCATGGGGAGACCCCACACTACCATCGGCGCTACGGCGTTTCACTTCTGAGTTCGGCATGGGGTCAGGTGGGACCACCGCGCTACAGCCGCCAGGCAAATTCTGTTATCTGTATCAGGCTGAAAATCGTCTCAAATCTCACCGAAACAGCTTCGGCGTTGTAAGGTTAAGCCTCACGGTTCATTAGTACCGGTTAGCTCAACGCATCGCTGCGCTTACACACCCGGCCTATCAACGTCGTCGTCTTCAACGTTCCTTCAGGACCCTTAAAGGGTCAGGGAGAACTCATCTCGGGGCAAGTTTCGTGCTTAGATGCTTTCAGCACTTATCTCTTCCGCATTTAGCTACCGGGCAGTGCCATTGGCATGACAACCCGAACACCAGTGATGCGTCCACTCCGGTCCTCTCGTACTAGGAGCAGCCCCCCTCAATTCTCCAGCGCCCACGGCAGATAGGGACCGAACTGTCTCACGACGTTCTAAACCCAGCTCGCGTACCACTTTAAATGGCGAACAGCCATACCCTTGGGACCTACTTCAGCCCCAGGATGTGATGAGCCGACATCGAGGTGCCAAACACCGCCGTCGATATGAACTCTTGGGCGGTATCAGCCTGTTATCCCCGGAGTACCTTTTATCCGTTGAGCGATGGCCCTTCCATACAGAACCACCGGATCACTATGACCTGCTTTCGCACCTGCTCGAGCCGTCACTCTCGCAGTCAAGCTAGCTTATGCCATTGCACTAACCTCCTGATGTCCGACCAGGATTAGCTAACCTTCGTGCTCCTCCGTTACTCTTTAGGAGGAGACCGCCCCAGTCAAACTACCCACCAGACACTGTCCGCAACCCGGATTACGGGTCTACGTTAGAACACCAGCCATTAAAGGGTGGTATTTCAAGGATGGCTCCACGCAGACTGGCGTCCACGCTTCAAAGCCTCCCACCTATCCTACACATCAAGGACCAGTGTTCAGTGTCAAGCTATAGTAAAGGTTCACGGGGTCTTTCCGTCTTGCCGCGGGTACACTGCATCTTCACAGCGATTTCAATTTCACTGAGTCTCGGGTGGAGACAGCCTGGCCATCATTACGCCATTCGTGCAGGTCGGAACTTACCCGACAAGGAATTTCGCTACCTTAGGACCGTTATAGTTACGGCCGCCGTTTACCGGGGCTTCGATCAAGAGCTTCGCGTTGCCGCTAACCCCATCAATTAACCTTCCGGCACCGGGCAGGCGTCACACCGTATACGTCCACTTTCGTGTTTGCACAGTGCTGTGTTTTTAATAAACAGTTGCAGCCAGCTGGTATCTTCGACTGATTTCAGCTCCACCCGCAGGGGCTTCACCTACATATCAGCGTGCCTTCTCCCGAAGTTACGGCACCATTTTGCCTAGTTCCTTCACCCGAGTTCTCTCAAGCGCCTTGGTATTCTCTACCTGACCACCTGTGTCGGTTTGGGGTACGATTCGTTGTTACCTGATGCTTAGAGGCTTTTCCTGGAAGCAGGGCATTTGTTACTTCAGCACCGTAGTGCCTCGTCATCACACCTCAGCGTTAAAAAGGTACCGGATTTACCTGGAACCTCCGCCTACATGCTTAAACCGGGACAACCGTCGCCCGGCCAACATAGCCTTCTCCGTCCCCCCTTCGCAGTAACACCGAGTACAGGAATATTAACCTGTTTCCCATCGACTACGCCTTTCGGCCTCGCCTTAGGGGTCGACTCACCCTGCCCCGATTAACGTTGGACAGGAACCCTTGGTCTTCCGGCGAGCGGGCTTTTCACCCGCTTTATCGTTACTTATGTCAGCATTCGCACTTCTGATACCTCCAGCAAACCTCACAGTTCACCTTCAACGGCTTACAGAACGCTCCCCTACCCAACAACACATAGTGTCGCTGCCGCAGCTTCGGTGCATGGTTTAGCCCCGTTACATCTTCCGCGCAGGCCGACTCGACCAGTGAGCTATTACGCTTTCTTTAAATGATGGCTGCTTCTAAGCCAACATCCTGGCTGTCTGTGCCTTCCCACATCGTTTCCCACTTAACCATGACTTTGGGACCTTAGCTGGCGGTCTGGGTTGTTTCCCTCTTCACGACGGACGTTAGCACCCGCCGTGTGTCTCCCGTGATAACATTCTCCGGTATTCGCAGTTTGCATCGGGTTGGTAAGCCGGGATGGCCCCCTAGCCGAAACAGTGCTCTACCCCCGGAGATGAGTTCACGAGGCGCTACCTAAATAGCTTTCGGGGAGAACCAGCTATCTCCCGGTTTGATTGGCCTTTCACCCCCAGCCACAAGTCATCCGCTAATTTTTCAACATTAGTCGGTTCGGTCCTCCAGTTAGTGTTACCCAACCTTCAACCTGCCCATGGCTAGATCACCGGGTTTCGGGTCTATACCCTGCAACTTAACGCCCAGTTAAGACTCGGTTTCCCTTCGGCTCCCCTATACGGTTAACCTTGCTACAGAATATAAGTCGCTGACCCATTATACAAAAGGTACGCAGTCACACCACGAAGGTGCTCCCACTGCTTGTACGTACACGGTTTCAGGTTCTTTTTCACTCCCCTCGCCGGGGTTCTTTTCGCCTTTCCCTCACGGTACTGGTTCACTATCGGTCAGTCAGGAGTATTTAGCCTTGGAGGATGGTCCCCCCATATTCAGACAGGATACCACGTGTCCCGCCCTACTCTTCGAGTTCACAGCAAGTGTGCTTTCATGTACGGGACTATCACCCTGTACCGTCGGACTTTCCAGACCGTTCCACTAACACACAAGCTGATTCAGACTCCGGGCTGCTCCCCGTTCGCTCGCCGCTACTGGGGGAATCTCGGTTGATTTCTTTTCCTCGGGGTACTTAGATGTTTCAGTTCCCCCGGTTCGCCTCGTTAACCTATGTATTCAGTTAACGATAGTGCAACGGATTGCACTGGGTTTCCCCATTCGGACATCGCCGGGTCAAAGGTTCATATCACCTCGCCGGCGCTTTTCGCAGATTAGCACGTCCTTCATCGCCTCTGACTGCCAGGGCATCCACCGTGTACGCTTAGTCGCTTAACCTCACAACCCGAAGATGTTTCACTTCATGATTGTGAAAATTTGAGAGACTCGAACACACCTGATTCTGTTCCTGTTTACGGAGAACAGACACGGTGTGTCGTTTCAATTTTCAGCTTGATCCAGATTTTTAAAGAGCAAATATCTCAAACGTCACCCGAAGATGAGTTTTGAGATATAACGGCAGGTGACTTTCACTCACAAACCAGCAAGTGGCGTCCCCTAGGGGATTCGAACCCCTGTTACCGCCGTGAAAGGGCGGTGTCCTGGGCCTCTAGACGAAGGGGACACTGAAGTCTCAATCGCAAGACGCCTTGCTATTTACTTTTCATCAGACAATCTGTGTGAGCACTACAAAGGCAGGTTCTTTAAGGTAAGGAGGTGATCCAACCGCAGGTTCCCCTACGGTTACCTTGTTACGACTTCACCCCAGTCATGAATCACAAAGTGGTAAGCGCCCTCCCGAAGGTTAAGCTACCTACTTCTTTTGCAACCCACTCCCATGGTGTGACGGGCGGTGTGTACAAGGCCCGGGAACGTATTCACCGTAGCATTCTGATCTACGATTACTAGCGATTCCGACTTCATGGAGTCGAGTTGCAGACTCCAATCCGGACTACGACGCACTTTATGAGGTCCGCTTGCTCTCGCGAGGTCGCTTCTCTTTGTATGCGCCATTGTAGCACGTGTGTAGCCCTACTCGTAAGGGCCATGATGACTTGACGTCATCCCCACCTTCCTCCAGTTTATCACTGGCAGTCTCCTTTGAGTTCCCGGCCTAACCGCTGGCAACAAAGGATAAGGGTTGCGCTCGTTGCGGGACTTAACCCAACATTTCACAACACGAGCTGACGACAGCCATGCAGCACCTGTCTCAGAGTTCCCGAAGGCACCAATCCATCTCTGGAAAGTTCTCTGGATGTCAAGAGTAGGTAAGGTTCTTCGCGTTGCATCGAATTAAACCACATGCTCCACCGCTTGTGCGGGCCCCCGTCAATTCATTTGAGTTTTAACCTTGCGGCCGTACTCCCCAGGCGGTCGACTTAACGCGTTAGCTCCGGAAGCCACGCCTCAAGGGCACAGCCTCCAAGTCGACATCGTTTACGGCGTGGACTACCAGGGTATCTAATCCTGTTTGCTCCCCACGCTTTCGCACCTGAGCGTCAGTCTTTGTCCAGGGGGCCGCCTTCGCCACCGGTATTCCTCCAGATCTCTACGCATTTCACCGCTACACCTGGAATTCTACCCCCCTCTACAAGACTCTAGCCTGCCAGTTTCGAATGCAGTTCCCAGGTTGAGCCCGGGGATTTCACATCCGACTTGACAGACCGCCTGCGTGCGCTTTACGCCCAGTAATTCCGATTAACGCTTGCACCCTCCGTATTACCGCGGCTGCTGGCACGGAGTTAGCCGGTGCTTCTTCTGCGAGTAACGTCAATCACTGTGGTTATTAACCACAATGCCTTCCTCCTCGCTGAAAGTACTTTACAACCCGAAGGCCTTCTTCATACACGCGGCATGGCTGCATCAGGCTTGCGCCCATTGTGCAATATTCCCCACTGCTGCCTCCCGTAGGAGTCTGGACCGTGTCTCAGTTCCAGTGTGGCTGGTCATCCTCTCAGACCAGCTAGGGATCGTCGCCTAGGTGAGCCGTTACCCCACCTACTAGCTAATCCCATCTGGGCACATCTGATGGCAAGAGGCCCGAAGGTCCCCCTCTTTGGTCTTGCGACGTTATGCGGTATTAGCTACCGTTTCCAGTAGTTATCCCCCTCCATCAGGCAGTTTCCCAGACATTACTCACCCGTCCGCCACTCGTCACCCGAGAGCAAGCTCTCTGTGCTACCGTTCGACTTGCATGTGTTAGGCCTGCCGCCAGCGTTCAATCTGAGCCATGATCAAACTCTTCAATTTAAGTTTGATGCTCGTGAATTAAACTTCGTAATGAATTACGTATGTTCACTCAGAGACTTGGTATTCATTTATTGTCCGAAGACATTAAGAATCCATGTCACTTTGAGTGCCCACACAGATTGTCTGATAAATTGTTAAAGAGCAGTGCAACGCGGCTTTCGCTCACCGTTGCGAGGTGGCGTATATTACGCTTTCCTCTTTCAGAGTCAAGCGATTATTTCACGCTTTTCTCTTCAACCGGCCCGGCTGTTTGTGTGAAGTGATTCACATCCGCCGTGTCGATGGAGGCGCATTATAGGGAGTTCTCCTGAGGCCGCAACCCTTAAATAACAGAAAAATGACTGACTGCTGCATTCCCCAGCAAAACCCCGCCTTATACCTGTTTACACACAGACTTATCCACAATCACACTGATTTTAGCCGCGGCGTACCCGGTAAGACGGGGTTTTGAGTTATTCGGAGGCTTGCTCTTTTCCTACCAGAACGGTGGTCAGCGTAAAGGACAACACCAGTGAAATCGCCACACCTGCCACGGCAAAGACAAAGTATGGACCTATATAAGCAGGCAAGCTGAAGATGCTCGACAGGATATAGCCGTAGAGACGCACGCCGAAGAAGGCAATAAAGGCAGAGGCGAGAGAGCTGGCCACTGTCGCCGCAATGAACGCTTTTTTGTAGCGTGTCAGCACGCCAAAGAGTGCTGGCTCGGTAATGCCCAGCAGCGCAGAGATGGCCGCCGACAGCGTAACGGTCTTATACTGACGATTACGGCTCAGGCGCCAGATAGCAAACGTCGCCCCGGCAATCGCTATATTGGCCATAAACATCATCGGCATTAGCATGTCGTAACCACGGTCGCTAAAGTTCTGCAGGGCGATGGGCGTCATCGCATGGTGCATCCCGGTCAGGATCGCCACCGGGCGGATGGCCCCGACAATAAGCCCGGCAAAACTGGCCGACACGCTAAACAGCCCTTCTATAAAGAAGGCGAGTCCTTTACCCAGCCAGATGCCGATGGGGCCGATCACCACCAGCGCCGCCAGTGCACCTATAAAGAGAGTGAGCGTGGGTGTAAATACGGTTTTGAGCACATCCGGCATAATGCTGTCGACCCAGCGATGGATATAGCTCAGTGCCAGCACCGAGAAAATCACCGGAATTACGCTCGACGCGTAGTTAAAGACGGAGACCGGGATCGCATTCATTAACCAGAGGGCACTCACCGCACCTTCCTGATGTGTCGCCAGCGCTTTCGCTGCTTCTATTAAGGAGGGGTACATCAGACAGGCAGCAACCGCTGCGGCGAGATACTCATTCGTTTTGAAAATCCTGGCCGCCGACACCGCAAGGAAGAACGGCAGGAAATAAAAGACGCCGCTGGCGATAAGGTCGATCACCATAACGGTATCGCTTTTCGCCGAAACCACCTTCAGCGCGATGAGTCCGGCCAGCAGGCCTTTAATCATCCCAGCCCCGGCAATGGCCGGTACAATTGGGCCGAACACACCCGATACGGTATCCATAAAAAGAGAGACCAGGCTTTTACGTCCCTTTGTGACCGTCAGCGCATCGCTGGCATCCTCCCCCAGCACACTGAGCATTTGTTCGTACCAGCTGTTCACCTTTGGGCCGATGATGACCTGGAACTGATCGCTCTGGAGTTGTGCCCCCAGCACGCCGGGCACATTTTTGATCGCGTTCTGATCCACTTTATTATCGTCGATTAAATCAAACCTCAGCCGCGTCATGCAGTGCCAGACTTTATTAATATTCCCCTGCCCGCCAACCAGACGAATAATATTATTGATGGCTTCTTGCGTCCCCATAAAGACTCCTGCCGGTATTGTTGTCGTTTTATTGATGCAGTGAGCATAAATAAACCACCCAAACAAAAAAAACCAATAAAATTTGATGTCGCTCACAAACAGCCTGAATAAGAGATACAAAACCGTGGCTAACATAAAATTGGTACGGTTTTTAATTAAAATAAAACCAAATAACTGACCAAAATAAATAATAAAAAAAACCATTTACCCGCCAACATTTTTAGGGTGATGATATTCCCATTCTGTATTTCCACAGCGCAGCAAAGGAGTTTCTCGTGACGCCTGTGATCATCAAAAATATCGAGTGTTTTATTACCCGCCCGGACCGGCATAACCTGGTAACCGTGCGCGTCACAACGGAACAGGGACCAGTCGGATATGGCTGCGCCACCTTCCAGCAGCGCCCTCTGGCGGTTAAAACCCTTGTTGATGAGTACCTCAAACCGCTGCTGATCGGCCGGGATGCTAACAACATCGAAGATCTGTGGCAGATGATGAACGTTAACGCCTACTGGCGTAACGGCCCGGTGATGAATAATGCCATCTCCGGCGTGGATATGGCCCTGTGGGATATCAAAGGAAAACTGGCCGGCATGCCGCTGTATCAGCTGCTGGGGGGGAAATCCCGTGATGCGATCCCGGCTTACAGCCACGCCAGCGGCGAGACGCTGGAAGAGCTGTTTGCCTCGGTCGATAAACTGGTGGCGCAGGGTTATCGGCATATCCGCTGCCAGCTCGGTTTTTACGGCGGCACGCCGTCGGCCCTGCATGCCCCGGAAAACCCAACGGCAGGCGCCTGGTTCGATCAGCATGAATATATGAGCAATACCGTGGAGATGTTCCGTGCCCTGCGCGAGAAATATGGCTGGAAGCTCCAGCTCTTGCACGATGTCCATGAGCGTCTGTTCCCCCAGCAGGCGGTGCTGCTGGCCAAACAGCTGGAGCCTTATCAGCCCTATTTTATCGAAGATATTTTGCCGCCCCAGCAGAGCGCCTGGCTGGAGCAGGTTCGTCAGCAAAGCTGCGTCCCGCTGGCAATGGGTGAGTTATTCAATAATCCGGCTGAGTGGCACGACGTGATTGTGAATCGTCGCATCGACTTTATTCGCTGCCATGTTTCGCAGATCGGCGGCATTACCCCCGCGCTGAAGCTGGCGCATTTATGCCAGGCCTTTGGCGTGCGTCTTGCCTGGCATGGCCCCGGCGATATGACCCCGATCGGCGTGGCGGTCAATACGCACCTGAATATTCATCTGCACAATGCCGCCATTCAGGAGTTTATTCCCCGCTCGGCCACTACCGACAGCGTGTTCCCCGGCGCGCCTGAGGTGAAAGACGGGTTTATCTACCCACCTGACGCACCAGGCATCGGCACCGGCTTTAATGAAGAGCAGGCGCTGGCGCATCCGGTGTTCTGGCGCCCGCACGAGTGGACGCAAAGCCGCCTGCCGGACGGCACCATTCATACGCCCTGATTTTGCCGCCAGGCTAAGTTATCGCGGTTCCAGGGGCTGACGTAAGTGCAGGTGTAGTTGATATCAATGATGTCGCTCACCTCAAATACCCGGCCCCCCTCCAGTATTCCCCGGTTATTGATATGCATTGCCGGCCCGCCTTTTTTGCAGCCCAGCAGCACCGCCTGCTCACGGCTGACGCTGACCGCCCGGTAGGTGGTGAGCATATGGGAAATCACCAGTCCTTTACTTAATACGTACTGCTGAATAGAGCGCTCAATGACCTGTTGATTGAGATCCGGGAAATCGGCGGCTGGCATGCTGGATACCTCCAGCTGTACGGGCTGGTTATCGACGTAGCGCAGGCGGCAGAAGTGCCAGATAAAGCTCTCTTCATCGATACCGAAGATCTGCTGTACCGCGCGATCGGGCCGCGTCTTATGCAGGCTGATCATCCGGTAGCGCATCTGATCAAACCGCTTTTCCGTGATCGAGTTGTAGATCAGCGGATTATTGCGGGCGTGCTCGTTGATCCATATCCCCGAGCCCTGGACTATCCGCACCACGCCAATGCTCACCAGCTTCTCCAGCGCCTGGCGGATAGTGAAACGCGACACGCCATACTCTTCGGCAAGCTGCCTCTCAGGAGGAAGTTTGCGTGGCCCCGCCGTGGTGTCCTGATAGATTTTGCTCAGCAGATCCTGGGTCACAAACTCTTTCTTTTTCATTATTCGGTCCTGAAATCCTTCAACCGTCGACGGGGTGTGTAAGGGTAACATTTTGCGATCGGTTTATTCAGCCTCTCAGCAATCCGGCAAACCCTGCGCCAGTAGCTGAGGCCAGATTGCCGCCCAGTCCGAGCCATGCGCCATTGCGCCGATTGCCTCGACCCGCGCGCATTTTTCCCCCACCGCCTGCTGAAAACGCACGGCAACGGCGGGCGGTACGGTAGTGTCATCTCCGCCGCTGAAGTGGATCTGCGGCAGGGCGCGCAGCGCGGGAGCTTTATCGATGGCGCTAGCGGCGGTGGGCATCGGGGTGACATGATGCAGGGCGTTCACGTACGCAACGTCGAGATTCCCCGCCACCGTGCGCAGGGAACGCACATCGCTCCGGCGCGCCGCCAACAGCGCGGCAATATTCCCGCCCCCGGAGTAGCCAATCAGATCGATCCTCACTCCCGGATAACGCTGTATTGCGCGGTCAAGCGCCATATTCATCGCCTCAATCACCGCGGGCGAGAAGCGATCCTGCGTCCAGATATTGACGCGGCAACTGGCCGGCAGAGGTGGCCCGATAAACTGACAGGGCCGGGCAAGGTAAAGCACGCTGGCGTGGTAATCCGCCGCCGCCAGTTTCAGACCGACTGGATTGCGTGGCGTCGGGTTATCGGATGGCTTGATGCGGTTTTTCCAGGCAAAGCCATCTCCCTCGATGTAGACATGCAGCGTCCTGACCGGCGTCGCGATCCGGTGCCAGCCGACAATCGGGAAGGGATCTGTATCAAATTTTTCACTGGTAAGACCAGCGCGTGCTGCGATCTGCTGCGCGGCCACATTGGGATCGACGGAAATACAGCCGCTCAATAATAAAGACAAACTAATCAATAAGCTTCCCTTAAAAAGATAAGGATATATCCACATGCCGCCACCAGCCTTAACTCAAATTATAAACATTAAAAAAAATGTGGAATAAATTCAGGCTGAAATAATTAAGCTCCACTTATTGTTTTCAGCAACAAATTGTATATTCTGCGCCCGAAGATATCGGATTAATCCGAAGAAATCGCCCCAGCATTTTGCACAACATCGCAACTTATGACGGAATACCATGGAAAAGAAACGCCTTAGCCAGCTTATCTCTTTGCTGGTTGCATCGACCGCTGCACAAGCTTTCGCAACGTCTCCCGAGTTAATTATCGACACGCCGACGAGCAATATTCAGATCGCTGACGCAAAAGAGTTAGTGCATATAACTCACGACGGAAGCCTCTCCGGCATCCCCACCACCGCCTTAACCGTGAACGCGGGCGTTAGTGTAACAACGCTTACCAATGACGGGAGCATTAGCGGCAATACTGATAACCCCTTATCAGGAAACGATAATATTGTTCAGATTAATGGAACAGTAGGTACGCTTAACAATAACGGCACCCTTTCCAGCCTGAGCCAGTATCAAAACGGCAGCGTCGTGGCGCTGGGTGCAACAGGCGTGGTTGATACCTTCATCAACACCGGCACCCTTGAGAGTATGCCGGGCTCTTACAACATCTTCGCTTTTAATAACAGCGGTACGGTGAGCAATGCCGGGAAGATCGGCACCCTGACCAACACCATGGATGGCAAGATTGTGGGCTATCGTGGCATCAACAATCTGGGCACCCTTGATAACCTGAACAACGCCGGCCTGATCGCTTCCGTGAACAACCAGAACGGCATGTACGGAGGGCAGAAAGGCGCCATTTTTAACAGCGGTACCATTGGCACGCTGCACAACTCCGGGACGATCGAAGGCGGCACGACCGACTATTATGGTACCTCGGCGATCATCAACCAGGGCGTTATCAACACCCTCGTCAATGACGGTAAAATCAACGGCAGCTCCTACGGCATTATCAACTCCGGCACCCTCGGCTCCCTTGAGAATAACGGGACAATCACTGCCAATGACATCGCTGTCTACAACAACAGCAGTAGCAACACCCTGATTGGCACCCTCGTCAACAAGGGTGAAATAGCAGGTAACTGGAGCGGGATTTACATCTGGAACAACAACAGCCAGGGCAACACTGAGATCGTTAACAACGGTCAGTTAAGCGGTGGCGGCTATGCCCTGTTTGTTAACGGCAATAACAGCGACACGGTGACCCTCGTCAATACCGGCACCGTTACCGGTGACATCTACTCCACCAGCGCGGCGCCATTTATCATTAATGGCGGCACCAGCATGGGCATCCTGACCGGCCTCGACGGCGCGACGGGCACCATTACCGGCTCCAGCGTGACATTCGGCAGCGGCGCCCTGCTGCTCAACGACAATATCAGTACCTTCAGCAGCATCCCCGAATATGGCCTGATGTCACTGCAGATGAGCGAAGAGGTTGAGGTAACCCCCGGCATCGTGCTGAACGAAGCCGCCTCCCTGCAGGTGAACAACAGCATTAATATCCTGGGCGATTACCACCAGAAAGCGGCCGCCACGCTGATCTCCGGCGTCTCCGATCTGGCCGTGGCCAACGGCGATCTGCTTGCCGATGCGGGCTATGGTCGCCTGAACGTCAGCGGCAATGCCACCATCGACGCGGGCTCCAGCATCCATCTGCTGCGCACCGGCAGCACCTATCAGTTTGCCGAAGGGCAGCGTTATGTGGTGATCAATGCCTCAGGCGCCCAGACCGACTACCACGCCGACCAGCTGAACTACAAAGCGCTCGGTTACCATGGAACGGTTAACGGCACCGTCTATGAAGACGCGCAGAGCAAAGCCCTGGTATTAACCCTGGGCGCGGAGCCGGTCATTCCAGACCCGGTAGAGCCGCAGCCTCAGCCGGAGCCGCAACCTGAACCTCAGCCTGAGCCGACGCCAGAGGTCACTCCCCCAGTGGTCACTGAGCCAGAAGTCACCCCGCCAGTCGTGACAGCGCCGGTGCAGCCTGCGCCATCAGAGCCCGCTCCTGCCCAGCCGGACAAACGGGGATATGCCACTATCCCAAGCGCCACTGCGTCACTCGGCGGGCTGGCGAGCTATTCCGGTATCGCCTCTCCAGAGCTGCTGAACCTGTATAACGCCTCGCTGGCGATTGAAGGTAAACAGGAGGCGAACCGCGTTGGCGAGCGTCTTTCCACCAGCCAGAATCTCAATACCAGTTCAGCGGCAAACGTTGCCACCTCTACTGCTCAGGCCGTAGTGGGTGCTCATATCGATGCCGTTCGGCATCCACAAGCCTCCGGCGTAAGCGGAGTGGCAACCGGTGATGACTACGCGGACAACTGGATCGTCTGGGGCCAGCCGTTTGGCGGCTATGCCCGTCAGGACAGCAGCGACGACGTGAGCGGTTACTCGGCGAAATTTGGCGGCCTGATCATCGGTGCCGACCGCGCGTTAGGGGACGACTGGCGTCTGGGCGCGGCGCTGAACTACAGCAACACCTCCGTGCACGGTAAAGACAACCTGAGCGGCAACACCTCCACCGCCGATAACTACGGCGTGATTGGTTACGCAGGCTATACCGGTAACCCGTGGTACCTGAACCTCTCCGCTGGCCTGAACCGTCAGAACTACAGCTCCGTTCGCCGGGCAGATTTCACCGGCTTCTCCGGCGCGGCCCACGGCAAGTTCAACGGTCAGTCCGTTACCCTGCAAAGTGAGTTTGGCTACCCGATCGCGCTGCCGGCCGACGTGGTCCTGACCCCGCTGGCGGCCCTGACCTACGGCTATCAGCATGTGGATGGCTACAGTGAAACCGGCGGTAACGGCATGGCGCTGGATGTAAGCAGCACGCATTCACAGTCGGTCGTGAGCGATATCGGTGCCCGTATCGAGAAGACTTTCTCTACCGGTCTGGGTAACCTGACGCCGTTCGCCCAGATCTCCTGGATCCACCAGTACGATAACCGTCAGGTCAGCAGCCATGCGACCTACGCCGCCGACGCCATCGGCGAAACCAGCTTTATCACCAAAGGCGCTTCACCGGTGGAAGATATGGCTGGGGTTGCTATCGGCAGCACGCTGTACGACGCCAATAACCTGAGCTTCGACGCACGTTACGATCTGCAGGCAGGCGACCGTTACCAGGCGCACACCTTCAGCCTGCGTTTACGCAAGTCGTTCTGATTGTTATGCAGGATCAACGGGGCCCCAGCGGCCCCTTTTTTTATGTCCGGCGTAATACGTTGTGTTTTTCGCCGGGCAGATCGATAGTGTCTGTTTTACTAACCCGTTAAATGATATGACACAATCTGCCCTCTCCTCTGCATTAAAGGTCGGCGCGCTGCTTCTGCTGCTGCTCCTGATCTATACCGGCGTGTATACCCAGGACCGCATCACCTGGCTGATGGAAGTGACCCCCGTCATTATCATCGTGCCGCTGCTTCTCGCCACTCAACGGCGCTACCCGCTGACGCCCCTGCTCTACTTCCTGATTTTCTGGCATGCCATCATCCTGATGGTGGGCGGAATGTACACTTACGCCAAAGTGCCGGTGGGCTTTGCCGTGCAGGATATGTTCGACCTGAGCCGTAACCCGTACGACAAGCTGGGGCACTTTTTCCAGGGGCTGGTCCCGGCACTGGCGGCGCGGGAGATCCTGGTGCGCGGCGGCTACGTCAGGGGCAATAAGATGACGGGCTTTCTGGTGTGCTGTGTTGCCCTGGCGATCAGCGCGACCTACGAGCTGATCGAGTGGTGGGCAGCGCTGGCGATGGGGCAAGGCGCGGATGATTTCCTCGGCACCCAGGGTGACCAGTGGGATACCCAGTCGGATATGTTCTGCGCCCTGCTCGGCGCGCTCACCACGGTGTTGCTGCTGGGGCGATGGCATCAGCGCCAGCTTAAGTATGGGTGTCAGCCAACCCGCGGCTAGTCGCCCGGTAAGACAACGAGCGCATAACCTTATGCGCTCAGTTCGTTAAACCCTTCATGGAACTCCTGCTAAACTGCCTCAACACATCCGCAAAAAGGCAGGTCAACATGTCCGACAATAACTACCAGCCAGCGAAAGTCTGGGAATGGAAGCAGAACCCCAACGGCGGCGCGTTCGCCAGTATCAACCGCCCAATCTCCGGTGCCACCCATGAGAAAACCCTGCCGGTCGGATCACATCCGCTGCAGCTCTACTCCCTGGGTACGCCGAACGGCCAGAAGGTCACCATTCTGCTGGAAGAGCTACTGGCGGCGGGGGTCACCGGCGCAGAATACGACGCCTGGCTGATCCGTATCGGTGAGGGCGATCAGTTCTCCAGCGGGTTTGTTGATGTGAATCCGAACTCCAAAATTCCGGCCCTGCGCGACCACTCCACCACGCCGCCAACCCGCGTGTTTGAGTCCGGCAATATCCTGCTCTATCTGGCGGAAAAATTCGGTCACTTCCTGCCAAAAGATCCGGCTGGGCGCGTTGAAACCCTGAACTGGTTGTTCTGGCTGCAGGGCTCCGCCCCGTTCCTCGGCGGCGGTTTCGGCCACTTCTACCACTATGCGCCGGTAAAAATTGAGTACGCGATTGACCGCTTCACTATGGAAGCCAAACGCCTGTTCGACGTGCTGGATAAACAGCTGGCGCGCGGTCGTTACGTGGCGGGCGAGGAGTACACCATCGCCGATATCGCCATCTGGCCATGGTTTGGCAGCGTGGCACTGGGACAGGTCTACGGCGCAGCCGAATTCCTGGATGCCCAGAGCTACAAGAACGTCCAGCGCTGGGCGAAGGATATCGCCAGCCGTCCGGCGGTGAAGCGCGGGCGTATCGTCAACCGCACCAACGGCGAGCTGAACGAACAGCTGCACGAGCGCCACGCGGCGAGCGATTTCGATACCAGTACGGAAGACAAACGTCAGGGTTAATGTACTGGCAAATGCCCGGGGCGGCATGATCGGTGAAGCCGCCCATTAATAAAAAGCCGGGAGTTACCTCCCGGCGTTTTATTATTTAATGTTCTTATCATTCCGCTATTTTGCCTTAACGCAAATCCTCTACTTTTTTCAACATCATATTTACTTCCTTCTCTTAAACTGGCATCAATAATTTCTTTCTTCAGATTATTCGCATGTCAGAACAGGCGCTGAAACAGCAGATTCAGAATCTCAAAAAGCATAATGCCCGGCTTGCCAGGCTGGCGCGTGACGCCCGAAATAAGCTCAGCGCTGCGCTCGACGGAACCGGTCTCTGTTTATGGCAGCTCGATGTCCCCACCGGGAAGCTGATCATCTATAACCGCCGCTGGGGTTCGATGCTGGGCTATCAGCCCAAGGAGCTGAACGCGCAGTTTGAGATCTGGCGTGAGCATCTGCATCCGGATGACAAACAGAACGTGCTGGATGCGTTCTACGATCACCTGCACGGCAAAACCCCCTTCTATGAAGCGCTGCACCGTATGCAGCACAAAAACGGCACCGTCACCTGGGTGCTGGACCGGGGCCGGGTCACTGACTGGGACGAACAGGGCAACCCCCTGAAGGTGACCGGCACCCACATCGACATGACCAAAGAGAAGCAGTACGAGGAGCAGCTGGCCCAGCTGGCGAACCACGACCCGCTGACCGGTCTCGCCAACCGTCACGCGTTGATCAAGCACTTTACGCAGCTCAAAGCCCAGGGGCCGCTCTGCATCGCTTTTATCGATCTGGATGACTTTAAAACGGTTAACGACACCTTTGGGCACCGCAGCGGCGACGAGCTGTTGATCCAGCTCAGCCAGCGTCTGCGCGAGGCCTGCCCACCGGGGACCGTTGTCGGGCGTTTAGGGGGTGACGAATTCGTGCTGCTGCTGCCCTTCCCGCTCACCAGTTTGCTGGTGAACAGCACCGCCCACAGTTGCCTGAAGGCGGCGCTCACCCCGTTCGAACTGGATAACGGCCAGGCGCAGGTCGGCGCTTCGGTAGGCATTGACGGCGTGCAGGAGCAGGACGATTTCGTTAATGCCCTGCGTCGCGCCGATCAGTCGATGTATCAGATTAAGCACACCGGCAAGAACGGCGTGGCGATCGGCCAGACGCTGCTCTCCATCAACCGTACCGGAACAAACCCATGAAAAGCACCCGTCATCAGGATCTCCTCCGCCTGCTGGCAGCCTCGGACTGGCTGTCGACAGAGGCGCTGGCTGCGGGGCTTGGGGTCAGCAAGGAGACGATTCGCCGCGATCTGAAACAGCTGCAGCAGCAGGGCAGGATCGTGCGGCACCATGGGCGGGCGCGGGCGATCCACCCGGACCACCGCGACGGCGGCGAGCCCTTCGGCGCGCGGCTGAAGAGCCATTACGCGGATAAAGCCGATATCGCCCGTCATGCGCTGGACTGGGTCAGCGAAGGGATGATCCTGGCGCTGGATGCCAGCTCCACCTGCTTTCACCTCGCGCGACAGCTACCGGATATCGCCCTGACGGTGTTTACCAACAGCCTGCCCATCTGCCATGAGATGGCGAAGCGCGAGCGCATCAACCTGATCTGCTCTGGCGGGACGCTGGAGCGAAAATACCGCTGCTATGTGAATCCGGCCCTGGTGACACAGCTAAAATCGCTGGAGATCGACCTGTTTATCTTCTCGTGTGAGGGGGTGGATGAGCAGGGTGTGATGTGGGATCCCACCCCGCACAGCGCCGGATTTAAGTCGCAGCTGCTAAGCCGCGCCAGCCAGTCCTTGCTGCTGATCGACAAAAGCAAGTTCCGGCGCTCCAGCGAAGTGAAAATTGGTCACCTGTCGCAGGTGACGCAATTGATTAGCGACGCGCAGCTCGCCCGGCGTTAGCCTGCCAGGCGGAACTTCTGCACCGAGCGCTGCAGCTCTTCGGTCTGGCGCTCCAGCGCGGAGGCCGCCGCCGAAACCTGCTCCACCAGCGAGGCGTTCTGCTGGGTCACGCCATCCATCTGGGTGATCGCCACCCCAACCTGCGAAATGCCTTTGCTCTGCTCTTCCGAGGCGCTGGCAATCTGCTTCATGATGGTGGTGACGCCGGTAATGTCCCGCAGCACCGCTTCCATGGTGGTGCCGGTATCGTTCACCAGTTTTGCCCCTTCTTCCACCCGGGAGACGGAGTCGGCGATCAGCCCTTCAATCTCTTTTGCCGCGTTGGCGCTGCGGCTGGCGAGATTGCGCACCTCTCCGGCCACCACCGCAAAGCCCCGCCCCTGCTCCCCGGCCCGCGCCGCTTCCACCGCCGCGTTGAGGGCCAGTATGTTGGTCTGGAAGGCGATGCTGTTGATAACGCTGGTGATCTCGGCAATCTTCTTCGAGCTGACGGAGATACCGGTCATGGTGTTGACCACATTATTGACCAGCGCGCCGCCGCGGCTGGCGCTGGCAGAGGCGACATCCGCCAGCTCGCTGGCCTGACGGGCGTTGTCCGCGTTGAGCTTCACCGTGGCGGTAAGCTGCTCCATGCTGGCGGCGGTCTCTTCCAGCGCCGCCGCCTGCTCCTCGGTACGGGACGAGAGATCGTTATTGCCGCTGGAGATCTCCGTCGCCCCGCGCCAGATGTTCTCGCTGCCGTTACGGATGGTGCTCACCGCGTCGCGCAGGCTGTCCTGCATTGCCGTCAGCAGCGGCACCAGCTGGCCCACGCAGTTACGGCCAAAAGGCGCGATGGGCTGGCTAAGATCCCCCTGCGCAATCTGGCGGAAATGGTGACGGAGCTGATCAAGAGGCTTCACCAGCATGGCGACCAGATAGCGGTCGGCGAACAGCAGGATCAGCAGGCCGATAATGGTCGCGGTGATGATCACCGTGCGGGTGAAGCTGGTGAAGCCGTCGACCGTGACGCGGGTGCTGTCGAGAATGGTGTCGGCGGCCTTGTTGAACTGCCCGGCGCTTTCGCCAAAGGCGCGGCTTAACGGTGGAGTGACGTTGTTTGCCTGCTGGCGATAGCCCTCGAGGTTACCCTGCTGGGCCAGCTGCATCTGCGGTTTGACGCCATTGTCCAGCAGCGCCTGCCAGCTGGCGATCACCCGGGAAGAGACCTCTGCATCCATCGGCCCCGGCGACATGGCTTTCATCTCGTCGAGCCTGTTGCTCATGGCCTGCAGCGCCTGCTGCACAGAGGTAAGATCCGCCGTGCCCCCCGCCGCCTGCGTCTCCATCGCACGGCTCAGCCGGGTGACAAAACGGAAGTACTGATCGTTGCCCTGACTGAGCACCGTCATCTGTTTGACCAGCTGGCGATCGACCTCGTTGCCGTCCGCCACGCGGGAGAGCGCCCAGGAGCCATACAGCCCCACGCCCGCCCACATTAAACAGAAGATACCCAGAATCGTCAGCATGACGAAGCGGATTGTGAAATTACGAAATACGCGCATAACTCTTTCCTTGCCTGAGGGAGATTTCGCCCGGAGGCGAGTATTACCCTCGTTATCGGCAAAAAAAGGCGAAGCAATACTTTTTTTGGTTAATTTTAAAAAACTTTTCATTTCTGTTTACCGCGCCGGGAAAGGATAATCATGCGTGGGCAAATACCCCTCCAAATAACGTGATATTAGATTGCGAACAACTTACAAATGTAAATCAGCCTCTCCATTCATTACCCACATAACCCTAAAGGGTTATGCCTTAGGACTTATCTGACGCGCAATCAGCCTTTTCTCCCCCCTGAAAATCCTACTTTTTGTACGTTAATAAAACTGTAACATTCACTAAATAGATATATTTTAAATAACCAATTATTTTCTTTTATAAAAATGGTCACTTAATGACTTGATTTAATTTCAAATTTCATTACATCCTTTTCGACCAAGAAAGTTCTTAATTACGCATACGTGGTTTAAAAAGAGGTCACTTTGAACCGGTATAAGAGATGAAAAAATGCGTATTTCAATGAAAAGAACGTTATTGTCACAGTGTGTATTACTGGCACTTGCCTCGTTTGCTGCTCAGGCAGGCGAGACCCCTGCCACGCCTTGCCAGAATGGTGACACCACCCAGACCTGCGGCCTGAAAGAATATAAAGACGGTAATTTCTATCAGGACCCGGGCGTCACTGATGCCGTTATGGCGAATGAAACGGCAACCAATATTTATATGGATGGCCACCGGGAAGCAGGAGATACACAGACCTTAACGGTGTCAGGCACTGACATGTCAGGTTATTATATTCAGGGGAGCAATGGCGGCACCGTAAATATTAACGTCACCGATAATGCCAAAGTGGATATGATCGAAACAGGTTCTGCACTTAAGACCACCAATACCACGATCAACGTCAATGACTCCACCCTGAACGGCCAGAACAGCGACGGGACCTATGAGCGAAACAAAGATTATATGATGGGCGCTGCCATTTACCTCGACCCGCTCGATGAAGGTTACCACAATGTGGATATCAGCAACGGCAGCGCACTGCACGGCAGTATTATCAGCGCGGGCCAGGGCGCCCAAACCCTCTCCATGAGCGACAGCATCATGGATAATGGCGGTATCTATGTCGGCAGCGACAAATCAGACACGTCCCTTACCCTGACTAACGCCATCGTGGATGCCACGAACAGCCAGGTGGCGCAAAATCTCGATACCCTCGTCGAAACCCTTAGCCAGTACCAGCCCTTCCAGAATATCAACGTTGATGCCTTTGGCGACGTGGCAGTGGCCATGTACGGTACCACTCAGGATACGCTGGCACTGAATAACAGCACCGTGACCGGCGATATCGGGGTCATTAACGAAAAAGGCCAGACCAACCTGTCATTCACCAGTAACAGCGTTGTGAACGGCAATGTTACGCTGGACGGTAACTCCACCAATACCCTTCTGGTGGATAACAGCACCATTAATGGCGACCTGAACGCCAGCCAGAACAGCGGTGACACCACCATCACCCTGCAAAACGGTGCTAACGTTGACGGCAATATTACAACCGGCACAGGCAATGACACTGTGGTCCTGGTGAATGATTCCCACGTCACCGGCAACGTCACCGGCGGCGATGGCGACGATACCCTGTCGATGGATGCCGGAAGCTCTGTTTCCGGACAAATCAGTCAGTTTGAAACGGTAAATACCACCAGCGACAACAGCATCACTCTCGACACCATTAACGATTCAACCACGTGGAATCTGCAAAACGGTTCCACCCTGACCGCCGACACGACGGGTAGCAATGCCGAAGTGAACATGAGCACCGACAGCAGGGTTAACTTCGGCCAGATCACCGGCTCCCGTAATGCTGTGGTCGTCAATGACATCACCGCTTCGGCGATCAATCAGCAAAATATCGTGCTGGGGACCTTTACCACGACGACGGCAACCACCACGCCGCAGACGGCCGCCAATGCCATCTTCAGCAACGGTCAACAGCAGGTTGAAAACCGCAGCGCTGCCTACAACTACAACAACGATCTGAGCATTGTGCCCGCGGATCCTGCACCGCAGGACCTGCTCACTGCCGACAGTAGCCAGAAATGGAATATTGTCTTTAGCAGCTCACGCGGCGAGCTGGCCAGCGATGTCCAGGGTCTGGTCGCCGGGCTGGATGCGGCCGAACAGGCGGGCCATCAGGTCACCGATGACATCGCCAGCCACCTGGACCGTCTGCACTTCGCTGGCCTGACGGGTACACAGCAGGAAGGGGCCCAGCTGTGGGGCGATTTCCTCTATCAGAACGGTAACTTCAGCAACGATGTGGATTACAAGAGCATCACTCAGGGCGCCCAGGGCGGCGTTGACTGGACGGCATACCTCGCGAACGGGGACAGCCTCACCGGAGGCGTAGCGCTGGCCTGGACCCGCAGCCGCGTTGAAGACACTGCCAACGGCCCGGACAGCTTCAAGGACAGCGTCTACGGTAACTACTACAGCCTGTACGGCGGCTGGCAGCAGGCCCTGAATGGTCGTCAGTGGGGAATGTTCGCCGATGCCAGCTTCAGCTATGGCGATATGCGCTATTCCCTCTCCGCGCATAACGTCACCGGCGACACCAGCGGAATGACCGAAGCGCTGCACGGCTCCACAGACGGTAGCCTGTATATGGCCCAGGCCCGTACCGGGGTGAACGTGCTGTTGCCAGGCGAAACCGTGCTGCAACCTTACGCCATCCTCGGCTGGGATCAGACCAAAGCTAACGGCTTCTCAGACAGAGAAGTCACCTTTGCTGACAGCCAGGTCTCTTCCTGGAACGGCGGCGCGGGTCTGCGTCTGACCACCACCCTGACCGATCTGAATAAAAACGTGCAGATCATGCCCTGGGTGGATGCCCGTGTGCAGAAAGAGTTCAGCGATGATACCGATATCCAGGCCGCGGATTATCACAACACCGAAGGTCATAACAACAGTATGGGAATGTTTGGTGCGGGCGTGAATGCCACAATCGCACACAACTTCTCGTTGAATACCGGCATTTACTACGGGACAGGCGATGTTGATAACGACGCCAGCGTTCAGGCAGGTATGAGCTACAGCTTCTGATGACCACGCCTACCCGACAGCCTGAGGCTGCCGGGTAGTGTTATTAACGTAAATACTTTTCAAACCATCCCAACGTCCGTTTCCAGGCTAACCCGGCGGCAGCCTCGTCGTAGCGCGGAGTGGAATCGTTGTGGAACCCGTGATTCACCCCGGGGTAGATATATGCCTCATACACTTTGCCGTTAGCTTTAAGCGCGGCCTCATAAGCAGGCCAGCCCTCATTGACGTTTTTGTCGAGCTCAGCGTAGTGCAGCAGCAAAGGTGCCTTAATTTTGGCGACATCCGCCGCCGGTGGCTGTCGGCCGTAGAAAGGTACGGCGCAGGCCAGTTCAGGCCAGGCGACCGCCGCGGCATTAGAGACCCCGCCGCCATAGCAGAAGCCGGTGATCCCCACCTTGCCGGTAGCGTCCGGGTGTTTTTGCATAAACCCGATAGCGGCGAAGAAGTCGTTCATCAGCTTTGTCGGATCGACCTTCTGCTGCAGGATCTTCCCCTCTTCATCGTTACCGGGATAACCCCCCACCGAGCTCAACCCATCCGGCGCCAGGGCGATGTAGCCCGCTTTTGCCACCCGGCGGGCTACGTCTTCGATGTAGGGATTGAGACCGCGGTTTTCATGGACCACCACCACCGCCGGGACTTTACCTGTGGCTTTGGCCGGTTTCACCAGATAGCCGCGTACCTGACCATGCCCGTCCGGCGAGGGATAGGTGATGTACTCCGGCAGAATATCGGGATCGGTGAATTTCACCTGCTCAGCGAGGGCGTAATTGGGCTTGAGCATATTAAACAGCGCCAGCGCCGTGACGCCGCCAACCGCATAGCGGGCAGCCAGATTAAGGAACTCACGTTTATTGATTTTGCCGTGAGCGTAATAATCGTAGTAGTCGAGCAATTCCTGAGGAAAGTCTTTGGCGGTCATACGCGTCATCGCATATCTCCATGAATTGTGAACGAACTAAGGATAGAATAGAAACGCTGTTTCGAAAATTAATCACTAAGAAAGGAGACATCATGCCCTGGAACGCCTCCCCTGACCGCTACGAGACAATGCAGTACCGCTACTGCGGTAAAAGCGGCCTGCGCTTACCCGCCCTGTCGCTCGGCCTGTGGCATAGCTTCGGCCACGTCCACGCCCTCGATTCACAGCGCGCCCTGCTGCGAAAAGCCTTCGATTGCGGTATCACCCATTTTGATCTCGCCAATAACTATGGCCCACCACCGGGCAGCGCGGAGGAAAATTTTGGCCGCCTGCTGCGGGACGATTTCGCGGCGTATCGCGACGAACTGATTATTTCAACCAAAGCGGGCTACGACATGTGGCCAGGCCCTTATGGTGCGGGCGGCTCACGCAAGTATCTGCTCGCCAGCCTGGATCAAAGCCTCAGGCGGATGGGGGTGGAGTACGTGGATATCTTCTATTCCCACCGGGTAGATGAGAATACGCCAATGGAGGAGACCGCCTCGGCGCTGGCGCAGGCGGTGCAGAGCGGCAAAGCGCTCTACGTCGGTATCTCATCCTATTCCCCGGAGCGGACGCAGAAAATGGCCGAACTGCTGCGCGAGTGGAAGATCCCGCTGCTTATCCATCAGCCTTCCTACAACCTGCTTAACCGCTGGGTGGACAAGAGCGGTTTACTGGATACGCTGGCCGCCAACGGTACGGGCTGCATCGCCTTTACGCCGCTGGCCCAGGGGCTGCTGACCGGGAAATACCTTAACGGTATTCCTGACGGCTCCCGCATGCAGCGCGAGGGCAAAAAGGTACGCGGCCTGACGGAGAACATGCTCACCGAAGCCAACCTGAACAGCCTGCGTTTGCTGAACGAGATGGCCCAGGCGCGCGGACAGACGATGGCGCAGATGGCGCTGAGCTGGCTGCTGAAAGATGAACGTGTAACCTCGGTGCTGATTGGTGCCAGCCGGACAGAGCAGCTGGAGGAGAACGTGCAGGCGCTGAATAATCTGCACTTTAGCGAAGAAGAGCTGCAGCGGATTGACCAGCACGTGGCCGACGGACAGCTGAATTTATGGCAGGCGTCGTCGGACAAGTAAGTTTTTCCTCTCTCCCCGATGGGGAGAGAGGTGTCCAGCCACTTATTTACTGCCGCGGCTGAGCTTATCCAGATACCCCATCACAAACGCCGACAGTACAAAAGTCAGGTGAATAATCACGTACCACATCAGCTTGTTATCCGGGATATTTTTGGCATCCATAAATACCCGCAGCAGGTGAATGGAGGAGATCGCCACAATCGACGCCGCCACTTTGTTTTTCAGCGACGACGCGTCCATTTTGCCGAGCCAGCTCAGCTTCTCTTTATCCGAAGAGATATCCAGCTGCGAGACGAAATTCTCGTAACCCGAGAACATCACCATGACCAGCAGACCGCCTACCAGGGTCATATCCACCAGCGACAGCAGCAGCAGGATCAGGTCGGATTCTGCGATGCTGAAAATATGCGGCAGGACGTGAAAAATTTCCTGGAAGAATTTAATACAGAGGGCCACCAGCGCCAGCGAGAGGCCGAAATAGACCGGGGCTAACAGCCAGCGGGAGGCATACATTGCGTTTTCAAAAAAGCGTTCCATAGAGTCCTGTCTGCAAACGAAACCAGCCCGCAGTATATCGCAATGGTCCAAACAGTTGGCAACAACTAAACAAAGACCCTATACCTGATCGGGCTTTATCACCGGGCGCTGATATTCCGGCCACACCAGCACCACCAGCGACGGATAGGCCTCAAGGCTGAATTCGCGAAAACACTGGCGCAGGTTCATTACCTCAAGATCCGAGTGCGACACTTTTTCACCGTTCAGGCAACGCTTTTTGATATTGTCGTAATATTTATACACCGCCGAGTTAAGATCGCTGCAACGACGCTGAGCTTCAAACAGGTCAGGAATGCTATTTATTTCCACCATATTCATTCGTTTAATTGTGGCGTGAAGGAAATCAATATATTCATGATTAACGCGCCAGTACCAGACCGGCGTAATCGCATTCATTAACACTGAAAAATGGTCTTCGCCCTCTTCTTTTGACATCCGCTCCGGCGGGGCCGGGACGTGCGCGCGCTCTGCATCGCTGCTTTTATTGAACTCACGCATCAATAAAAGAACCACGGCAGTAAGCAATAACAAAGTAATGACAGTATAAAAAATGCTGTTCATATAGGCAGGCTCCATTTTTTTTGATTTTAAATTTGCCTCATGTTATTGTCAACGAATCTCACACTCCAGACAACCCTACCCCATTGAAATTAAAGGAAATATAAAATGTTGCCCGACAATCTGGTTCCGGCCAAGTTTCACATTTCTTCCGTGGAACCGAAACCGCCAGAAGCAGAAAGCAATGCCAATTTCACTAAGGGGAAAAGAACACTCGCTGATTATGCGCCTGATATATTAATTGGCGTTACCCGTACCGGTAACTCCCGCAATATGTTGCTCGAAGAGCACGATCGGCATATTAAAGACCGGTTATTCCGGGTAGTTAAAATCGAAGTGTTCGCCCGCCTGCTGAATGATTTGCAGGCAGAGGGAGAAATAGACGCGCAAGCACTAAGTCAAATACTGGCGGAAAAAACCGATGAAATTAACGAAGCCGGTAATGAAATCTGGTTGAATTTAATTACCTGCGAAAAAAATACACCTGTTTTTTATAAGCTAGAGGATGAATAACGTGAAGGATGTTGATAACAACAACGTTTATTTGGCTTTAGATGACAAAAAAAGCGATGAATTTATCTTAGAGCAGAACCTTACCGCACTGAAAGAGATTAAAAACGCGGAAATACAACGTATTGCAAAAGATTTGCTCTCTATTCCGGCCGGTCTGGTACGCCTGAAATGGCAGAACCGCCGGGAAATTTATCCGTTACAGGTAAAAGAAGAGATCTACGGTGCGACAATAAACGCGATCATGGAACAGCGCCCCGATTTAAAAGAAAAAATACTGGCGCGTCTGGAAACCAATTATCAATATCTGCTGGCACGCGAAACCGCGACCCTGCGCGTTACCCGCAAGCTGGCCGATGAAGGCTATCGCACCTCCAGCGTGACAACCGTGGCGCTGGATGAAGATGTCCTGGCCGCGAAAGCTGACGTCCCGCCGCAAAAGCCGTAATCCCTCTTCGAATCCTGCCGTACCGCCTGCTTCCCTTTAGCCCGTTTTATTTAAGGATTATCCTGAATAATCCTCACAGCCCAGTTGATTCTCCTAAGCTTAAAGTCTGATTAACCCCTCAAGGAGAACAGTAATGGCAAATTCTCAGAGCAAAATTCAGGATCCGACCACCCAGTACTACACCGGGGAATATCCGCAGCAGAAGCAGCCTGCGCCCGGCGTACAGAGCAAAATGGACCCGGTACCGGATTGCGGTGAAAAGAGCTACAAGGGCAGCGGCAGACTACAGGATCGTAAGGCACTGGTGACAGGGGGCGACTCCGGGATTGGACGCGCTGCCGCCATCGCTTACGCGCGTGAAGGAGCAGACGTCGCCATTAACTATCTGCCCGCCGAAGAAGAGGACGCGCAGCAGGTTAAGCAGCTTATTGAAGAGGCCGGACGCAAAGCGGTGCTCATTCCCGGCGATCTGAGCGATGAAAAATTTGCCCGTTCGCTGGTGCATAAAGCGCATCAGGAATTAGGCGGACTGGACGTGCTGGCACTGGTGGCCGGTAAGCAGGTGGCGGTGGAGAAGATTGCCGATCTGACCACCGAGCAATTTAAGCAGACCTATGCCGTGAACGTGCTGGCGCTGTTCTGGATAACCCAGGAGGCGTTGCCACTGCTGCCTGCCGGGTCGAGCATTATTACCACCTCGTCGATTCAGGCCTATCAGCCGAGCCCACACCTGCTGGACTACGCCTCGACGAAAGCGGCGATCCTTAACTTCAGCCGCGGGCTGGCAAAACAGGTGGCGGAGACCGGCGTGCGCGTCAACGTCGTCGCGCCAGGGCCTATCTGGACGGCGCTGCAAATCTCCGGCGGCCAGACTCAGGAGAAGATCCCGCAGTTTGGTCAGCAGACCCCAATGAAGCGCGCAGGACAGCCTGCGGAGCTGGCACCGGTGTACGTCTATCTGGCGAGTCAGGAATCCAGCTACGTGACGGCAGAAGTGCACGGCGTGTGCGGTGGGGAACATCTGGGGTAGTTTAAAACATTGCCCGGTGGCGCTACGCTTACCGGGCCTACAAATCAGAACGTAGGCCAGGTAAGGCGAAGCCGCCACCTGGCAAAAACAATTACGGCAACCCTTGGGTTGCCGTAATTGTTTATTTAGCGGCTGTTTTCTCTTCGCCGACTAAACCTATCTTCAGGTAACCCGCCTGATGCAGCGTGTCCATTACCTTCATCATGGTTTCATAGTCGACCGTCTTGTCGGCACGGAAGAAGACGGTGGTGTCTTTCTTGCCTTCGGTCAGGGCGTTAAGCGCCGGGATCACCGACTCATCCGTCACCGGATCGTTACCCAGGAACATGGATTTATCGGCTTTAACGGACAGATAAATCGGTTTTTCCGGGCGCGGCTGCGGCTGAGTGGAAGACGCAGGCAGATTCACCTTCACGTCTACGGTCGCCAGCGGCGCCGCAACCATGAAGATAATCAGCAGAACCAGCATGACGTCGATAAACGGCGTCACGTTGATTTCGTGCATTTCGCCGTTATCGTCCAGATTTTCATTAAGACGCATTGCCATGGCGAATCAACCTACGTGAAATTTCTGAGCAGAACGGACCGGTTTCGCAGCGCTGGCGCTGAGATCCAGATCGCGGCTTTGCAGCAGCAGAACCTGAGCGGCAACGTCGCCGAGGGTCGCTTTGTAGCTGCCAATCATACGGGCGAAGATGTTATAGATCACCACCGCCGGAATTGCCGCAACCAGACCAATGGCCGTCGCTAACAGCGCTTCGGCGATGCCGGGCGCCACAACCGCGAGGTTAGTGGTTTGCGTCTGCGCAATGCCGATGAAGCTGTTCATGATCCCCCAGACGGTACCGAACAGACCGACAAACGGCGAAATGGCGCCGATGGTCGCCAGGTAGCCGTTACCCCGTCCCATATGACGGCCAACGGCCGCAACGCGACGCTCCAGGCGGAAGCCGGTACGCTCTTTAATACCTTCGTTGTCGTCGCTGCCTGCGGAAAGTTCCAGCTCGTTCTGTGCTTCGTTGATTAACTGGGTGGTCAGACTCTTCGCCTGGAAGGAAGAAGCCATGTCGCTCGCCTGATTCAGGGTGCGGGCTTCTGCCAGCTGCTGCTGCTCGCGCTTAAGACGGCGCTTGTGCGAGATAAGCTCCACGCTCTTGCTAAAGAAAATAGCCCAGGTGACGACAGACGCCAGAATCAGGCCGATCATGACAACCTTCACCACGATGTCGGCATGATGATACATACCCCAGACGGAGAGATCCGTCTGCATCAAATTATTACCCACTCGGTATCTCCAGGACGCAAATCACAAAATCTGAGCATAATAATATCAAAACAGCGTCGAATTGATAGTAGTTCTCATTAGTATTTACATAGTGCCGTAAATTCGTTTCATTTTCCTTGCGCTTACGCAGGAAAAATTTCCCGGAAACAAATTTTAAAAAATTTTCCCCTGATCCCGCACCCCTTCTCGCGACCATTTTTATTTTCGTGATAGTGTGGACGTCCAGACGTATAAAAACAGGTTGCCCAGACATGAAAGAGAAGCATCTTGATACCACCCTCGTCCAGGCGGGACGCAGCAAAAAATATACCCTCGGTTCCGTAAACAGCGTTATCCAGCGCGCTTCATCGCTGGTGTTTGATACCGTCGAAGCGAAAAAGCACGCCACCCGCAACCGGGCCAACGGGGAGCTGTTCTACGGGCGTCGCGGCACGCTGACCCACTTCTCCTTACAGGAAGCGATGTGCGAGCTGGAGGGCGGCGCGGGCTGCGCGCTGTTCCCGTGCGGCGCGGCGGCGGTCGCCAATACCATTCTGGCGTTTGTCGAGCAGGGCGACCATATCCTGATGACCAACACCGCCTACGAGCCAAGCCAGGACTTCTGCACCAAAATTCTCAGCAAGCTGGGCGTCACCACCGGCTGGTTCGACCCGCAAATTGGCGGCGGGATCGCCGAACTGATCCAGCCCAATACCCGGATTGTGTTCCTGGAATCGCCGGGCTCCATCACCATGGAAGTGCATGACGTGCCTGCTATCGTACAGGCGGTACGCAGCAAAGCGCCGGACGCCATCATCATGATCGATAACACCTGGGCGGCGGGCGTGCTGTTTAAGGCACTCGATTTTGGTATCGATATTTCTATTCAGGCGGCGACCAAATACCTGATTGGCCACTCTGACGGCATGATCGGCACTGCGGTCTCTAACGCCCGCTGCTGGGAACAGCTGCGTGAGAATGCCTATCTGATGGGCCAGATGGTGGATGCCGACACGGCCTACATGACCAGCCGCGGTCTGCGCACCCTGAGCGTGCGCCTGCGCCAGCATCACGAGAGCAGTCTGCAGGTTGCCCAATGGCTGGCGCAGCATCCGCAGGTGGCGCGCGTTAACCATCCGGCACTGCCGGGCAGCATCGGGCACGAGTTCTGGCAACGTGACTTTACGGGCAGCAGCGGTCTGTTTTCGTTCGTGCTTAATAAGCGCCTGAGCAACGACGAGCTTGCCGCCTATCTGAACAACTTCTCGCTGTTCAGCATGGCCTATTCGTGGGGCGGCTTTGAGTCACTGATCCTGCCGAACCAGCCAGAGCAGATTGCGGCCCTGCGTCCGGGCGGTGAAGTTGACTTTACCGGCACCCTGATCCGCCTGCATATCGGCCTGGAAAACGTCGACGATCTGATCGCCGATCTGGAAGCTGGCTTTGCGCGTATCGAATAGCGCAGGCCGATAAATGGACTCCACGGACAGGTTTCTGCTTATTCCTTACAGAAAAGTCTGATTTGTTGCGCCTGCGATCAAAGCCCGCCAGCGAAATAGGGAGTACAATAGCCTCATATATGCTGTTCCACAGGAAAGCCCATGGCTGTTATTCAAGATATTATCGCTGCACTCTGGCAACACGATTTTGCAGCACTGGCGGACCCGCACGTGGTAGGGATTGTCTATTTCGTCATGTTCGCCACGCTGTTTCTGGAAAATGGGTTACTGCCCGCCTCCTTTTTACCGGGCGACAGCCTGCTGCTGCTGGCAGGCGCGCTGATCGGTAAAGGGGTCATGGACTTCGCCCCGACGATGGTGATCCTCACCTCCGCCGCCAGCCTGGGCTGTTGGCTCAGCTATTTGCAGGGCCGCTGGCTCGGCAATACGCAGGTGGTGAAAGGCTGGCTGGCGCAGCTGCCGCATAAATACCACCAGCGGGCAACCTGCATGTTCGATCGCCACGGCCTGCTGGCCTTGCTGGCCGGGCGTTTCCTGGCGTTTGTGCGCACGCTGCTGCCCACCATGGCGGGCATCTCCGGGCTCTCTAACCGCCGCTTCCAGTTCTTTAACTGGCTGAGCGCGCTGCTGTGGGTGGGTGTGGTGACAACCCTCGGCTACGCGTTAAACATGATCCCCTTTGTGAAGCATCATGAAGATCAGGTCATGACCTTCCTGATGATCCTGCCGGTTTTCCTGCTGGTCGCGGGCCTGGTGGGAACGATTGTGGTGGTGATCCGCAAGAAGTACTGCAACGCCTGACGGGCAATGCGCCGGGCGGCACTGCGTTTGCCCGGCCTGCATGCCCCTCACATTCCCCTGATCCGCGCCGCATCTTCCCCCGGCGTCACGCCAAAGTAGCGCTTGAACTCCCGGCTGAACTGCGAGGCGCTTTCATACCCCACCCGCAGCGCGGCGGCGCTGGCTTTCATGCCGTCGTGGATCATCAACATCCGCGCCTTGTGCAGGCGGTAGCTCTTGAGATACTGCAGCGGCGAGGTGCTGGTCACCGATTTGAAGTTGTGATGGAACGCCGACACGCTCATGTTGGCCTCGGCCGCCAGCTGATCCACGCTCAGGTTTTCGGTGTACTGGCTCTCGATGCGTTTAAGCACCCGGCCGATCAGGCTGAAGTGGGTCTGACGGCTGACCAGCGCCAGTAACGCCCCGCCGCCCGGCCCCAGCAGGACGTGGTAGAGGATCTCGCGCACAATCTGCTTGCCCAAAATGCGCGCATCCAGCGGACGCTCCATCACATCCAGCAGTCGTTCAATGGCGCAGAGGATCTCATCCGTCAGCGTGGCGGAGTTGATGCCGCTTGCCGCTATCGACGGGCGAAACAGTTCATCTTCGCCGATCTCCATCAGCAGCTCCTGCAGCTGCAAAATGTCGATATTCAGACGAATCCCCGCCAGCGGTACCTTCTCTGTCGCGAAGGTTTCACATTCGAAGGGTAAAGGTACTGTCAGGAGCAGGTATTCGTTGGTGTCGTAACGGAAGACGCGCTCGTTGATATAGCCAATTTTGTGGCCGGAAAAGAGAAAAATGATACCCGGCTGGTACATCACCGGGGTGCGGGCGTAGGGCTGGGTGCCGTACAGCAGGCGAACGTCCGGCAGCAGCGTATTAAGATAATTTTCATTATCTTTCAGTTTGTTAATTTGTTCAGTTAGCTGCTGGCAGATGGCTGCACGTTTCATTTTTTCTCACTCCGGGTACGTTTTCCGACACCAGCAGTGTGCGCATTTTTACCCATTTTCTCCAGCACTGTGTAGAAATGGGCAAGACAACGGCAGGAATGTGCATTGAGAGAAGCGTGCGTGCTCGCCACAATGAGCACCATCAGGCAGCCCTATGGCCGCCCCGTTTTTTCACCCACCAAAGGGAACGAACAATGAACAACTTCAATCTGCATACCCCAACCCGCATCCTGTTTGGTAAAGGCGCCATCGCCGACCTGCGCGGGCAGATCCCGGCCGACGCCCGCGTGCTGATCACCTACGGCGGCGGCAGCGTGAAGAAAAATGGCGTGCTGGATCAGGTCTACTCTGCGCTGGAAGGCCTGGACGTGCGCGAGTTCAGCGGCATCGAGCCAAACCCATCTTACGAAACGCTGATGAACGCGGTGAAAATCGCCCGTGAAGAGCAGATCACCTTCCTGCTGGCCGTGGGCGGCGGTTCGGTGCTGGACGGCACCAAGTTTATCGCCGCGGCGGCCCACTACGACGAAAACAT
The DNA here is from genome assembly GCF_023639785.1 of Leclercia adecarboxylata. Taxonomy (NCBI): domain Bacteria; kingdom Pseudomonadati; phylum Pseudomonadota; class Gammaproteobacteria; order Enterobacterales; family Enterobacteriaceae; genus Leclercia; species Leclercia adecarboxylata. The sequence continues at coordinate 3,936,977 of NZ_CP098325.1, forward strand.
CGATCCGTGGCACATCCTGCAGACCGGCGGCAGCGATATCAGGAGCGCCATCCCGATGGGCTCCGTGCTGACCCTGCCAGCTACCGGCTCCGAGTCCAACAAAGGCGCGGTGATCTCCCGTAAAACCACCGGCGACAAGCAGGCCTTTATGAACGAGCACGTGCAGCCGGTATTCGCGGTGCTGGATCCGGTTTACACCTACACCCTGCCGCCGCGTCAGGTGGCTAACGGCGTGGTGGATGCCTTTGTCCATACCGTTGAGCAGTACGTCACCTACCCGGTAAACGCGAAAATTCAGGATCGTTTTGCCGAGGGCATTCTGCTGACCCTGATCGAAGACGGCCCGCTGGCGCTGAAAGAGCCAGAAAACTACGAGGTGCGTGCCAACGTAATGTGGGCCGCGACTCAGGCGCTGAACGGCCTGATTGGTGCCGGCGTACCCCAGGACTGGGCGACCCACATGCTGGGCCATGAACTGACGGCGATGCACGGCCTCGATCATGCCCAGACCCTGGCAGTGGTGCTGCCTGCGCTGTGGAATGAAAAGCGCGACACCAAACGCGGCAAACTGCTGCAGTACGCTGAGCGCGTCTGGGGTATTACCGCCGGGTCTGAAGATGAGCGCATCGATGCCGCCATTGCAGCTACCCGCAACTTCTTCGAGCAGATGGGCGTGCCAACGCGCCTCTCCGGCTACGGCCTGGACGGGAGTTCCATCCCTGCCCTGCTGGCAAAACTTGAAGAGCACGGTATGACCCACATCGGCGAACATCACGACATTACCCTCGACGTCAGCCGCCGTATTTACGAGGCCGCTCGCTAAGCGATTTTACGCGATTGCCTTTCGTTTTTCGGCATTTAGGCCAGGCTTAATGCACATACGCCACCGGGGGATTACCCCTGGTGGATGTCCAATGAAGGAGGAAAAATGGCAAACCAAACCGTAATCAAGCTTCAGGACGGCAACGTAATGCCCCAGTTGGGGCTCGGCGTATGGAAAGCAGGTAACGACGAGGTCGTCTCCGCCATTCACAAAGCACTGGAAGTCGGCTATCGCTCCATCGATACCGCTGCCGCCTACAAAAATGAAGAGGGCGTCGGCAAGGCGCTTGCCAGCGCTGGCCTGCCCCGGGATGAGTTATTCATCACCACCAAGCTGTGGAACGACGACCAGAAGCGTCCCGCGGAAGCCCTGCAGGAGAGCCTGGACAAGCTGCAGCTCGACTTTGTCGATCTCTATCTGATGCACTGGCCGGTTCCGGCTATCGATCATTATGTCGAAGCCTGGCAAGGGATGCTCGATCTGCAAAAAGCCGGGCTGGTGAAGAGCGTCGGGGTCTGTAATTTCCAGATCCACCACCTGCAACGACTGATTGATGAAACGGGCGTCGCCCCGGTGATCAACCAGATTGAACTGCACCCGCTGATGCAGCAGCGTCAACTGCACTCCTGGAATGCGACCCACAAGATCCAGACTGAATCCTGGAGCCCGCTGGCGCAGGGCGGCGAAGGGGTATTCGATCAGAAAATCATCCGCGACCTGGCCGACAAGTACGGCAAAACCCCGGCACAGATCGTCATTCGCTGGCATCTGGACTGCGGCCTGGTGGTGATCCCGAAATCCGTCACGCCGTCGCGCATCGCGGAAAACTTCAACGTCTGGGATTTCCGTCTGGATAAAGATGAACTGGGTGAAATCGCGAAGCTGGACAAAGGCAAGCGTTTAGGCCCGGATCCGGACCAGTTTGGCGGATAATAGTTAAAAAGCCGGGTGGCGGCTTCGCCTTACCCGGCCTACGTTCAGACGTGCAGGCCCGGTAAGCGCAGCGCCACCGGGCATTTTTACGAGGTTAACCGACCTTACGTTTTACACTCTTCTTCGCCGCCGCCCCACCGTTCGAACGCTGGTGCACAATCGGCGTATGCTTGGTCAGGGCCGGACGCGTATTGCGGTTCTGGCGACGCGCTTCGCGCATCTCTTCCACCGTTGGCGCAGGCACCAGGCAGTCGCGTCGGGAACCGATCAGGTGCTTTTTACCCATATCTTCCAGCGCCTGGCGGATCAGCGGCCAGTTTTTCGGATCGTGATAACGCAGCAGGGCTTTGTGCAGGCGGCGCTGCTTGTCACCCTTCGGCACCACCACATCCTCACTCTTATAACCAATCTTACTCAGCGGGTTCTTGCCGGTGTAATACATGGTCGTTGAGTTCGCCAGCGGCGACGGATAGAAGTTCTGCACCTGATCCAGACGGAAGCGGCGCTGTTTCAGCCACAGGGCGAGGTTCACCATGTCTTCATCACGCGTACCCGGGTGCGCGGAGATGAAGTACGGGATCAGATACTGCTCTTTCCCGGCCTGTTTCGAGTAGGTGTCGAACAGCTCCTTGAAGCGGTCGTAGCTGCCCATCCCCGGCTTCATCATCTTCGACAGTGGCCCCTCTTCGGTATGCTCCGGGGCAATCTTCAGGTAGCCGCCCACGTGGTGGGTCGCCAGCTCTTTGATGTAGCGCGGATCTTCCACGGCGATGTCGTAACGCACCCCGGACGCGATGAGGATCTTTTTGATGCCCTTCAGGTCGCGGGCGCGGCGGTAGAGGTTGATCGTCGGCTCGTGGTTGGTGTCCATATGCTCGCAAATGCTCGGATAGACACAGGAGAGACGACGACAGGTCTGCTCTGCACGCGGCGACTTACAGCGCAGCATGTACATGTTGGCCGTCGGGCCGCCCAGATCGGAGATCACGCCGGTAAAGCCCGGCACTGTGTCGCGAATGGCTTCGATCTCGTTGACGATAGAGTCTTCAGAGCGGCTCTGAATGATGCGCCCTTCGTGCTCGGTGATCGAACAGAAGGAGCACCCGCCGAAGCAGCCACGCATGATGTTGATCGAGAAGCGGATCATCTCATACGCCGGGATACGCGCGTTGCCGTATGACGGATGCGGCACGCGCTTGTACGGCAGCGCAAACACGCTGTCCATCTCTTCGGTAGAGAGCGGGATCGCCGGCGGGTTAACCCAGATGTAACGCTCACCGTGCTTTTGCATCAGCGCACGGGCACAGCCCGGGTTGGTTTCGTGGTGCAGAATACGCGAGGCGTGCGCATAAAGAACCTTATCGCTTTTTACCTTCTCAAAGGAGGGCAGCAGTACATAGGTCTTTTCCCACGGCTTAGGACGCGGCGGCTGCACCACAATGGCCTTCGCTTCGGCTTTCTTCGGCGCGACAGGTTTGTTATCCGCACAGGGCAGATCTTCGCCGTAAGGATGCGGGATCGGGTCGATTTTGCCCGGCATGTCGATGATACGGGAATCCACCCCTTTCCAGCCTGGCAGCGCCTCTTTCACCATAATGGCGGTATTGCGCACGTCGCGGATGTCGCCCACCGGTTCGCCCTGGGCCAGACGGTGCGCCACTTCCACCAGCGGACGTTCGCCGTTGCCAAAGATCAGCATGTCGGCTTTGGAATCCACCAGCACCGAACGGCGCACGGTATCAGACCAGTAGTCATAATGCGCGGTACGGCGCAGGCTCGCTTCGATACCCCCCAGGATGACCGGCACGTCTTTCCATGCTTCTTTGCATCGCTGGGTGTATACGAGGGTGGCGCGGTCCGGACGCTTGCCCGCCACGTTATCCGCGGTGTAAGCGTCGTCGTGACGCAGTTTGCGGTCGGCGGTGTAGCGGTTGATCATCGAGTCCATGTTGCCCGCGGTGACGCCGAAGAACAGGTTCGGTTTACCCAGACGCATAAAGTCGTCTTTGCTGTTCCAGTCCGGCTGGGCAATGATCCCGACGCGGAAGCCCTGGGCTTCAAGCATACGGCCGCAGATCGCCATGCCAAAGCTCGGGTGATCGACATAGGCATCGCCCGTCACCAGAATAATATCGCAGCTGTCCCAGCCAAGTTGGTCCATCTCTTCACGGGACATCGGCAGGAAAGGTGCCGGTCCAAAGCAGGCCGCCCAGTACTGGGGCCAGGAGAAGAGGTCACGATCCGGCTGGATCAGGGAAATGGCGCTCATAATGCTTCCGAAGAAAAAATAATCAAAGGGCGGCGATTATACGCTGTTCTTCTGCCATAAATGAAGGGGAGAAGGTGCCAAAATGGCGCCAGGTTAACGAAACTATCACAAGCGCTGTAAACAACCTGCTACTATGCCGCGCACTGGCGAATAACCGCTTTGACACTCAGGACTTTAAGCCGTTTCTGCTCAGCAGAACGGTGATGACGGAGAATTTTACGTTGCGAGGCAGTCACTCATCTCAGATCTCCCAGCTACAGGTCGTGCTGCATCTGTGCGGGTTTTTGGTGTTGCTCTACAGCTTCTCGATGCTGCCGCCGATGGCCATCGCGCTGGTGAATAAAGAGCGCAGCTACATGGCTTTCCTGAGCACCTTCGTCACCTTTTTTACCCTCGGCGGCGGCACCTGGCTGATGACCCGACATGCCGGGATCCAGCTGCGCACCCGGGACGGGTTTGTCATTATCGTGCTGTTCTGGTTTCTCTTCTCAATAATCAGCGCCATGCCGCTGTGGATGGATGACGTGCAGGCGCTGTCGCTGGCGGATGCGCTGTTTGAAGGGGTATCGGGGATCACCACCACCGGCGCGACGGTGATTGGCGACGTCAGCGCCCTGCCCAAGTCCTACCTCTACTATCGCGCCCAGCTTAATTTTATCGGCGGCCTCGGGGTCATCGTGCTGGCGGTGGCAGTGCTGCCGTTCCTCGGCATCGGCGGCATGAAGCTTTATCAGTCGGAAATGCCCGGGCCCTTTAAAGAGGAGCGGCTCACTCCCCGGCTGGCGGATACCTCGCGCACCCTGTGGCTCACCTATCTGCTGCTGGGGCTGACCTGTACTCTGGCCTACTGGCTGGCGGGCATGTCGTTTTTCGACGCGCTGTGTCACGGGCTCTCTACCGTCTCCCTCGGCGGTTTTTCTACCCGCACGGAGAGTATCGGTTTTTACGACAGCCATGCCGTGGAGCTGGTCGCCGGGCTGTTCTCCCTGCTCTCCGCCTTCAACTTTACGCTCTGGTATGTGGCCATCACCCGCCGCACGCTGAAGCCGTTTCGCCGCAACCAGGAGCTGAAGTTCTTTCTGGCCGCTGCCGCTATCATCATTCTGATCACCGCCTGGCAGGTGTGGCATGCGGGGATGTACAACATTCCTGACAGCCTGGTGCACGCCTTTTTCCTCGCCAGCTCGATGATGACCGATAATGGCCTCGCCACCGGCGACTATGCCCAGTGGCCCGCGCACACCATCTTCCTGCTGCTGCTGGCCAGCTTCTTCGGCGGCTGCGTCGGCTCAACCTGCGGCGGCATCAAGGCGCTGCGCTTTCTGATCATGTTCAAACAGTGCCGCCAGGAGCTGCACCAGCTCGGCCATCCGCGCGCCCTTTTGCCGGTGCGTATTGGCAAAAGCGTGGTTAACGAGCGCGTGCTGCGTTCGGTCTGGAGCTTCTTCTTTCTTTACGTGCTGTTCACCGCCTTTTTTATCTGGGCGCTGAATCTGATGGGGTACGATCTGTTCACCTCCTTCGCCACGGTCGCCGCCTGCATCAACAACATGGGGCTGGGATTCGGTGAAACCGCATCGACGTTCGGCACGCTGTCGGAAGAGGCGAAATACCTGATGTGTATGGCGATGATTCTGGGGCGTCTGGAGATCTATCCGATTCTGATCCTCTGCTCGCGCTTCTTCTGGCGGGCATAGAAACAATACGCCCGGCAGGGATGCCGGGCGGGAGAGGATTACGGGGCCGGGTTTACCAGCAGCTGCCCCACCGAGCCGCGATCCGCCATCTCCAGCGTCTGGCTGTGGAACAGGAACGGGAAGTGCGGCCAGGAAGGTTGCCCGTAATAGACCAGCAGCTCCACCTGCCCGTCGACCCAGACGGTATCTTTCCAGCCGCGGTCTTCCGGGAACGGCATGGCACCGTTGACGTTACGGATCAGGAAACTCACCCCTTCGATGTGGAACGACTGCGGCATATCGGCCCGCACCGTCCAGCGCTCCCAGGAGCCCTGCTGGGCGGTGATATCGATGCGATTCACGTCCCACAGCTGGCCGTTAATGCCCGGGTCGTCGCCGAGGCTGATATCCCGGCTGCGCACCGGCGTGCCGCTGATGATCTCCTCCGACAGCAGACGCATCGGCAGGGTATCGGTGACCAGCGGCAGCAGGCCGGTTGGACGCAGGGTTAACACCAGGGTTGAGACCAGAATGCTCGACGGCTCAAAGAAGCCCCGCAGGCGGTCGACAATACCTGCCGCCTCACCACAGGTAATTGACACCTCTTCACCGTTGGTCATATCCACCAGGATTTCGCGCCGCTCGCCCGGGGCCAGCGCCAGCTGTTTTACCGACACCGGTGCCGGTAAAAAGCCCTGGTCCCCGGCGATCACGTGCAGCGGGCGGCCATCGCTCATCTGCAGCTGATAGCGACGGGAGTTAGAGGCATTGAGCAGTCGCAGGCGCACCCAGCCGCGGGATACCTCGACATACGGACTTTGCGCACCGTTAACCAGCAGCGTATCGCCAACAAATCCGCCGCTGCCCGGCTCGCTGTACTCCGGCGTGCCGAAGTTATCCAGACGTTTATCCTGAATAATAAGCGGGAAGTCATCGACCCCGTAATGGTTGGGGATCGGCAGGGATTTGCTGACCTCATCCTCTATCAGCCACATCCCGGCCAGACCGTTGTAAACCTGCTGCGCGGTGCGGTTCGGGGTATTGGCGTGATACCAGAGGGTGGCGGCACGCTGGCGGACCGGCAGAACCGGTGCCCAGTCGGCGCTTGCGGACATCATGCGCGGGGCGCCGCCCAGCAGCGGGCCCGGCACCTGCATACCGCTGATGGTCATGGCGACGTTTTCCGCCAGGCGGTTGCTGTAAATCAGTTTGACGTCATCCCCGCTCCAGACGCGCACCGTCGGGCCCAGGTAGCGCCCGTTGATGCCCCACACCGAGGCCCGCGTGCCTTGGGTGAACGACCAGTGGGCGCGCTGCAGCGTCAGGAACAGCGGCTGTCCGCGGCGGGATTCGAGTAACGGCGGGATGGGCAGCGGCGGCTGCTGCCCGGCGGCGTTTGCCCTCAGCGGAACCGCGCCTGCACAAAGGGCGATCCCCGATGCCTGAATAAACTGACGGCGACTGAGTGACATATTGGCTCCATCTGTAAACGCACTAACAACACGGGAATTCGTTTTCCCTTTAAACCGGCTTAAACCTTGCCAGCGGCTTCTCGCTCTGCGACTTCTTTATCGAGCTCGGCGATTTTATTCAGCATTAATTCTCGGCAATGTGCCGCCAGCTCACGCACCTGATCCCTGCCATATTGACTGACATCGACCGGCGGCAGCATCTCGACAATCACCAGACCGTTACGCAGACGGTTCAGGTTTATCTTATTCGATGTATTGGAAACACACACTGGAATAATCGGAACGCCTGCCGCAATTGCGGCATGAAACGCGCCAGTTTTAAACGGCAGCAGGCCGCGACCCCGACTGCGTGTCCCTTCCGGGAACATCCAGATAGAGATTTTGCGCTTTTTGAAGTGGTTCACCACCTCGGCAATGGTGCCGTGCGCTTTGGCGCGGTTGTTACGATCGATCAGCAGGTTGCCGGTCAGCCAGTAGAGCTGGCCAAAGAACGGGATCCACAGCAGGCTTTTTTTGCCCACGGTAACGGTTGGCGGCTGCACAATTTTCGCTGCGGTCACCATGTCGTAGTTATTCTGATGGTTACCGATATAGATAGCGTTGCCATAGTTCTCTGCCCCTTCCGGCAGGCGGGTCTCAACTTTCAACCCAAACAGCGGCGCCAGACGGGCAAACATGTGGCCAAAGGTGGCAACGTGCTTTGGATTACGCGGGCTGAAAAGGCAGTAAACAGAGCCGAAGATACAGACCAGAATGCAGTAGATAACGGCAAGAATGGCACGAAAAATTAATAGCATAGCGACCTCAAAAACCCCTGACAGCTGACAATTATACTGCAACTGCTCCCGGGTAACTGCTTTGTTTTTATAAAGGATGTGTTCCGCGATACCCCCTCCTGAACGGAGGGGGAGAGGCACTGTTACTCTGCGGTGTCGCCCGCGTTACCACGATTCGGAGAGTCTATCTCCACGCGGTCAATACGCTGCAGACCACGCATCAGCGATCCTCTGCGTCCACGTTCGCCCACCACTTTCTGCAGCTCTTCCGGGCGCAGCTTGATTTTGCGTTTACCCACATGGATGGTCAACGTGCTCTGCGGTGGCAGAATAAAGAGGTGCGCCAGGCTATCCTCCCCTGCTGCCGCATCCGCCGCGGAGATGTTGATGATCTTATTGCCTTTGCCTTTCGACAGCTGCGGCAGATCGCTGAGCGGGAACATCAGCATACGGCCGGCAGCGGAGATCGCCAGCAGCATGTCGCTCTCGTTTTCAATCACCAGCGGCGGCATGACCCGGGCATTATCCGGCAGGCTAATCAACGCCTTGCCCGCGCGGTTACGCGAGATCAGATCGTTAAAGGTACAGATAAAGCCGTAGCCCGCATCGGAGGCCAGCAGCAGCTTCTGCTCATCGCCTTCCATCAGCATATGCTCAACGGTCGCACCCGGCGGCAGCGTCAGCTTGCCGGTGAGCGGCTCGCCCTGCCCGCGTGCTGACGGCAGGGTGATCGGGTCGATGGCGTAGCTGCGCCCGGTCGTGTCGATAAAGGCCACCGGCTGGTTGCTCTTGCCCTTCACGGCGGCTTTGAAGCTGTCGCCGGCTTTGTAACTCAGCCCCGGCGCGTCGATGTCATGACCTTTGGCGCTGCGTACCCAGCCGCTTTGTGACAGCACAATGGTCACCGGCTCGGACGGCTGCATGTCATGCTCGCTCATCGCTTTGGCTTCTTCGCGCTCGTGCAGCGGAGAACGTCGGTCATCGCCAAAGGCGTCGGCATCGGCCTGCAGCTCTTTCTTCAGCAGGGTGTTCATCTTGCGCTCGGAGGCGAGGATCGCCTGCAGCTGATCGCGCTCTTTTTCCAGCTCATTCTGCTCACCGCGGATCTTCATCTCTTCCAGTCTGGCGAGATGGCGCAGTTTGAGCTCGAGAATCGCTTCGGCCTGGGTTTCGCTGATGCCAAAGCGCGACATCAGGGCCGGCTTCGGCTCGTCCTCGGTACGAATGATCTCAATCACTTCGTCGATGTTGAGGAAGGCCACCAGCAAACCTTCGAGGATATGCAGGCGCTTAAGCACTTTCTCCAGACGGTGATTCAGTCGGCGGCGCACCGTATCGCGACGGAACGTCAGCCACTCGGTGAGGATCTCCAGCAGGTTTTTCACCGCCGGACGACCGTCGAGGCCAATCATGTTCAGGTTGATACGGTAGCTTTTTTCCAGATCGGTGGTGGCGAACAGGTGGTTCATCACCGGCTCCATGTCCACGCGGTTGGAGCGCGGCACGATCACCAGACGGGTCGGGTTCTCGTGGTCGGACTCGTCGCGCAGGTCGTCCACCATCGGCAGCTTTTTGTTGCGCATCTGGGTCGCGATCTGCTCCAGCACTTTCGCGCCTGAGACCTGGTGCGGCAGCGCGGTGATGACCACGGCGCCGTCCTCTTTGGTCCACACCGCGCGCATGCGCACGGAGCCGCGACCGTTCTGGTAGATTTTGCGGATTTCCGCGCGGGAGGTGATGATCTCCGCTTCGGTCGGGAAGTCCGGCCCCTGCACGATATCCAGCAGATCGTCCAGCGAGGTCTTCGGCTGTTCAATCAGGGTGATGGCCGCTTTCGCCACTTCACGCAGGTTGTGCGGCGGGATATCCGTCGCCATCCCTACGGCGATACCGGTGGTGCCGTTCAGCAGAATGTTTGGCAGACGCGCAGGCAGCATCTTCGGCTCCTGCAGCGTACCGTCAAAGTTCGGTACCCACTCCGCGGTGCCCTGGCCCAGCTCGCTGAGCAGCAGTTCGGCATATTTCGAAAGACGGGATTCGGTGTAACGCATCGCCGCGAACGACTTCGGATCGTCCGGCGCCCCCCAGTTCCCCTGGCCATCGACCAGCGGATAACGGTAGGAGAACGGCTGGGCCATCAGCACCATCGCTTCATAACAGGCGCTGTCGCCGTGCGGATGGTATTTACCCAGAACGTCACCCACGGTACGGGCGGATTTTTTAAACTTGGCGCTGGCGTTCAGGCCCAGCTCAGACATCGCATAAACGATGCGGCGCTGGACGGGTTTCAGGCCATCTCCAATAAACGGCAACGCCCTGTCCATGATGACGTACATGGAGTAGTTCAGGTAGGCGTTTTCCGTGAATTCATGTAGCGCGAGGCGCTCTGCCATATCGCTCATTAAATGGGATTCCTCAACTCAGAAACCTGCTGGTTTCAGGCAATATTGCCGCAGATACTACCTCATCTGGCGAGTCGAGTCACAAAGAAAAAGGGCCGGAATACCGGCCCCTTGATGGGTTATTTATTCAGCTTGATAACCTGTTTCACGTCGATTTCGAAATCGTTCCACTCTTTATCAACTTTGCCCTGCAGCTCCACCTTATCCTGCGGGGTGATGGTCTGGCCGTTCCAGTGTTTATTGTCGATCTCCACGTTTACCGTGCCGCTCTCATCGCGGAAGGTGTAACGGTCGTCAGACAGGCGCTCGGTGATGTTCCCGCGCAGCTTCACCCAGCTGTCGTCCTTCATATCCTTGACCTTCTGGGCCGTGGTGAGGTTGGCGTCGTTATCGACAAAACCGCCCTGCTGGGTTTGCGTCTGGGTTGCCGTGGCGGATGGGCCGTTAAACCCGCCCTGTGCCGCAAAAACCGGCGCGGTGGTGAGCATCATCATGGCAGCAATAGCAGCGAATTTTTTCATCTTATCTCTCCCTTTAATGTCGTTTCGCAGTCCATTAAACAGCGTAAACCTTAACGACTTCTTAAGCGGAAAATTTAAATTTTTTTACTGTACAGCCGGACGTGACAGAGGGTTTACTGGCGGCATCAGGGAGGGAAATATGCGCATTTTACTGGTAGAAGACGACAAGCTGATCGGCGACGGCATCAAGGCCGGGCTGACGAAAATGGGGTTTAGCCTGGACTGGTTCACCGACGGTGACACCGGCCGCGCGGCGCTCTACAGCGCCCCCTATGATGCGGTGGTGCTCGACCTGACGCTGCCAGGCCTTGACGGGCTGCAAATCCTGCGCGAGTGGCGGGACAAGGGGCGCAGCGAGCCGGTGCTGATCCTGACGGCGCGGGATGCTCTCGACCAGCGCGTTGAGGGGTTGCGCCTGGGCGCCGACGATTATCTCTGTAAACCCTTCGCCCTGATCGAGGTGGCCGCCCGCCTCGAAGCGCTGGTGCGCCGCAGCCACGGACAGGCGCACAGCGAACTGCGCCACGGCAGCGTGACGCTCGATCCTTCTCGTCTGGTGGCCGCGCTTAATGGCGATACCCTGGTGCTCAAACCCAAAGAGTTCGCCCTGCTGGAGCTATTAATGCGCAACGCCGGCCGCGTGCTGCCGCGCAAGCTGATTGAAGAGAAGCTCTATACCTGGGACGACGACGTCTCCAGCAACGCCGTGGAAGTCCACGTTCACCATCTGCGCCGCAAGCTCGGCAGCGACTTTATCCGCACCGTGCACGGCATCGGTTATACCCTGGGTGATGCATGAAACTGACCCAACGCCTGAGCCTGAAGCTGCGCCTGACGCTGCTGTTTCTGGTGCTGTCCCTGGCGGCGTGGTTCGCCGCCAGTATTGTCGCCTGGCACCAGACCACCGATAAGCTCGATAAGCTGTTCGACACCCAGCAAATGCTGTTTGCGAAACGGCTGCTGACGATGGATCTCGACGAGATCCACGCCCCGGCGCGCATGCGCGACGTGCCCAAAAAAGCGAAACACGGGCATCTGGATGACGACGCCTTGGCCTTCGCCATCTACACCCCCGACGGCAAAATGGTGCTGAACGACGGCGAGAACGGACGCGACATTCCGTACCACTATCGCCGGGAGGGCTTCGACAACGGGCGGCTGGACGACGATAACGACGAATGGCGATTCTTATGGCTCACCTCACCGGACGGCAAGTACCGGGTGGTGGTCGGTCAGGAGCGGGAGTACCGTCAGGAGATGGCGCTGGACGTGGTGCGCTCGCAGCTCACGCCGTGGCTGGTAGCGCTGCCGGTGATGCTGCTGTTGCTTATCGTGCTGCTGAGCCGTGAACTCTGGCCGCTGAAAAAACTGGCGCAAACCCTGCGCACCCGCTCGCCGGACGCCACCGACCGGCTGGTGACGCGCGGCGTACCGGTTGAAGTTCGCCCGCTGCTTGACGCGTTGAATCATCTCTTCGCCCGCACCCAGGAGATGATGGCTCGCGAGCGCCGTTTTACCTCGGACGCCGCCCACGAGCTGCGCAGCCCCCTCACCGCCCTGAAAGTGCAGACCGAGGTGGCGCAGCTGTCGCTGGACGATCCCGAAGCGCAGGCGAAAGCCCTGACTCAGCTGCATGCCGGTATCGACCGGGCCTCGCGACTGGTTGAGCAGCTCCTGACGCTGTCGCGCCTGGATTCGCTGGAGAACCTCGATGACGTGGAGTCCCTGAATCTGGCCGATCTGCTTCAGTCCGCGATGATGGATAGCTATTATTCCGCCCGGCAGGCCGGGATCGAGCTGCGCCTGAATCTCAACGCCCCACAGGTCACCCGCCCCGGCCAGCAGCTGTTGCTGAGCCTGCTGGTGCGAAACCTGCTGGATAACGCCGTGCGCTACAGCCCGCGCGGCAGCGTGGTGGAGGTGATCCTTGATAGCCGCAGTTTTACCGTGCGTGACAACGGGCCGGGTATTGCCCCCGACGTGCTGACGCGGCTCGGCGAACGCTTCTATCGCCCGCCAGGGCAGGAGCAAACCGGCAGCGGGCTGGGGTTATCCATCGTGAAGCGTATTGCCGCCCTGCACCGGATGACCGTCACGCTCAGGAATGCGCCGGAAGGCGGGTTTGCCGTCACCCTCGGCTGGTAGGGATTATTGCATTTTTAGCAAAAGACTTTGCACATTCTGCTCATTTTACCGCACCGCTGTCGCGCGTAGAATGGCCCTCAGACTCGCTACTCTGAGGACAACTTAATGAGCAATATTCTGATTATCAACGGCGCGAAAAAATTCGCCCACTCCAATGGTCAACTGAATGACACCCTGACCGAGGTCGCGGACGGTTTCCTGCGCGACGCCGGGCATGATGTTAAAGTCGTGCGCACCGACGGCGAGTACGATATCCAGGCTGAAGTGCAGAACTTCCTCTGGGCGGACGTCGTTATCTGGCAGATGCCTGGCTGGTGGATGGGCGCGCCCTGGACCGTGAAAAAGTACATGGACGACGTCTTTACCGAAGGGCACGGCTCACTGTACGCCAGCGATGGCCGCACCCGTTCAGACGCCTCGAAGAAGTACGGTTCCGGCGGCCTGATCCAGGGCAAAAAATATATGCTCTCCCTGACCTGGAACGCCCCGATAGAGGCTTTCACCGAAGAAGACCAGTTCTTTGAAGGCGTGGGCGTAGACGGTGCCTATCTTCCGTTCCATAAAGCGAATCAGTTTCTGGGCATGACCGCGCTGCCAACCTTTATCGTCAATGACGTAATTAAAATGCCTGATGTCCCGCGCTATATCGCAGAATATCGCAAGCATCTGGCTGAGATTTTTGCTTAACTGGTAGCCTGGAATTAGAAGGAGTTAACCATGCTTACCGTTATTGCTGAAATCCGTACCCGTCCTGGACAACATCACCGCCAGGCGGTGCTGGATCAGTTCGCGAAAATTATCCCGACCGTTCTTAAAGAAGCCGGTTGCCACGGCTACGCGCCGATGGTGGACGCCGCCGCAGGCGTCAGCTTCCAGGCGACCGCCCCGGACTCAATCATCATGGTTGAGCAGTGGGAAACCGTGGCGCACCTCGAAGCGCATCTGCAAACCCCGCACATGAAGGCGTGGAGCGAGGCGGTGAAAGGTGACGTTCTGGAAACCCATATTCGTATCCTCGAACCAGCACTTTAAGAATATGCCTACCTGATCCTCTCTTTTTCGGAGAGGATCTGCCTTATGACCCTCCACCTTCCCTGCTATGCTTACTTCGGTACTTATTTTTCACTGGAGAAAAGGAATGGGAATTTTTAACTTTGTTAAAGAGGCAGGTGAAAAGCTGTGGGACAATCTGACCGATCACAAAGGTCAAAGCGATAAAGTCTCAGAGCATCTGAAAAAGCTCAATTTACCGGGCGCCGATAAGGTGCAGGTTAATGTTACCGACGGTAAGGCCGTGGTGACGGGTGACGGACTCACCCAGGAGCAGAAAGAAAAAATCCAGGTCGCGGTGGGGAATATCGCCGGGGTCAGCGAGGTGGAAAACAGCATTACCGCCACTGACACCCAGCATGAAGCCACCTACTACACGGTTAAATCGGGCGATACACTGAGCGCCATCTCCAAAACCGTGTACGGCGATGCGTCAAAGTACAACAAAATCTTTGAAGCCAACCGCCCTATGCTCTCCAGCCCCGATAAAATTTATCCGGGGCAGACGCTGCGTATCCCTGAAGCCTGATAGCGTCGTGATGACGTGATGAAAATAGCCTGTCTGGGCTGGGGCTCGTTGATATGGAAAAGCGGCCCGCTTACCGTCGCCGGGGAGTGGAAAACCGACGGTCCGTCGCTGCCCGTGGAATTTTGTCGGGTCAGCGACGGCGGCGAACTGGCTACCGCCATCTGCATGAACGCTCCTGCCGTTCCGGTGCTGTGGGCGTGGCTGAACGCCGAAACGCTGAACCAGGCCTGCCAGGCGCTGCGCGAACGGGAGGGTATTCCTGATGATCGCTGCGACGGGATCGGCTCATTGACGATCGCCGGGCGTCATACCGGAGTGCTATCCAGATGGGCGGTGGAGAAAGGTATCGACGCCGTGATCTGGACCGGCCTGCCGCCGAGGAGCGCCTCGCTGGAGGGTCGGGTCCCCACGGCGAACGAGGCCATCGCTTATCTGGATAACCTCCGCGGCGATGTGCGGAGCCACGCGCGGGACTATTTTAACCGGGTGCCCGCGCAAATCGACACCCCTTATCGACGGGTCATTACAGAAGTGCTGGGGTGGTGACAAGCCACCCCACTATTTTTACCAGTACAGTTTCCAGCTCTGGGTAAAGCGCACCAGCGCTTCGACGTAGAAGTAATCCCCCCAGCTTGCACACTCATCCACGCCTTTATTGCTGGCGAGGTGATAGACCGAGTGCTTCAGCACGCCGTTGCCCTTCTCCTCTTTCCCCATCAGATAGTGCTTCGTCAGCGACGACATAATGCCTTTCGCCCACGCCAGATAGCGCGTCCGGTCGGGGTCGGTTACCGGCAGGTGCTTCACCAGCTCCAGCAGGCCGCAGACCGCGATTGCCGCCGAAGAGGAATCCCGCAGCGCATCGGTGCCCACCAGCGCCAGATCCCAGTGGCAGACGTAATCTTCCGGCAGACGATTCAGGAAGTAGTTCGCCAGCCGCTTCGACAGGGCAATCATCGTCTCGTCGCCGGTGTAGATGTAGCTCAGCAGAAAGCCGTAAATCCCCCACGCCTGGCCGCGGGACCAGCAGGAGTCATCCGCATAGCCCTGCTGGGTATTGCCGTAGCGCGGCGCGCCGGTGACCACATCCATATAGTAGGTGTGGAAGGTGGAGGCATCGTCACGAATCAGACAGGTCGCGGCCTGCATTACGTGAGCTTTAGCAGCCTCGGCAAAGCGCGGATCCCCGGTCTGCTCCGTCGCCCAGTAGAGCAGCGGCAGGTTCATGTTGCAGTCGATGATCATCCGTCCGGCCTGTTCCGGATCGGACAGATCGCCCCAGGCCTGGATGATCTTTGCCTTCTCGTGGAAGCGCTCCAGCAGGGCTTCTGCCGCCAGCAGTGAGAAGCCGCGCGCTTCGCGGTTACCGGTCAGGCGCCAGTCTGCCATGCAGGAGAGCGTATACAGAAAGCCAAGATCGTGGGTATTGGTGTCGCTGCGCCCGGCGATGCGCAGGCCAAATGAGCGGGTGTGCTTCCGGGCCATCGCGCGGAACCTTTCGTCGCCGCTCATCTCCCACGCCAGCCACAGCTGCCCGGTCCAGAAGCTGGTGGTCCACTCGACGTTATCGGTCAGCGGATAGGATCCCTGCTGGCAGGTTTCTGCCGGGAACTTGTCGCCGAATTCCGTTAAATGACGGCTAATCAGGTCGAGGATGTGGCGGCGCGCCGAGCTTAATTCATCGCTAAAGGCATGTTCATCCACGGGCACAGGAATATCGCCCAGACGCTCCTCAGTGATACGACTTAACATAATTCGGTTCCTTCTTTGACGGCGTAAATTAATGGTGTTCTGCAACGTTCAGCGTTTTTGCCCCGCGCCATTTGCTCTGGCAGGCGGATAACGTGAAGGCGGAAATCAGGGTAAAGGTCAGCGCCGTGGCGCCCATGATGATATAGGTTTGCTCAAAGCCGATGCGGTCATACATATATCCCGCAGGGGAAGAGACCACGACGTTGCCGACGTAAAGCATCGCCTGATAGCCCAACAGATACATGGTGGCATTGACGCGTTTATCGAAATGCTCGGCGATATATTTAAAGACCGACACCAGCAGAAGACAGATTTCCAGGCCGTAGAGCGGCTTGAGGACGGAAATAAGCAGGTGCGAATCGCACATCCCGGAAATAATCAGCCGCGCCCCGACAATCAGGCCGACGATCAATAACCCGCGTTTGGCCCCAATAAAGTTCACGAACAGCGGGATCACCATATACATGACGAATTCCATCCCCGACTGCACGGTACCCAGATAACCAAACACCGCGTTACCCTGATGCACATCATCGAAGAAGGTGACGAAATAGCGCGAGAACTGCTGCTCGGCGATAAACATCATCCACGCCACGCCCGCCACATACAGGCAGAAGGCCCAGAACTTGCGGCTGCGCAGTAAGGCATAGACATCCGCTGGGGCAATTTTCTCTTTGGTCAGTACCTCACCGGCGTGGGCCGAGTTGGTATTCACCTTCAGGCTCAGCAGGACAATCAGCATGATCACCGACGCCACGCTGCCCATAATAAAGTTGTACGCCGGAGAGAGGTTAAACAGCAGGCCGGAAAACGAGGAGGCCACCGCCCAGCCGAGCGAGCCCCACATGCGGATCTGGCCAAATTCCATGCCGTTCAGACGGCTGAAACGGTCGGAATAGGATTCACAGGCCGCGACGCCCGCATACCACGCGAAACTTAAATAGAGCGCGCCGATAATAATCCCCAGCATGGTGTTGGACATTAACAGCGGCTGATAAACGTAAATAAAGAACGGCGCCATCAGGGCGGACATCGCCACCACGAAATAGAGCAGGTATTTGCTCATGCCGATCTTATCCAGAATATAGCCGTAGATCGGTTTCAGAATAACGGAGAAGATGCCGTTCACCGCAAATACCGTACCGATGACCGAGCCGCTGAGATTCGCTTTTTGCCCAAGCCAGATTGCCAGCAGGCCAATACTGGCTGACCAGGTAAAGAAATAGAGAAAAATAAAACTGCTGATTTTGTAATATTCAGTTTTGTTACTCATACCATCCTCGCCGATATTCAGGGTAAGGCGCTTATAAAATGAACGACAGCTTACGTTCGCTTCCGGACGCGCAAATCACGGCCCGGTTATCTTTGATGTCCAGTTGCGGAATGTTTACTTCTGCCCTCTCTTCTCCGGTTGCCAGCACCGCGCTGCACAGCCAGCGCTCTCCGGGCAAAAGTGTGGTGGCGAGCACCGGAATGGCGGCGCATTCGGCAAACATGATGCTGCTGTTCGGCGGCGTCACTACGCTGTCAGGCTGACGGGCGATCACCGGCGAGAGATCGACAATCGCGCTGCTGCCGTTCGCGGCTTTCAGGAAACTGCCGCGGCCGATAAGCCGGGGGGCGGTCTTCATGACCGCAAATCCGCCCTCCACCGTTTGCAGGGTGCGCGCGCTGTTGATGCGGTGCAGGCGCAGGTGCCACTCGCCGAACGGCACCAGCCAGGTCTCGATATGAACGTCGTGCCAGGGCGACCAGCGCGAAAAAATGAAGTTCTCGTCGACGCGAACCTCCTCGCATTCGCGGCGTCCGCGGAAGTAGTTATCGCCATCCGCCAGCAGCAGCATAGAGTCGCAGGCGGCATGCTTGATGCCGAAGCGTCCGCGCTCGATGGTGAAACCAAAGCGGCTGGAGTAGGCAAATTTGGTGTATTTCGCCTCGGTATTGACGTAGTTGTTCAGCTCCAGCTGCCCGGCGGTGAGCATCGTGACGTGATCCGCCTGCATCAGGATCTGCCGGGCATGGGGGATGACGCGTTTTTCGGCAAGCACGGGCAGCGGCTGCTCTTGCGCCTGCCAGAACGGATGGCTCTCCGGCAGCGCCAGAATCAGATAGGTTTTCAGCGCCCAGTAGGGCGAGCCCGGCGCGTTATAGTCCTCGCACATCGCCAGATTCGGGTAGGCAAAGCCGAGCGTCAGGATGCCGTCGCGATCGGTGACAGGCTGCTGCTGCCACCAGCGCAGATGGCGCAGGATGATCCCTTTCACAATGCCCGGTGTGAAGACCTCCAGCCCGGAAAAGGCCACTGCGCTCCAGAAGGCGACCATCGCGAAGCGGTAGGTCAGGCTGCGGCCAAAGGGCACCGACGCGCCGTCGGCAGCGGACATATAGATAAAATCTTCGGCAAACAGGCGCGAGCGCTGGCGCAGCACCTCTGCCCGGGCTTCATCCCCGCTCAGGGTGGCGTAGATCAGGCCGTAAAAGTGAAAGGCCATCGAGATGTAGTAATCTTTTGGCCGGCCGGGACCGTCGGAATACCAGCCATCGCCCAGATAGTAGGCCTCCATCATCGCGAAGCGGCGATCAATGGCCTGCTGGTCGTACGGCAGTCCGGCGCGCTTAAAGCCAAGCTGGACCATAATGGCGAAGTAGTTCCAGTTGCTGTCCGGCATCTGCGCGTCGGTGATCTGGTTCAGCCAGGCGTGCAGGTTCATCACCTCGCGCTCGCTGAACAGATCGGTGAGCTTCTCCTGCAGCAGCGCCAGCCCCAGGCCATAGGCCGCCATCTCCACCAGACGCTGATCGTAGGGCGCGGTTTCGCCCCAGTAGCCTGCGCTTTGTGGGTCGGTGCCCTGCTTAATGGCGGTGATGTACTTGTCGCTGAACGGCGTGCTGTCCCCTGCGGCCATCAGCGGAAACAGCCCCCACAACACCCGGGATAACCCCTCCATACGGGCAACATCCGTAGCGTAGTGGGCACAGGTATCGCCCAGCGAAAAACGTGAACTGCCCGCCGGGAACTGCTTGTCCACAGCCGTTAACAACCTGTTCAGCGACGCCACCAGATCCTGGCGGGATGACAACGGATTTGATTTTTCTTTGTTTACCGCGCACATAGGCTCGTCCTCGTAATCAACTGCGGCAAAGCATAGTTAATCAGCAAGGTGCAGAAATGTTAGCCGGGTCACAGGAGTGAGAGATGAATAAACCCGCAGTTGAGAAAATTTAAAAAGGTGGTTTATAAAGGGGCAGGGTAAGGGAAAAGTTGAGTTTTATTGCACTATGCGCGAGACACCTACGGCGGAACACCTTGAGCTGATTGCCCTGAACGATACCATCGTGTCGTTCAGTCGCCTGTTCGCCAACACCGTGCGCTATCACCACTGGCACCAGTGTCTGGAGATTCTCTATGTTGAAGAGGGCTTTGGCGTGGCGATTGTCGATAACCGCCACTACACCATGCGCCCCGGCAGGCTCTTTTTCTTCCCGCCGTTCACCCTGCATAAGGTGATGGTCGATGCCCAGGCGGAGGCCAGCTACCGCCGGACCATTATTCATCTCGACCAGCACGCAGTGATGAAAGCCCTGCGCGATTTCCCCCACACCCGGCAGCGGCTCGAGACGCTGTCCCGGCGCGGGGGAGAGGCCTGGGTGGCAGACGTGGCGCACTGCCACAGCCATATCGATCATCTGTTCAGCTGCTACCCGCCGCCGTTAAACAGCGAGCGCGTCGCCAGCCTGCTGATTAGCCTGTTCGCCATGCTGCCGCACGACGACGAAGGCCAGCCCGGGAACAGCAACGGCATCGCCAGCCAGGTGATGTTCTGGCTGGATGAGCATTACCAGCAAAAATTCAGCCTGGATGCGCTGGCGAGTGAGCTGGGGAAATCACGCAGCTACGTATCGCGAAAATTCCATGCCGAAACGGGAGAGAAAATTCACGATTACCTGAATACCTTGAGGTTACGCAAAGCCTGCGAGTCTCTGCTGCACTCAGAGGCGAGCGTGCGGGAGATCGCCGCAAAGGTGGGGTTTTCGGACGTGACGTACTTTATCAGCGCATTTAAAAAGGGCATCGGAGAGACGCCCTTACAGTACCGGAAGAATCATGGTGCGGCCTGAGGAATTGCCGGGTGGCGGCGATGCCTTACCCGGCCTACAAACCCCGTAGGCCCGTGCAAGCGAAGCGCCGCCGGGCAAATAGCCCACCGGCATTTTATCAGCCTTCGATATCCGCCAGGTCGCCCTTCTCCTGCAGCCAGTTGCGACGATCTTCCGAACGCTTCTTGGCCAGCAGCATATCCATCATCGCATTGGTCTGCTGCTCATCTTCATCGCTGATGGTGAGCTGGACCAGGCGGCGGGTGTTAGGGTCGAGCGTGGTTTCACGCAGCTGGAGCGGGTTCATCTCGCCCAGCCCTTTAAAGCGCTGCACGTTAGGTTTGCCCTTCTTGCGCTTGAGCTGCTCCAGCACGCCCGCTTTCTCTTCTTCCGTCAGGGCGTAATAGACCTCTTTACCGAGATCGATACGGTACAGCGGCGGCAGCGCCACATACACATGGCCGTTTTTCACCAGGCTGCGGAAGTGCTTTACGAACAGCGCGCACAGCAGAGTGGCAATGTGCAGCCCATCGGAGTCCGCATCCGCAAGGATACAGATCTTGCCGTAACGCAGCTGGCTGAGATCCTCGCTGTCCGGATCGATACCGATCGCCACCGAGATGTCATGCACCTCCTGCGACGCCAGCACCTCATCGGAAGAGACCTCCCAGGTGTTGAGGATCTTACCCTTCAGCGGCATGATCGCCTGATATTCACGATCGCGCGCCTGCTTGGCCGACCCGCCCGCAGAGTCCCCTTCCACCAGGAACAGCTCGGTGCGGTTCAGATCCTGCGCGGTACAGTCCGCCAGCTTGCCCGGCAGCGCAGGGCCGCTGGTGAGCTTTTTACGCACCACTTTCTTCGCGGCACGCAGACGGCGCTGGGCGCTGGAAATCGCCATTTCGGCCAGCATCTCTGCCGCCTGCACGTTCTGGTTTAGCCACAGGCTGAAGGCATCTTTCACCACGCCGGAGACAAACGCCGCGCACTGGCGTGAGGAGAGGCGCTCTTTGGTCTGCCCGGCAAACTGCGGATCCTGCATTTTGACCGACAGTACGTAGGCGCAGCGCTCCCAGATATCTTCCGCCGACAGCTTCACGCCGCGCGGCAGAATGTTGCGGTATTCGCAGAACTCACGCATCGCGTCCAGCAGGCCCTGGCGCAGGCCGTTAACGTGCGTCCCGCCCTGCATGGTGGGGATCAGGTTAACGTAGCTTTCGGTCAGCAGCTCGCCGCCTTCCGGTAGCCACAGCAGCGCCCAGTCCACCGCTTCCGTATCACCGGCAAAATTACCGATAAACGGTTTTTCCGGCAGGGTCGGCAGGCCGTTAACCGCTTCGCCCAGATAATCGTTCAGGCCATCCTGGTAGCACCAGCGCTGCTCGCTGTTGTTGACCTCATCTTTGAAGGTGATTTCAACCCCAGGGCAGAGCACCGCTTTCGCTTTCAGAATGTGCGTTAAGCGTGAGACGGAGAAGCGCGGGCTGTCGAAGAAGCTCTCGTCCGGCCAGAAGTGGACGCTGGTGCCGGTATTGCGTTTGCCGCAGGTTCCGATCACCTTCAAATCCTGCACTTTATCCCCGTTCTCGAAGGCGATGTTGTAGACCTGGCCGTCGCGCTTAACGGTCACTTCAACCCGTTTTGACAGGGCGTTAACCACGGAGATACCTACCCCGTGCAGGCCACCCGAGAACTGGTAATTTTTGTTGGAGAACTTACCGCCCGCATGCAGGCGGCAGAGGATCAGCTCAACGGCCGGAACACCCTCTTCCGGGTGGATATCCACAGGCATGCCGCGACCGTCGTCGATCACTTCCAGCGACTGGTCGGCATGCAGGATAACGTCAACGCGTCTGGCATGGCCCGCCAGCGCTTCGTCAACACTGTTATCAATAACTTCCTGGCCCAGATGGTTTGGGCGCGTGGTATCGGTGTACATCCCCGGACGGCGGCGAACCGGCTCA
Organism: Leclercia adecarboxylata; assembly: GCF_023639785.1. NCBI lineage: Bacteria > Pseudomonadati > Pseudomonadota > Gammaproteobacteria > Enterobacterales > Enterobacteriaceae > Leclercia > Leclercia adecarboxylata. Next base: position 3,959,387 of record NZ_CP098325.1, read on the forward strand.
AGCCCGGTGAGTACCTCAATGGCATCAGCGTTATAGGTTTGCGTCATGATTTAAACTAGCAATTCGCAGCGATTGTCAGAGGCTGTGCAGACCAAGGAAATCGACAATCTGGGTGAAATGATCCTCAAAGCCCGTGAAGGCATGATTACCGCCCTCTTCTACAGTCTGGCGGCAGGAGGCGTAATACGCCACTGCCTGGCGGTAATCCAGCACTTCATCACCCGTCTGTTGCAGCAGCCAGATGAGATCTGGCGCTTCCAGCGGATCAATCTGCATGACTTTGAGGTCGTAAATATGGCGAGACTCTAGCACATATTGCTGCCCGGTGTAGGGGTTCTCGTTGTGGCCAAGATAGCCAACCAGCAGCTCAAATGGCCGCACCGCCGGGTTCACCACCACAGCAGGCACCATAAAGCACTGGGACAGCCAGGTGGCGTAGTAGCCGCCGAGGGAGGAACCCACCACGCCAAAGGGCTCACCACCGTGCGCCATGACGATGGCCTCCAGCATTTCGGCGGCGTCAGCCGGGTACGGCGGCAGTTGCGGAACGATCATCTCGACGTGGGGATGATGCACCTCCAGCCATTGGCGAAACAGCGTCGCTTTTGCCGAGCGCGGGGAGCTGTTAAACCCGTGCAGATACAGGAGCGCAGACATCAGTATCCTTCTGAAGCGGTATCCGGGCGGAACGCTGAGCCTTGCAGGCGGCAGACGTCGGTCGTCAGCGAGCCGTCGGCATGCAGTTCCAGCCAGCGCCAGCCTGGCGCAATGGTATCTAACGTGAAGTTCGCGCAGTGCGGTTTGAACTGCACACAGGTAGAAGGCGTAGCCAGCAGGCGACGACCGTTCCAGTCGAGATCCTGCTCCTGGTGAATATGGCCGCAGAGTAAATGCTTCACCCGTGGGAATTTCTCCAGCACCTGATCCAGCGCGGCAGAGTTGCGCAGGCTGTGCTGATCGAGCCAGCTGCATCCCGCTGGCAGCGGATGATGATGCAGTAAAAGAAGAGTGTGACGCTCCGGCTCGGCTTCAAGTTTCGCTTCAAGCCACTCCAGCTGAAAATCGCTCAGCTCGCCGTGCGGCACGCCGAAGACCTGGCTGTCGAGCAGCAGAATTTGCCAGTGATCACCGGTGTAAACCCGTTTGGCTGGCGAAATACCGGAATCCTGGAGCGCGCTGTACATCGCAGGTTGAAAATCGTGATTTCCGGGTAGCCAGACGCAGGGCGCGTTAAAGCTCGCGATACCTTCAGCAAAATGCTGATAAGCCGCGGCGGTTTGGTCCTGCGCCAAATCGCCCGTTGCGACTATCAGATCGCATTCGCGCTTCTGGGCATGAATGGCTTCCAGAACAGCCTGATAACTCTCCCAGGTATTCACACCCAGCAGGGTTTCATGCTTATTGGCAAACAGGTGAGTATCGGTAATTTGTAATACCCTGACTGGCGCCCCACCAGCAACAGTCAGGTTCAACAGGCTTTCCAAATGGTGTCCTTAGGTAGGTTTCACGACGCTAACAAACCGGAATCGCCATCGCTCCATGTGCTAAACAGTATCTTAGCCAGTCGGCCAGAAACTGATTAATTTGATGCTTTTCGTCACGTTGATGCAACTTTTTATTTGGGTAATCATATCGCGCTTTGAAGCGGAAGATCTGCTGACTTGAACACACTTCAGCGACCATCGCGTCATGGTACAGCCGCACCGTCATCGACGGCAGGCTCCAGTAGCTGATGGAAGGCGCCGTTTGTTCAATTTCCACCAGCGTAGTGTAACGGGTTGATTCCGTAATCGTTAACCGATACTGCGCGTTGCTCACCTGATAGCTCACTGTTTCGCCGGGCGCGTCATTACGCGGCAGCAATCGGCGCAGCTGGGCGAAATTGGTTTCGCACAGGCGCATCATTTCAGGGAAGTCAGGTGTATAACGCTTCATTTTTTCCACTCGTTTCGTAAGTCCTGATAGTGCAGCTGTAGCCATTGCAAAGCGATGACAGAAGCCGCGTTGTCGATTTTCCCCTCTTCTACCCATTGATAAGCCTGCTCCCGGCTTACCACATGAACACGAATATCTTCGTTTTCATCAACCAGACCGTGAATACCTTGCGCGGTCGTGGCGTCCACTTCGCCTACCAGAACCGATAAACGCTCGCTGGTGCCCCCAGGGCTTGCCAGATAATTCGAAATCGGTTTTGTGCGCCCGACAACCAGCCCGGCCTCTTCCATCGCCTCGCGACGCGCTACGTCATCCGGCGTTTCGCCCGCTTCAACCATCCCGGCGACCATTTCCAGCAGCCACGGGCTTTCGCTGGTATCCAGCGCGGCAATGCGAATCTGCTCTATCAGTACCACTTCGTCCCGCACTGGGTCAAAGGGTAGCAAGACTGCAGCATGCCCGCGCTCAAAAATTTCGCGCTTCACCTCACCACTCATTTCGCCGTTAAACAGACGGTGGCGAAAACGGTATAATTCCAGCGAAAAAAATCCGCTGTAGAGCGTTTCTCGTGCAATAATTTCTACATCGTTTTTGGTGAAAGTCACTGGCATCTTTTCTGGTTTACGCATGTTTGCATCCTGTTATAAATGGTGACGTTAACGTGAAATTCAATTTTGCTAAACTGCGGTTTCTACCTCAGTATGGTAAATTGCTGCAAGTTATTGCCGCATGGCACGGAACGCCAACATTTTGCAGTGGCGAAGTCTGCTAGAATCGGTGGATATTTTTTAATGAGATCAGCGCTAACTAAGCTTCACAACAAGGAAAGCAAATGAAGAAATTGCTCCCCATCCTCATCGGCCTGAGCCTGACGGGCTTCAGCGCGTTGAGTCAGGCAGAGGACCTGATGCAGGTTTATAAGCAGGCACGTCTGAGCAACCCGGAACTGCGTAAGTCCGCCGCCGATCGTGATGCTGCCTTTGAAAAGATTAATGAAGCACGCAGCCCATTATTACCACAGTTGGGTTTAGGTGCAGACTATACCTATAACAACGGTTACCGTGATGCTAACGGCATCGATTCCAACGTAACCAGCGGTTCACTCCAGTTAACCCAGACGCTGTTTGATATGTCTAAATGGCGCACCCTGAGCCTGCAGGAAAAATCGGCCGGTATTCAGGATGTCACCTATCAGACTGACCAGCAGACGCTGATCCTTAACACCGCAACCGCCTACTTCAGAGTGCTGAGCGCCATCGACACGCTCTCCTACATTGAAGCGCAGAAACAAGCCATCTACCGTCAGCTCGATCAGACTACCCAGCGTTTCAACGTGGGTCTGGTCGCCATCACCGACGTGCAGAACGCCCGTTCACAGTACGACAGCGTCCTGGCGAACGAAGTGACGGCGCGTAACGATCTGGATAACGCGGTAGAACAACTGCGTCAGGTCACCGGTAACTACTATCCACAGCTGGCCTCGCTGAACGTTGAACGCTTCAAAGCTGAAAAGCCGCAGGCGGTGAATGCCCTGCTGAAAGAAGCTGAAAACCGCAATCTCAGCCTGCTGCAGGCGCGTCTGAGCCAGGATCTGGCCCGCGAGCAGATCCGCCTCGCGCAGGATGGCCATCTGCCAACCCTGAGCCTGAGCGCGTCTACCGGCGTGTCTAATACCAGCTACAGCGGTTCCAGAACCAGCGGCGCCCAGTACAACGACAGCGATGTCGGCCAGAATAAAATCGGCCTGAACTTCTCCCTGCCAATCTATCAGGGCGGCCAGGTCAATTCTCAGGTTAAACAGGCGCAGTACAACTTTGTCGGTGCCAGCGAGCAGCTTGAAAGCGCGCACCGCAGCGTTGTGCAGACCGTGCGTTCCTCCTTCAACAACGTGAACGCCTCTGTCAGCAGCATCAACGCCTACAAACAGGCCGTGGTGTCTGCCCAGAGTTCACTGGATGCGTCAGAAGCCGGTTACGCGGTAGGTACCCGTACCATCGTTGACGTGCTGGATGCGACCACCACGCTGTATAACGCTAAACAACAGCTCTCCAACGCTCGTTACAACTACCTGATTAACCAGCTGAACATTAAGCAAGCGCTGGGTACGTTGAACGAGCAGGATCTGCAGGCGCTGAACGGCGCTCTGGGTAAACCTATCTCCACCACCCCAGAAGTTGTGGCCCCGGAAAACCCACAGCAGGTAGCCTCTGCTGATGGCTTAACCGCAGCCGCTGCAAGCACTAACGCGAACTGATGTTTATACCCGGCCAGGGCTCTCCAGGCCGGGTATCATCGCGCTGTCCGACAAAAAAACGTAAGCCAACGTAAAGATCCCCCAGATTCGCCCCCATCGCTTCATTTTCCACCACTCATCCTCTATTCTGAGCGTTATTTTCTGTGTTTTACCACTGGGTCCTGGAAGACAATCATGAAACGGACAAAATCCATTAATCACGCTACGTTCCGCAAAAGCTGGAACGCGCGTCACCTCACTCCTGTCGCTTTGGCGCTGGGCGCCGTATTTATGCTGGCAGGCTGTGAGAAAACTGACGAAACGGTATCGCTCTATCAGAATGCCGATGACTGTGCTGCAGCCACCGGTAAAAGCGCAGAGTGTACCGCTTCATACAACAATGCCCTGAAAGAAGCGGAGCGCACCGCGCCAAAATACGCCAGCCGTGAAGACTGCGTGGCGGAATTTGGCGAAGGCCAGTGCCAGCAGGCGCCAGCACAGGCGGGCATGGCCCCCGAAAACCAGGCTCAGGCGCAATCCAGCGGTAGCTTCTGGATGCCATTAATGGCCGGTTACATGATGGGCCGTCTGATGAGCGGCGGCGCAGGCTACCAGCAGCAGCCGTTGTTCAGTTCGAAAAACCCGGCCAGCCCGGCTTACGGCCAGTACACCGATGCCAGCGGCAAAGGTTATGGCGCCGCTCAGCCAGGCCGCACCATGACCGTTCCGAAAACCGCCATGGCGCCAAAACCGGCCACCACCAGCACCGTCACCCGCGGCGGCTTTGGTGAGTCTGTTGCTAAACAGAACACTATGCAGCGTAGCGCGACCGGCACCTCAACACGCTCAATGGGCGGCTGACAATGGAACGAGTCAGCATTGTTGAGCGCCCGGACTGGCGCGAAAAAGCCACCGAATACGGTTTCAACTTCCATACCATGTACGGCGAGCCGTACTGGTGTGAAGATGCCTATTACAAGCTGACCCTCGCCCAGGTTGAAAAACTGGAGGAGGTCACGGCAGAACTGCACCAGATGTGCCTGAAGGTGGTGGAGAAGGTGATTGCCAGCGATGAGCTGCTGACCAGATTCCGCATTCCGAAACACACCTGGGGCTTTGTGCGTCAGTCCTGGAAAACAAATCAGCCATCGCTCTATTCCCGCCTCGATCTGGCCTGGGATGGCACCGGCGAGCCGAAGCTGCTTGAGAACAACGCCGATACGCCAACCTCCCTGTATGAGGCGGCCTTCTTCCAGTGGATCTGGCTGGAAGATCAGCAGAACGCGGGCCATCTGCCGGAAGGCAGCGACCAGTTCAACAGCCTGCAGGAAAAGCTGATTGAGCGTTTCGCTGAACTGCGCGAGCAGCACGGCTTCAACCTGCTGCACTTTGCCTGCTGTCGTGACACGGTCGAAGATCGGGGTACGGTACAGTACCTGCAGGATTGCGCCGCCGAGGCGGACGTGGCCAGCGAATTTCTCTACATCGAAGATATCGGGCTGGGTGAAAAAGGCCAGTTCACCGACCTGCAGGATCAGGTGATCAGCAACCTCTTTAAGCTCTATCCGTGGGAATACATGCTGCGCGAAG